>NZ_BAABJO010000001.1:104504-396442 GCF_039543345.1 Pseudonocardia adelaidensis | reverse complement strand
CAGCCCCGCGAGAGCCGGGGGCGGCAGTGTCATGCAGGCCCTCCACGAGCGACCCCACCAGGCCGTCACCCCGGCTCCCGCCGGATCCCTTCAACGAACCCCACCATGATCACGGGGCCCGTAGGAACGATGGTGCCCTAGTGACCCGGGACCCGGTCTTCACGAGCGCTGCCGTGGGACTGTTGCGGGCCGCGGCCGCGCCGCGCCGGGCCGGCCGGACGGCCGTCCCGCCCGTCGCCGACGAGCGGGAGCGCATCGTCGCCCTCGCGGCGGACCCGCAGCTCCTCGAGGCCGTCGAGACCGCCAGCCCCAGCCTCGCGCGGGACGTGCGGGCGATCGCAGCAGGCGCCCCGGCGAAGGCGAAGGACCTGCGCCGCGCCGCACTCGCGCTCACCAAGTACCACCTGCGGCTGACCGGCCGGGCGACCCCGTTCGGGCTCCTCGCCGGGGTCGCGCCCGTGCGGTTCGGCGACCACCCGGCGCTGCGCGCGGGCGACCGGCACCGGCCGGTCGAGCGTCCGGACGCGGCCTGGCTCGATGCACTGCTCGGGCGCGTCCGGGCCGTGCCCGCGGTGCTGGCGCGGACGAGCGTCGTCGCCAACCCGGTCCGGTCGCTGCGCGACGGGCGGCTGCTGCTGCCGGCGCGGACCGCGGAGCCGGGAGGTGGGCGGCGCGAGACCTCGATCCGGTGCACGCCGATCGTCGGCGCCGCGCTCGAGGCGACCGCGACCTCGGTCCGCTGGACCGACCTCCTCGACGGCCTCGCCCGCCGCTTCGGCGCCGCCCGGGGCGCGCTCGAGCCGGTGCTGTGCCGGCTCGTCGAGCTCGACGTGCTGCTCACGGACCTCGACCCGCCCGCGGACTGCACCGATCCCCTCGCACACGTGCTCGCGGTGGGCGGCGATGCGCACGAGATCTTCGGGGCGCTGCGCGGGATCGACAGCGACCTGCGTGCCGGCAGGCGCGTCGCGGCGCGCATGCGGGAGCTGCACGACGGCGACGACGCACCGCCGGTGCAGACCGACCTGCGCCTCGACGTGGACGTCACGCTGCCCGGCGAGGTGGCCCGCGAGGCCGAGCGGGCCGCCACCGTGCTGTGGCGCCTGTCCGCGCCCGGCATCGCACCGTGGCTGCCGGGCTACCACGAGCGGTTCCTCGAGCGGTACGGCACCGAGCGCGCCGTGCCCGTCACCGAGCTGCTGGGCGATACCGGTCTCGGCCGGCCACGGTGGGACGAGCCGCCGTCCGGCCCCGGTCACGACGAGGAACGCGCCCCGGTGCTGGCCGCCGAGCTCCTCACCGCCGTCCGCGAGCGCCGCCCCGAGATCGAGGTGGACGACGCGCTCGTCGAGCGGCTCGCGCGGGACGAGCCCACTCCTCCGTCCATGGAGCTGTGCGTCGAGGTGCTCGCCGACGGCTGGGACGAGCTGTGCGCGGGCGACTTCCGCCTCGTCGTGGGGCAGAGCCTCGGCTCGGCGCTCGCCGGCACCACGGTGGCCCGGTTCGCGCACCTGCTCCCGGAGCTGGATGCCGAGCTGGCGCGGCTGGCCCGCGCGGGAGCGCCCGCGGACGGGGTGCGGGCCGCGCAGGTCGCCTTCCGCCCGCTCGTGCCCCGGTCGGCGAACGTCGCGGCGGTCCCGCAGCGGCTGCCCCTGCGCATCCCGCTCGCGCCCGGCACCGCCGACGCGTCGGTGACCGACGTGCCGCTGCACCGGCTCGCGCTCACCGCCACTGCCGAGCGGCTCCACCTGGTGGACGTCGACGACGGCACGCGGATCGCCCCCGTGTCCGGCTCGATGCTCAACCCGCGCAGCGGCCACGTGCCCCCGGTGGCGAGGTTCCTGCTGGAGCTGGGTGCGCAGGACACGCCGCAGTGCCTGCCGTGGAGCTGGGGCGCGCTCGCCGCCGCCCCGTACCTGCCGCGCGTCCGGCACGGCCGCACCGTGCTCGCTCCCGCACGCTGGCTGCCGCCGCGCGACCTGCGTGATGCGGATCAGTGGGGCCGCCGCCTCGCCGAGTGGCGGGAGCGCTGGGACGTGCCGCGGCACGTCCGGCTGGCGGTCGCCGACACCCACGTCCCGGTCGACCTCGACGACCGGCTGCACCAGCTGGTGTTCCGCGACGAGCTGCGCAGGCGCCCGGGGCTCGTGGTGCTGGAGGCGCCCACCGACGCGGGCTGGCTGCGGGGCCCGGGCGGCGCGCACACCTGCGAGGTGGTGGTCCAGCTGCTCGGCAGGCGCCCGGTGGCCGCGGCGCCCGCCGTCACCCGCCCGGTGCCGCGGCGCGAGGTCGACCTGCTCCAGCTGCCCGGCGGGGAGTGGCTCTACGCGAAGCTCTACGCCGCGGAGCCCGCGCAGCGGGCGGTGCTGCGCTCCCGGCTGCCCGAGCTCGTGGACGAGACCGAGCTCGCCGCGGCCGGCGTCGACGGCTGGTTCTTCGTCCGCTACCGCGATCCCGAGCCGCACCTGCGGTTGCGGTTCCACGGCAAGCCGGACGGGCTGTGGGGCGAGCTGCTGCCCCGCCTGCACGCGTGGGCGACCCGGCTGCGGCACGACGGGCTGCTGACCACCGCATCGCTCGGCAGCTACGACCCGGAGGCCGAGCGCTACGGCGGACCGGAGGCGATGGCCGACGCGGAACGGGTCTTCCACGCCGACAGCGTGCTCGCCCTCGCCTTCGACCCGGACGGCGACGACGCCGACGTGCGTGCCGCCGCGAGCGTGCACGACCTGCTGACCGGGTTCGATCCGTCCGGCGGGGTCCTCGACCGGTTCGGCACCGCCGTGCCGGTGGCCGACCGCCGGGCCGTGCCCGCCTCCCGGCGGGCGCAGCTCGCCTCCGCGCTCCCCGCGCCCGGCACGCCGGACCCCGGGTTGCGCGCGCGGCGCGCAGACGCCCTCGCCGCGTACGCCGGGACGCTCGAGCGCACCGGATGCCCTCCCGAACGGCGGGTGCAGATCGGCGCCGCCCTCGCCCACATGCACTGCAACCGCCTCCTCGGCGTCGACCGCGCCCGGGAGCGGGGCGTCTACGCGCTCCTCCAGCGCGCGCTGGCGGTGCGGGCGGGACGAGCGAGGGCGGGGCGATGACCGCGCTGCCGCTCGCCGTCTCCCCGGACCTGCGCCGCCGGGCGAGCGACGTCGCGATGGAGGTGGCCGACCGGCTCCGCTCCCCAGAGCCGGTCACCGCCACCGCCCGCCGCGCCCGGCGCCCGGCCGGGCACCCGGCGTGGGACGCGTCCTCGTTGCTGCTCGGCCACCCCGGGGTGGCCCTGTTGCACGCGACGATGTCGGTCGCCGAGCCGTCATGGGCCGCGGCGACCCACGCCCACCTGGCGGCCGCGGCGAGCGGGGCGGGCGTCGACCTGGTGCCCGCCGCGGTCCTGCACGGAAGTGTGCACGGCGGCTACCCGAAGTTGCTGCACACGCTCGCGCACGCGGTGTCGGCGGCGTGTGAGGAACAGGTCGATGCGCAGGTCCGGCGGGCCTCCCGCGACGGACCCGGCCTCGCGGTGTCCGACTACGACGTGGTGAGCGGGCTCGCGGGCAAGGGCAGGCTGCTGCTGGCGCTGGGCGTCGACCGCGCCGCCGACGCGCTCGACACCACGCTGCGCCACCTCGTGGTGGGCACGCGGCCCGTCGCCGCGCCGGGCGGTTCCGTGCCGGGCTGGTGGTGCCGGGCCGACGAAACCGCCGAGCACCCGCAGGGGTACCTGGACGTCGGCCTCGCGCACGGGATCGCCGGGCCGCTGGCGCTGATGGCGCTGGCCCACGACCGGGGGCACCGGGTGGAGGGCATGCCCGACGCGATGCGCGCCATCGTCGACTGGCTCCTGCGCCGCGCCGTGCCCGACGAGGCCGGTCCGGTGTGGCCCTCGCGGATCGGGCTGGCACAGGAGGTCGGGGACGAGCCGCTCGTCCCGGATGCGGCGAAGGCCGCGTGGTGCTACGGCACCGCGGGTGTCGCCAGGGCGCTGCACCTGGCCGGCATCGCGCTCGGCGAGCCGCAGCTGTGCGCGGTGGCGGTGGCCGCGCTGCGGGGGGTGGCGCTGCGCCCGTGGTCCGATGCCGACCTGGTCGGGCCGACCGTCTGCCACGGCGCGGCCGGCCTGTTGCAGGTCGTCATGCGGGTCACCGAACGAGACCCCGACCCGGTGCTGCTCACCGCGGCCGGCGTGCTCGCGCAGCGGGTGCTCTACGCCTTCGACCGGACGGCGCCGTTCGGCTTCCGGCACGGGCACCGGACGCGCTCCGGACGCGTGGTCGGCGTGGACGAGCCCGGCCTGCTCCAGGGTGCGGCGGGGGTCGCACTGGTGCTGGCGACGTTCGCCAACCATCCCGGGACGGTCGGCCCGGACGTCTGGGACGCGCCCCTGCTCCTCACCTGAGGCCCGGGACTCGGGGCACTAGCCCCTCGGGTGCTCGTAGTAGTCGGCCGCGCGGAGCGCGGCGTCGGCGCCGAACGTGAGCAACCACGTGCTGCCCTTCCGGGCGGGGACGTCGCCGGGGTCCACCCCGAGCAGGCCGGCGTCACCTGCGAGCGTCCCGACGAGGTGGGGGATCACCCCGCCCTGGCTGCACACCACGCTGACGCCCGGCTCGCGGGCCAGCTCACGCAGGCGGGCCAGGCCCGCTCCCGGGTCCGCCACGTACCCGTCCTCGCCGAGCAGGGGTTCCTCGCCGATCGGCAGCGCCAGCCGGTCGGCGAGGGGGGCCACGGTGTCGCGGCAGCGCACCGGCGGCGCGGAGAGCACGCGGTCGGGGCCGAACAACCCGAGCAGCACGTCGAGCTGCCCCGCCTGTTCCCGGCCCGATCCCGACAGCGGGCGGAGCGCGTCGTTGCCGTCCCACTGGGCGCGGCTGCCCGCCTTCCCGTGCCGGACGAGCGCGATCACCGAGACCGGCGGGCCGAGCGCGGCGAACCGTTCCAGGATCCCGAGGTCGTGCGGGTAGGACAGGAGCTCCGCCGCCGCGGGGGCGTCCAGCCAGCGCAGCTCGTCGGTCTCGGCACCGGGCGTGAACTCGCCGCCCCGCGCCTCGGCCGCCCAGTACCGCACGAGCTTGCCGCCCTCGGCCACGGCGTAGCGGACGTCGCCGATCAGCGGGCCGAGCCGGCACGCCTGGCCGGTCTCCTCCGCGATCTCGCGGACGGCGGCGAAGGGCATCGTCTCGCCCGCGTCGAGCTTGCCCTTCGGGAACGACCAGTCGTCGTACTTCGGCCGGTGCACCAGCGCGATCTCGACGCCGTGGGTGCCGGGGCGCCAGAGGACGGCGCCGGCGGCCAGCACGTCCGCCGCGGTCGGCTCCACCACCCGCGGCGCGGTCACTCCGCCTCCGCCGCCGAGACGGCGACGTGGCGGAGCATCATCATCTCGGCTTGGTGGTCGCGTACGTGCGAGACGTCCGATCCCGGTGGCGGCGAGGGTTCCCACGGACCGTCGGCGTGCAGCGTCCAGCAGCGGGTGGCCGGGTCGAGGCAGGAGTCGAACATGTCGCCGAGCTTGGCGGCGAGCCGCGGGTCCGCCACCCGCAGGAGCACCTCGACCCGGCGGTCGAGGTTGCGGTGCATCATGTCGGCGCTGCCGATCCAGTACTCGTCGGCGGCGGCGAAGTGGAAGACGCGGGAGTGCTCCAGGAAGCGGCCGAGGATCGAACGCACCCGGATGTTCTCCGACAGCCCGGGCCGCCCCGGGCGCAGCGCGCAGATGCCGCGCACCACGACGTCGACCGGCACACCCGCCTGGGAGGCCCGGTACAGCGCGTCGATCACCTGCTCGTCCACCAGCGAGTTGACCTTGATGCGGATGCCGGCCTCCCGGCCCTCGCGCTTGGCCTCGATCTCGTCCTCGATGCGCCGCACGATCCCGCGCCGCACGCCGTACGGCGCGACGAGCAGGCTGCGGTAGGACGTCTGGCGGGAGTAGCCGGTGAGCGAGTTGAACAGGTCGGTGAGGTCGGCGCCGATCGTCGGGTCGGCCGTGAGCACGCCGATGTCCTCGTAGAGCCGGGCCGTCTTGGGGTTGTAGTTGCCGGTGCCGATGTGGCAGTAGCGGCGGATCGTGGAGCCCTCCTGGCGCACCACGAGCGAGGTCTTGCAGTGGGTCTTGAGCCCGACCAGCCCGTAGACGACGTGCACGCCCGCCTTCTCCAGCTCACGGGCCCACCGGATGTTGGCCTGCTCGTCGAACCGCGCCTTGATCTCCACGAGGGCGACGACCTGCTTGCCGGCCGCGGCCGCATCGATGAGGGCGTCGACGATGGGCGAGTCGCCGGACGTGCGGTAGAGGGTCTGCTTGATCGCGAGGACGTTCTCGTCCGCGGCGGCCTGCTCGATGAACCGCTGCACGCTCGTGGAGAACGAGTCGTAGGGGTGGTGGACGAGCACGTCGCCCTCGCGGAGGGTGGCGAACACGCTGCGCGGGGTCTCCCGGTCGGCGAACGCCGGGTGGGTGGCGGGCACCCACGGCTCGTCCTTGAGGTCGGGCCGGTCCACCGCGTGCACGGCCCACAGCGCCGTGAGGTCGAGCAGGCCGGGCACCGTGATGACGTCGTGCGGGTCGACGTCGAGTTCGCGCAGGAGCAGCTCCAGCACGTGGTCGCTCATCGTGTCGGTGACCTCGAGGCGCACCGGCGGGCCGAACCGGCGGCGCGCGAGCTCGCGTTCGAGGGACTGCAGGAGGTCCTCGTCGCGGTCCTCCTCGACCTCGAGGTCGGCGTTGCGGGTGACCCGGAACGCGTGGACCTCGGCCACCTCGACCCCGGTGAACAGCTCCCCGAGGTGCGCGGAGATGAGGTCCTCGATCGGCAGGAACGTGACCGTGTCGTCGTCGGTGTCGACGCGCACGAGCCGCGGAACGTTGTTGGGCACCTTGACGCGCGCGAACCGCTCGGTGCGCCCGGCCGGGTCGCGGACGGTGACGGCGAGGTTGAGCGAGAGCCCCGAGATGTACGGGAACGGGTGCGCGGGGTCGACCGCCAGCGGCGTGAGCACGGGGAACACCTGCGCCGAGAAGTACGCGGACAGGCGCGCGTGCTGGTCCTCGGACAGATCGGCCCAGCGCAGGATGCGGATCCCCTGCGCTGCCAGCTCGGGCCGGACGCGGTCGAGGAACACGCGGGCGTGCGCCTCCTGGATGGCCTGGGTGCGCGCCGCGATGCGGGCCAGCTGCTCGCGCGGGGAGAGGCCGTCGGCGCTGCGGACGGCGAGCCCGGTCTCGTCGCGGCGCTTCAGGCCTGCGACGCGGACCATGTAGAACTCGTCGAGGTTGGACGCGAAGATCGCCAGGAACTTGGCGCGCTCCAGCAGCGGCTGGCTCTCGTCCTCGGCGAGCGCGAGCACCCTTGCGTTGAAGTCCAGCCACGACAGCTCGCGGTTGAGGTAGCGGTCGTCGGGCAGCTCGGAGACCGGCGCGCGGGTGCGGGCGGGCGGGCTCACCGGCACCGCGGCAGCCGACGGCGGGTTCGACGCGCGGGCCCCGGTGGGCGGCGCCGTCGGTCCGGGCTGCTCGCGCGCGGCGGTGGCGACCACCGCGTTGGGGGTGGCGCTGCCGGCCGGGCTGACCCGCCGCGTGGACGGTCGTGGGGCCGTGCGCCTCGTGCGGGTGCGCCGGGACGTGGGCACCTCGCCCGAGCCGTTCGTCTGGGTCCTGCGCGCGTCGTCACCCACGCAGCGATTGTTCCTCACGCGGGCCGTGATGTGTTCGTGACAGTGGCGGACAAGGAGGTGAACTGTCGGTGGAGAACCCGATATAGTTCCTTCGTGGAAGGAAGTGATAGGGTCTGGGGGATCGTCCGCGATCTCCACCGGGCGGCCCGGATCCAGCAGCGCGCCGCTGCCGCGGAGCCGGGACCGGTGGCGCTGGGGCTGCTGAACCTGGCCGCCCAGCAGCCCGTGCGCCCGTCGGCGGCGGCCGCCGAGCTGGGCGTGCCACCGCAGTCGATCACGCGGGTGGTCGGGGAGCTGGCCGCTGACGGCCTCGTGCGCCGGGTCGGTGACGCGGCGGACGGCCGCTCCTACGTGATCGAACTCACCGAAGACGGGCGCCGCGAGCGCGCGCGGTTCCGGGCCGAGCTGACCCGGCGGTTCGCCCGGCACCTCGGGGGATGGTCGGACGAGGAGGTGGCGACGTTCGCCGCGCAGCTGTCGCGCCTGGTGACCTCGCTCGCGGACGATGTCGCGGAAACCCCCGCCCGGACGCGGACGCGCAACCCGTGGCGGCCTTGATGGCGGACGTGATGGCGGACGTCGAGGCCGACGTGCTGGTCGCCGGCGGCGGTCTGGCCGGGCTCGCCGCCGCGGCCCTGCTGGCGTTGCACGGCACCCGCGTGGTCGTCGCCGAACGCCGCCCGACCACGTCGCTGCACCCGAAGGCGCGGTTGGTGAACGTCCGGTCGATGGAGATCTACCGCGCGCTGGGCGTCGAACGCGACGTCCTCGAGGCGGGCGAGCCGAACGCGGGGTTCGTGGTGGCCGACACGCTGGCCGGCGAGCACGCCACGTGGGTGGCGCCGCCGCCGGAGGAGACGTCGGCGGCCGATGACGTCAGCCCGTGCCGGCCGTACTCGTGCGATCAGCAGCGGATCGAGCCGATCCTGCTGCGCCGGGCAGCCGAGCTCGGCGCCGACCTGCGCCTCGCCACCGCGGTCGAGGGCCTCGTCGTCGGCGGCGACGGCGTGTCGGCGCGCCTGTGCGGCAAGGGTGGGGCCGCCACGGTGCGCGCGCGGTACGCGATCGCGGCCGACGGCGCCCGCAGCGCGCTGCGTCGGCAGCTCGGGATCGGGATGCACGGTGAGCCCGTGGCGGGTACGGCGGTCAGCGCGCTCTTCCGGGCCGACCTCGGGCGCGCGCTCCGCGGGCGGCACGTCGACGCGATCCTGTGCCGGTCCGCGGAGGCGTTCCTGTTCGCCCGCGGTAGCCCGGCGGACCGGACGTGGCAGCTCGGCACGCACCTGCGCCCGGGCTGGGACGGCGCCGCCCTGCCGGGACACCTGCGGGACGTCGTGCGCGCCGCCACCGGCCTGCCGGATCTCCGCCCGGCGATCGAGAGCGTGCAGACCTGGACGACGGGTGCCTGGGTCGCGGACCGCTTCCGACACGGACGGTTGTTCCTCATCGGCGACGCCGCGCACGTCATGCCGCCCTACGGCGGGTTCGGCGGGAACACCGGTGTGGCCGACGCGCACAACCTCGCCTGGAAGCTGGCCGCCGCCTGCCGCGGTGCGGAGCCGGCCGGCCTCCTCGACACCTACCAGTCCGAACGGCTCCCGATCGCCGAGCTCACCGTGGCCCAGGCGCTGCTGCGGTCCCGCAAGACCCCTGGCCGGCCCGCGCCACCGGACCAGGTCGACGCGACCGCCCTGGTGCTCGGGTTCCGTTACCCGCCCGCGGCCGGCGCACCGGTCGAGGACCCCGCCGCCCCGAGTGGCGAGCCCGGCACCCGGGCGCCGCACGTCGGCCTCACCGACGGGCGGAGCCTCCTCGACCTGTTCGACCCGACGGCCCACACCCTCGTCGCGGACGGTGAGGTCAGCCGCGCGGACGTGCTCCCCGGCCACCGGGCACGCTGGGACGCCGTGTACGCCGGGCGCCGCGTGCTCGTCCGGCCGGACGGCGTCATCGCCTCGGTCAGCAGCCCGGGATCGGGGTGAGCGCGGCGCTCGTGTGCTCGCCCAGCCCCAGGGCGGCGGCCTCCCCGAGGTCGGCCGCGGTGTCGACGTCGCGGCGCAGGCCGGGCCACGGACCGGCGAGTGGGTGGGCGCCGGAGCGCTCGTGCTCGCGGGCGGAGCCCACGCCGAACCTCGGGTCGAGCGCGACGCCGGGTGCGGCGAGCAGGAACGTGGTGCCGGTGCCCTCGGTGTCGGCGACGAACGCCCGCCGCGCCCCGGCGTCGAACAGGGCGAGCGCGGCGGCGACCGCCTCGCCGAGCTCGGCGGGGCGCAGGGCGGGGAGGTCGGCCTGCAGCGCGCCGACGGCCGTGGCCGGGTCCTGCTCGCGCAGCACGGCGGCGCCGCGCTCGTACGCCGGGTTGAGCCCGGCAACCGGGCCGTCCGGCGCCACCTCGATCCCGAAGACACCCAGCTCGGCGGCCACGACCGGGTCCGAGCTGACCACCAGCAGGCGCCGGACGGCCGTGGTGGCGCGGACCGCGTCGATCGTGTCGCGCAGCAGCGCCATCGCCAGCCGGGCGTGTGCGCGGGGGGAGCCGATGCCGCCGTCCGCGGCACCGCGGAGCCGGGACTTCGCCTTGGTGAGCGGCTTGACGGGGACGACGAGGTCGACGGTCGCCCGGTCGGTTGGGGTCACCTCTCCATCGTGCCTGACCCGGTGGTGGACCTCGGGGACCGAGCCAGGAACACTCTGCGTCGTGGTCAAGCGTGAGAAGGGCGGGTTCTGGATCGCCTTCGCGGCGGTGTTCGTCTACCCGCTGGGCTGGCTGTTCTCGCGAGCCCGCTACGAGGGCCGCGAGCACATGCCGGCAAGCGGTGGTGCGCTCTTCGTCGCCAACCACATCTCGCACCTCGACCCGATCTACAGCGCGCTGTTCGTGCACACCGCCCGCCGGGTGCCGCGGTTCCTGGCGAAGCACAGCCTGTGGAACGTCCCGGTGCTGCGGACGGTGCTGCGGGGCAGCCAGCAGATCGCCGTCTACCGTGACTCCGCCGATGCCCAGCAGAGCCTGCGCGAGGGCACGAAGGCACTGCAGGCGGGCAAGGTGGTCGTGATCTACCCGGAGGGCACGATCACCCGCGACCCGGACGGCTGGCCGATGGCCGCGCGCACCGGCGTCGCCAGGCTCGCGCTCACCGCCGACGTCCCGGTGCTGCCCGCCGTCCACTGGGGCACCCGCGACGTGCTCGACAAGTACAACCACAAGTTCCGGCCGCTGCCGCGCAAGCGCGTCGTGGTGCGCTGCGGGCCGCCCGTGGACCTGTCGGCCTACCGGAACCGGCCCGTGGACGCGGTGCTGCTGCGCGAGGTCACGGACCTGTTGATGGTGAAGGTGCGGGAGCTGCTGGCGGAGGTGCGGGGCGAGCCGGCACCCGAGGAGTTCTACCGGAGGACGGCCTCGTGACGGTGCGTCGCGTCGCGGTGCTCGGTGCCGGGTCGTGGGGCACGACGTTCGCCAAGGTGATGGCCGATGCCGGCCGGGACGTGCGGCTGTGGGCCCGCCGTCCCGAGGTGGCCGCCGCGGTGAACGAGCGCCACGCCAACCCGGACTACCTCCCGGGGGTGGCCCTGCCGGCGCTGCTGACGGCCACGGCCGACCCCGCCGAGGCCCTCGACGGGGCCGACGCGGTCGTCTTCGCCGTACCGTCGCAGACCCTGCGGGCCAACCTCGCGAGCTGGCGCGACCTGTTGCCGCCGGGACGCACGCTGGTGAGCCTCGCGAAGGGCGTCGAGCTGGGCACGCTGCTGCGGATGAGCGAGGTGATCGCCGAGGTCGCGGGCGTGCCGGCGGAGCAGGTGGCGGTGGTGTCCGGCCCGAACCTCGCCCGGGAGATCGCCGCCGAGGAGCCCACCGCCACCGTGATCGCCTGCGCCGACCACGACCGGGCGGTCGCGCTGCAGCAGGCGTGCACCACCGGCTACTTCCGCTCCTACACCAACACCGACGTCATCGGCTGCGAGCTGGGCGGCGCCGGCAAGAACGTCATCGCGCTGGCCTGCGGTATCGCCGCCGGGATGGGCCTCGGCGACAACACCAGGGCGTCGCTGATCACGCGGGGGCTCGCCGAGACCGCGCGGCTGGGCACCGCACTGGGCGCCGACCCGCTGACGTTCGCGGGCCTCGCCGGGCTCGGTGACCTCGTGGCCACCTGCTCGTCCCCGCTGTCGCGCAACCGGACCTTCGGCGAGCACCTCGGGCGCGGCGAGTCGCTCGCGCAGGCCGAGGCCGCCAACCACGGTCAGGTGGCCGAGGGCGTCAAGTCGTGCAAGTCGATCTGCGCGCTGGGCGACCGCCTGGGCGTGGAGCTCCCCATCGCCGACGCCGTCCGCCGGGTCTGCCACGAGGGCCTCTCGGCGGCGGAGATGGGCAAGGAGCTGATCAGCCGGGCCCCCCGCCCCGAATGACGACCCGTGAGTGGACACGAGTGCTCCAGCACTCGTGTCCACTCACGACCGTAGGGTGCTGACGTGATCGGTGACGGCACCCGGTGCGTACACGGGGGACACGAGGCAGGACGACCAGGGGCGCCGACGCACCCGGGGCCGGTGCTCTCCTCGACCTTCCACCTCGGGCTCCCGTCCGACCCCACCCCTGCCGACTTCTACGGCCGTTCCGACAACCCCACCTGGCGGGCGCTCGAGACCGCGATCGGCGAGCTCGACGGCGGCGAGTGCGTGGTCTTCGCGTCCGGGATGGCCGCCGTCGCCGCCGTGCTGCGGCTGACCGGCCGCGACGGCGCGCTCGTGCTGCCCTCCGACGGCTACTACCTCGCCCGTTCCCTCGCGCACGGTGAGCTGGCGCCGCTGGGCGTCGAGGTCCGGGAGACGCCGACGGCCGCGCCGCTCCCGCCGCTCGACGGGGCGGCGCTCGTCCTGCTCGAGACCCCGTCGAACCCCGGCCTCGACGTCGCCGACATCACCGCCGCTGCGGCGGCCGCTCACGGGGTGGGTGCGCTGCTCGCCGTCGACAACACGACCGCGACGCCGCTCGGGCAGCGCCCCCTGGAGCTCGGCGCCGACCTGGTGATCGCCTCCGACACGAAGGCGCTCGCCGGCCACGGTGACGTGGTGCTCGGTCACGTCAGCGCACGCGATCCCGGCCTGGTCGCGCGCTTGCGGGAGGCGCGTTCGCGCGGCGGTGCGGTGCCCGGTCCGATGGAGGCCTGGCTCGCCCACCGCGGCCTCGCCACCCTCGACCTGCGGCTGGACCGCCAGGCGCGGAACGCAGCGGCGCTCGTCCCGCTGCTGCGCGCGCACCCCGCGGTGACGGACGTGCGCTGGCCCGGCGACCCGGCCGACCCCGCGCACGCCGTCGCGTCCCGGCAGATGCGCCGCTGGAACGGCGTGCTGCGGTTCACCCTGGCCTCCGAGGTGGCGGTGGGGGAGTTCCTCGCGGCGTCCCGGCTGGTCGGCTCGGCCACGAGCTTCGGCGGCCTGCGCACCACCGTCGACCGCAGGCAGCGCTGGGGCGACGACGTGGCGCCCGGCCTGCTGCGCTTCTCGGCGGGCTGCGAGGACCCCGAGGACCTGGTGGCCGACGTGAGCCTGGCCCTGGCCGCGATCACCCGCTGAGGGCGCACCCCACGGCGAGAGACCGGTGCCACCGCTCACACGAGCGCATGATCGTCGTGTGAAGCGCGTCTCTATCACGGGCTGATATCGGAAGATAATTGTCGATCTCCGCACTGATCGATTTTCGGTGTGCGCTGCAGATCTGCAGTGATTACTTTCGACGGGGAAGCATTACGTGATTCTGCTCACCGCGCCGTTGTGTTTGACGAATGCGGCCGGCCTGCACGTACGGTCGTTGCCGTCGCCCCGCTGAGTGGGTCGACGATGCCCCCCCGAGGCAAACGATGCCCCCCCGAGGCATTCGCCCCCCGTCAAGGAGAAAACCGAAAGAATGGCTTTGCGCTCCCGTATGTCCACGTCCAAGCACCTTCTCCGGCTCGCCGTGGCCGGAGCGATCGCGGTCGGCGCCCCGCTCGCCATGGCCGGTACCGCCGACGCCGCCCCGTCCGGCGTCTGGGATCAGCTCGCCCAGTGCGAGAGCAGCGGCAACTGGTCGGCGAACACCGGCAACGGCTTCTCCGGCGGCCTGCAGTTCACGCCGTCGACCTGGAAGGCCTTCGGCGGCCAGGGCAACGCGCACAACGCCAGCCGCGCCGAGCAGATCGCCGTCGCCGAGCGCGTCCTGGACGCCCAGGGCTGGAACGCCTGGCCCGCCTGCTCGGCCAAGCTCGGCCTCCGCTGAGCGCTCCCGCGCTGAACGAACGGCACTCTCGTCGGTTCCTGCCGACGAGAGTGCCGTTCGTCGTGTCACTCGCGTCCCGGCGCCTCCGGGCCGAGCCACATCCTCGCCTGGTGCCTCGTGCCGTAGTCGGGGTGCGGGTACACGTCGTGCAGGTACGGCGCGTAGATCGACAGCCCGTCGTAGACGTAGAGCGGGATCGGGTTGGAGACGTTCTCCATGATGTAGCGCTGGATGTCGTGCAGCTGCTCTTCGCGGGCGGCGCGGTCCAGCTCGCCGCGCTGCCGGGCGATCATCTCGTCGAGCGCGGGGTCGGCGATGCCGTACCAGTTGCGGGGGCCGTCGGAGGTCCACTCGCCGGTGAGGTACTCGTCGGCCGACAGCATCGGGGTCTGCAGCCCGTAGCCCATGTCGTAGTTCTTGCCGGCGAAGCTCTCGGTGAAGTAGGTGGCGTAGTCCTGCACCACCAGCTCGACCTGGATGCCGACCTCGGCGAGGTCCTGCTGCACCCACTGCGCCTCGCGCACGACGTTCTCGCCGTAGCCGTCGGTGATGATCATCTTGGTGGAGAAGCCCTGCGGGAGGCCGGCCTCGGCGAGCAGGCGCCGGGCCTGCTCCGGGTCGTGCGGCTGCAACCGCGCGGCCTCTTCGGACGGAAGACCGCCGAACAGCGTCGGCGTGACGGCGGCGGTCGGGCTCCCGCCCGCCCGGATGGAGTCGATCATCCCCTGCCGGTCGATCGCGAGCGCGACGGCCCGGCGCACGCGCACGTCGTCGAACGGCGCGCGCTCCTGGTTCATGTAGACCCGGGTCTGGGTCAGCCCCTGCTCGCGGAACAGCACGGCCTGCGGGTCCTCGGACAGGATGCGGTCGGCCTGCTGCTTGTCCAGCGACAACGGGCTGAGGTAGTCGGTCTGCCCGGTGCGGAACGCGGCGATCGCGGCGGCCTGGTCGGGCACGATCGAGATCTCGATGCGGTCGATGTAGGGCTGGCCCTCGACGTAGTAGTCCGGGTGGGCGGTCAGCACCCGCTCGCGGTCGCGCTCCCAGCGCTCCAGCACGTACGGCCCGGTGCCGATCGCGGTGGTGGCCAGGTCGAACTCCCCGCGCGTGCCCTCGCACGGCAGCATCCACATGAAGTGGCCCGCCAGGTTCGTGTCGAACTCCGCGTAGGGCTCGGTGAGGCGGAAGACCACCGTGTACGGGTCGGGCGCGGTGACGTCCTGCACCATCGCGATCTGGCTGGCCTGGTGGCCGGGCAGCTCGCGGATCCGCTGGAGCGTGCACAGCACGTCCTGCGAGGTGAACTCGCGCCCGTTCACCGGCGCCACGTCGTGGAACCGCACGCCGTGACGCAGGTGGAAGGTCCAGGTGCGCCCGTCGGGGGAGGGCTCCCAGCTCTCGGCGAGGTCACCCTCGAGCACCGGGGCGCCGTACGGGATGTCGGGCCCCGTCTTGAAGTCGACGAGCTTCGAGTACGTGGAGCCGATCGCGATGTGCGTGTTGAACGAGGACTGGCTGTGCGGGTCGAGCGAGCGCGCGTCCGAGGGCAGGGCGTAGCGGAACGTGCCGCCGGGCTGCGGGGGGCCGGCGTCCTGCTGGGGGTGCCGGGCGTCGAGGTTGCCGCCGGAGCCCCCGCCTCCCGGGGCGCTGAAGCAGGCTGCGCCGGCCAGGGCCACGAGCACGAGCGCGATGACGAGCCGGAACGAGCGCATGGAGGACCCCCGATTTCTCAGCGGGACTGCTTCGGGTCGAAGACGTCGCGCAGCGCGTCGCCGAGCAGGTTGAACGCGAGCACGGCGACGGTGAGCGCGCCCCCGGGGAACACGACCATCCACGGGGCGATCTCCATGTAGCGGGAGCCGTCGCTCAGCATGGCGCCCCACGACGGCGTGGGCGGCGGCGTGCCGATCCCGAGGAAGCTCAACGCGGACTCCGCGATGATGACGATCGCGAACATGAGGCTGGTGACCACGAGGATCGGCGCCAGCAGGTTGGGCAGCCCGTGCCGGCGCAGGATGCGCCACGTGCCGCAGCCCGCGGCGCGCGCCGACTCGACGTAGAGCTCCTCGCGGATGCGCAGCATCTCGCCGCGGGCCACCCGGTTGAACGAGGGCACCACCAGCAGGCTCAGCGCGATCACCGTGTTGCGGATGCTCGGCCCGAGCAGCGCCGCCACGAACAGCAGCAGCACGATGCCGGGGATCGCCATCAGCGTGTCCATCACGCGCTGCAGCAGCGTGTCGAGCCAGCCGCCCGCGAAGTAGCCCGAGACCACCCCGATCGCCACGCCGAGTACGCCGCCGACGGCCAGCGTGCACACCGCGACGAGCAACGACGTCCGAGCGCCGTAGAGCACCCGGCTGAAGATGTCGCGGCCGAGGTCGTCGGTGCCCATCAGGAACGGGCCGCCGGGGATCTGCAGGAAGTCCTCGCGGTGCTGGGTGGTGGGGTCGAACGGCGCGATGACGGGCGCGAGCGCCGCTGCCACCACGAGCAGCACGACCACGACGCCCGCGACGACCCCCAGCGGCTGGCGGCGCAGCAGCCGCATCGCCCTGCGCCCGCCGGCGGGGCGACGGGCCGGCAGCGGTACCGACGCCGTGACCTCACTCATGCCGACTCCCCTCAGGCGTAGCGGATGCGCGGGTCGATGACGCCGTACAGCACGTCGACCACGAGGTTGACCAGGATGAACACCGCGCCGTACACGACGACGCAGCCGAGCACCACGGGGTAGTCGCGCAGCTGCACGGACTCGAAGATCAGCATCCCCATCCCGGGGATCGCGAAGATCGACTCGAGGATGACCGTGCCACCGAGGATGTGCCCGACCTGCAGGCCGATGAGGCTGAAGACCGGCACCAGCGAGTTGCGCACGGCGTGGGTGACGAGCACGGTGTGCTCCGGCGCGCCCTTGGCGCGCACCGTGCGGATGAACGGCGAGCGCATGACCTCCAGCAGGGACGAGCGCAGCATGCGCGCGATCGCCGCCATGCCGGCCACGCCGAGCGCGAACGCGGGCAGTGCCATGTGCACGAGGTTGGAGCCGAGGTCCTCGGCGGGCGTGCGGTACACCAGCGGTGGCGACCAGGAGAACCACAGCGCGAGGTAGGTGACGAGCAGCAGGCCCAGCCAGAAGTTCGGGATCGACAGGCCCGCCACCGAGACCGCGCGCAGCCCCTGGTCGAGCCAGCTGTTCTGGCGCACGGCCGAGAGCAGCCCGAGCGGCACGCCGAGCACGACGCTCACGACCAGCGCCATGACCCCGAGCTGCAGCGTGGTGGGCAGCCGCTCGGCGATGATCGCGGTGACCGGCTCGCCGCTCTGGAACGAGGTGCCGAAGTCGCCGCGCAGCGCGTCGGTGACGAACACCCACAGCTGGGTGAGCAGCGGCTGGTCGAGGCCGAGCTGCGCGGCGCGCCGGGCGATCTGCTCCGGGCCCACACCGGGGGCGTCGGCGAGCTGCAGGCGCACGACGTCGCCGGGGATCAGCCGGAGCGTCAGGAACACGAAGACGGTGACGAGCGCGACGACGAGCACCCCGTAGAGCCCGCGGCGGACGACGTACTCAAGCACCGCGGGCCTCCCCGACGAGGTGGCAGGACGCCGTGCGGCCGGGGCCGGCCGCGACGGACGCCGGGACGACGGAGGCGCACGGGTCGAACGCGTGCGGGCAGCGCGGGTGGAAGTGGCAGCCGGGCGGCGGCTCGCTCGGGCTCGGCGTCTCGCCGCGGACGACGCCGCGGCGGCGCCGCACCGGGCTGCGCGGGTCGGCCGCGATCGCGGCGGCGAGGCTCTGGGTGTACGGGTGGCGCGGGTCGGCGAGCAGCTGGTCGGCCGGGCCCTGCTCGACGATGCGCCCGAGGTACATGACGCAGACCCGGTCGGAGACGTAGCGCACGACGTTCAGGTCGTGCGCGATGAACAGGTACGACAGCCCCAGCTCGCCCTGCAGGCTGCGCAACAGGTTGAGCACCTGCGCCTGCACGGAGACGTCCAGCGCGCTCACCGCCTCGTCGCAGACGAGCAGCCGAGGGTCGGTGGCGAGCGCCCTCGCGATGCCGATGCGCTGGGCCTGCCCGCCGGAGAACTGGTGCGGGTAGCGGTCGAGGTCGCCCGCCGAGAGTCCGACCAGCTCCAGCAGCTCGCCCGCGCGCCGCCGCGCCGCCCGACCGGACGAGATGCCCTGTGCCTCCAGCGGTTCGGTGATCACCGAGCAGACCGTCATGCGCGGGTCGAACGAGCTCACCGGGTCCTGGAACACGATCGACATCCGGCGCCGCAGCGGCACCAGATCGCGCGCGGACAGCCCGGCGATCTCGCGGCCGTCGAAGCGGATGCTCCCGCTGGTGGGCTCCAGCAGCCGCAGGACCAGCCGCGCGACCGTGGACTTGCCGGACCCGGACTCGCCGACCAGGCCGACGGTCTCCCCGGGCGCGATCCGGAAGGACACGCCGTCGACGGCCCGGACGTGCCCGACGGTGCGCCGCAGCAGGCCGCGGGTGATCGGGAAGTGCTTGACGAGATCGGTGACCTCCAGCAGGCCGCCTGTCGCGGGAGCGTGATCCGGTACGGGCGAGACCGCGGGCGAGGACATCAGGCCCCCCTCGTCGATGCGCTGTCGAGGGTCTTCCGCGCCGTTCCCGAGCCGTGCAGCAGGCACCGGGCCGACCGTCCGCCCGGCAGGGCGTGCAGCGGCGGTTCCTCACGGGCGCACGCATCCCAGGCCAGCGCGCAGCGGGTGTGGAACCGGCAACCCGACGGCATCGCCCGCAGCGGCGGGACGGAGCCCGGGATCGCCGCGAGCCGCTCGGCGCGGTCGGTCTCGGGTGTGGGCACCGCGGCCAGGAGCGCCGCGGTGTACGGGTGCTGCGGGTCGCGCAGCACGTCCGCCGTCGGGCCCTGCTCGACGACCTGCCCCGCGTAGAACACCACCACCCGGTCGGCCGTCTCGGCCACCACGCCCATGTCGTGGGTGACCAGCAGCATCGCGCTGCGGTACTCGACCTGCAGCTCGCGCAGGAGCTCGAGGATCTGCGCCTCGATCGTGACGTCGAGCGCGGTGGTGGGCTCGTCGGCGATGAGCAGCCGGGGCGAGCAGGCCAGCGCGATCGCGATCATCACCCGCTGCCGTTGCCCGCCGGAGAGCTGGTGGGGGTAGGAGTCGAGCCTGCGGCGCGGGTCGGGCATCCCCACCTGTTCCAGCAGCTCCACGGCCCGCTCGCGCGCGGCGCGCTTGTCGATCCGGCGGTGCAGCCGCAGGCCCTCGACGATCTGGTGGCCCACGCTGTAGAGCGGGTCGAGCGACGTCATCGGGTCCTGGAAGATCATCGCGATCTCGTTGCCCCGGATCCGGCGCAGCGCGCGCCGGTCCAGCCCGGTGAGGTCGGTGCCGTCCCAGAGCACCCGGCCGCGGCTGATCCGCCCGCCGTCGAGCAGCTGGAGCACGGCGAGCGCGGTGACGGTCTTGCCCGAGCCGGACTCGCCGACCACGGCGACGGTCTCCTGCGCCCCGACCGTGAACCCCACCCCCGAGACCGCCTCGACCGTGCCGTCCGGGGTGTCGAACTCGACGTGGAGGTCCTCGATCTGCAGCAGCGGGGGGACGGTGGTGGGCACGCAGCCTCCTCGTTGGGGCGCGGATGCGCTCGCAGCGCTGCGAGCGGCCAAGACCGTGGGAATCCTGCTCTTAGAATCCTGCTCTAGAATCGCTCTCGATCGTGCGGTACGTCACGCCGCGTGTCAAGGCTCGCGAACCGCCGCGCGTGCGGGCGGAGCTCGCCGACGATGCGCCCGCCGGCGAGCTTGCCGAGGAAGTCGGCGGGGCCGTCGAAGGCCGGCATCTCGACGTACGCGGCGCCCACGCCGGGCCCGTCGTGCGCGTCCGAGCCCGCGGTGGCGGGCAGGCTGTGCCGGGCGGCCAACGCCGCGGCGGCGGCGTTGTGCTCCGCGTCCCCGACCTTGGCGTTGAACGCCTCCACGAAGTCGACGTGGCCCGCCGCGCAGAGGCCGTCCGCCACGGGGCCGGTGCCGGCGCGCACCGGGTCGAAGGCGTGCGGGAGACCGACGAGCCCGCCCTGGGCGCGGATCCGGGCCACCACCTCCGGCAGCGGCAGCACGTACGGGATCCGCTCGGTGAGGAACAGCCCGAGCACCTCGCCGTCCGGCGTCCGGATCTCCTCGCCCACCTCGATCCGCACGCCCAGGTCGCGCTCGCGCGCGGACACCGCGGCGGCGATCTCGTGGTGGTCGGTCACGAACACGACGTCGATGCCGTGCGCGACCGCCCGCTCGGCCAGCTCCGCCATGCCGAGGACCGAGTCGCCGGACGCGACGGTGTGCACGTGGCAGTCGACCCGCACCCAGCCCGGTCTCATGCCGGGACGGCGATGCCGAGCTCGGTGAGCAGGTCCTGGGAGTAGGCGATCCGGCCGGTGAGCAGCGGGTCGCGCGGCCGGCAGAGCGCGAGCGCCGCCTCGGCCATCACCTCCGGTGGCTCGGCGTCCGGGTCGTCCTCCCTGGTGAGGCCGTGGTGGAGGGTGCCGGGGGTGGGCACGACGCGGTTGGGCGACAGGGCGTTGACCGCGACGCCGTCGGCGTGCACCTCGGCGGCGAGGCCCGTGCTGAACCGCTCCACGGCGGCCTTGCACATCCCGTAGACCGTGCCCCCGCGGCCCGCGCGGGTGACCGGCGGGTGGATCGCCGCCCGCGAGGAGACGTTGAGGATCGCGCCGCCGCCCCGCGCGCGCATGCCCGGCAGCACCCGGCGGGCGAGGTCGAACGGCGCGGTCACCTGCACCTCGAACATCAGCGCGAAGCGCTTGTCGGAGAACTCGGTGACCGGCGTGAACCAGGTGACCGCGGCGTTGTTCACCAGCACGTCGACGGGCCCGAGCCCGGCCTCCACCCGCTCCACCAGCGCGGCGCGGTCGGCCGGGCGGGACAGGTCGGCGCGCACGGCCAGCGCCCGCCCGCCCGCCGCCTCGACGGCGGCGGCCGTCTCCGCGATCGTGCCGGCGAAGCGCGACTCGTCGGCGGCCGTGGTGCGCGCCGACACCGCGACGGCCGCACCCTCGGCGGCCAGCCGGCGTGCGATGGCCGCGCCGATGCCCCGGCTTGCGCCGGTGACGAGCGCGACCCGTCCGTCGAGTGCTCCCATGGGCGTTCTCCTCTCCTCATCCCTCGACGTCGGTCACGGCCGTCGCGGGTCCCGGGACGTCGCGGGTGGTGCGCCGCCCCACCAGCGACGTGAGCACGCAGAGTGCCGCCATCACCGCCATCAGCCCGAACGCCCACCGGAAGCCGGTGATCAGGCCGTCGAGTGCCGCGGGCTCGACCCGCGCGATCGAGCCGTCGAGCACGTGGCCGCGCAGGGCAGCGGGCAGCGGGAGGCTGATCAGCGTGAGCGTCACGGCGGTGCTGACCACCACCCCGGAGCTCTGCGCCATCAGCCGCACGGCGTTGGTGATGCCGAGGCGATCGGGCGGCACGTCCTGCAGCATCGCCGTGCTGTTGGCCGGGATGAACGCGCCCGAACCGAGACCGATCACCACCACCGCGGTGATGAGCAGGGGGTAGGGCGTGTCCACGTCGATCACCACGAGCAGCAGCACGAGCCCGGCGAGCGACACGGACGACGCGGCGGCCGCCATCGTCCGGGCGCGCACCCACCGCAGCACCGTGCCCGCGCCCGGCGAGGAGACGATCGAGGCCACCGCGAGCGGGAGCACCTTCAGGCCGGCCTCGCTCGGGGTGTCGCCCTGCACGGCCTGGAAGTACAGGCCCATGAGCAGCACCACCGCGAAGCGCGACATCGTGCCGAGGAACCCGGCGAGCACCCCGACGCCCACCACCGGCTCGCGGAACAGGTGCACGTCCACCACCGGGAACGGCACCCGCAGCTCCACGATCAGGAACACCGGCAGCGCCACGACGAACGCGACGACGCCCGCGATCACCACCGGGTCGGTCCAGCCGGTGGTGCCGCCCTGCGAGAGCGCGACGAGCAGCCCGCCCAGCCCGAGCACCACCAGCACGTTGCCCGCCGGGTCCAGCCGCAGCGGCTCGCCCGAGCGCGGTACCCGCTCCATCACCCGCAGCCCCCAGAGCAGGCACACCACGCCGACCGGCACGTTGAGCAGGAGCGTCCAGCGCCAGCCGAGCTCGGTGGTGACCAGCCCGCCGACGGTCGGACCGAGCATCTGCGCCAGCGAGAACGACGCCATGTAGAAGCCCAGCCCCTGGCCGAGCAGCCGCCGCGGGAACGCGGCCGTCACGAGCGCCGCGCTGTTGGCGATGAGCATCGCCGCGCCCGTCGCCTGCGCCACCCGGCACGCGATGAGCAGCCCCACGTCCGGCGCCGCCCCGGCCAGGAGGCTCGCCGCCGAGAACACCGCGACGCCGGTGAGGTACATCGTGCGCCTGCCCAGCACGTCCGCCAGCCGGCCGAAGAAGATCATCAGCGTGACGTGCGTGAGCTGGAACGACAGCAGGATCCAGCTCGCCGCCACCGGGCCGGCGTCGAGGCCGTCGACGATGGCCGGCAGGGCGATGTTGAGCGAGCTGACGTTGATCCCGGTCATCAACGACGCGAGGCAGACCACGGACAGCAACCGCCACGCGTAGCGGATGCGGTCGCGCTCATCCGACCGGAGGCCGGCCGCCCTGGTCACACCCCGATGGCATCCGCCAGCCGCGCGCGGTGCCACGACGGGTCGCCCAGCCAGAGCCGCGTGGCCTCGGCGCGCTTGAGGTGGAGGTGGGCGTCGTGCTCCCAGGTGAACCCGATGCCGCCGTGGATCTGGATGTTCTCGGCGGCCGCGGCGAAGTAGGCGTCGGAGCAGTAGGCCTTGGCGAGGCTCGCGACCGCCGGCACCTCGTCGGAGGCCGCGGCAACCGCCCACGCCCCGTAGTACGCGGCCGCGCGCGCCGACTCGACCTTCAGCATCACGTCGGCGGCCTTGTGCTTGATCGCCTGGAACGACCCGATCACGCGGCCGAACTGCACGCGCTGCTTCGCGTAGGCCACGGCCATGTCCAGCGCGGCCTGCGCCCCGCCCACCTGTTCCAGCGCCAGCGCCACCGCGGCCTTCTCCAGGGTGCGCGCCACGGTGTCGCCCGCGGCACCGTCGGTGCCGACGAGCCGGGCGGGCGCGCCGTCGAGCTCGATGCGGGCGAGCGGGCGGGTCTGGTCCAGCGTGGGCCGCGCGGTGCGCGTGACGCCTGCCGCGGTGCCGTCGACGGCGAAGAGCGAGAGCCCGGCGTCGGTGCGGGCCACCACGAGCAGCAGGCCGGCCAGCACGCCGTCCGGCACGAAGTCCTTGACGCCGTGCAGCGCCCAGCCCTGCCCGGACGCCTGTGCGGTCGCCTCCGTCGCCTCCAGCTCCCAGCGCCCGGCTGCCTCGGTGACGGCGAGCGTGGCGATCGTCGAGCCGTCGGCGATGCCCGGCAGCAGGTCCTTGGCCGCCTCGTCGTCGCCGGCGTCCAGCACCGCCGACACGGCGAGCACGGCCGTGGACAGGAACGGCCCGGGCAGCACGGCCCGGCCCATCTCCTCGCTCACCACCGCGAGCTCGACGAACCCGGCGCCGCTGCCGCCGTGCTCCTCGGGCACGAGCAGACCCTGCAGGCCCAGCTCCTCGGCCATCCGGCGCCAGATCGCGGGGTCGTGGGCGTCGGGGGTGTCCATGAGGGTGCGCACCGCCGACAGCGGCACCTCGTTCTCCAGGAACCGGCGCACGGCGCGGCGCAGGTCCTCCTGCTCGGTGTCGAACACCAGCTGCATGTCCGTGCCTCCTAGCTGACGGCGGGCTTGAAGATGCGCTCGACGAGCTGGGCGAGCCGGTCGGGCTCCCAGGGGCCGTCCGAGACGACGTGCCTGATCGGGGTCGGCTTGTTGAACAGCTGCACCTCGTAGCCGCGGGCGCCGATCACCTGGCCGGTGAGCCAGTCCGACGCCGTGCCGGCCAGGTACGCGACGATCGGCGCGATGTTGTCCGGCGAGTTCTCGTCGGCGTCCGAGGCGGTGCGCCTGCGGTCGGTGGGGATGGAGGCGGTCATCCGGGTGGCCGCGCCCGGCGAGATCGCGTTGGCGGTGACGCCGTACTTGGCGAGCGCGTTGGCGCAGGAGTAGGTCAGGCCGACGATGCCCATCTTCGCGGCGGCGTAGTTGGGCTGGCCGGGCGCGCCGAAGAGCCCGGACACCGACGTGAAGTTGACCAACCGGTAGTGCCCGTCCGGGTTGCGCTGCTCGCGCCAGTACCCCGCGGCCGGCTTGATCGTGGAGAAGTGGCCCTTGAGGTGCACGCGGATGACGTCGTCCCACTCCTGCTCGGTGAGGTTGAAGATCATGCGGTCGCGCAGGATCCCGGCGACGTTGACCACGACGTCCAGCGAGCCGAACTTCTCCACGGCGGTGCGCACGAGCCGCTCGCCGACCTCCGGGTCGGAGACGTCCCCGCCGTCGGACACGGCCGTGCCGCCGGCCGCGGTGATCTCGTCGGCCATCCGCGCGGCGGGGCCGGTGTCGGCGCCGCTGCCGTCCAGCTCCACGCCCAGGTCGTTGACGACCACCGCGGCGCCCTCGGCGGCGAGCAGCCGGGCGATCCCCGCCCCGATCCCGCGCCCGGCCCCGGTGACGACGGCGACCCGCCCGTCCAGCCGGTGTGAAACGCCACTTCCCTGCACGTGGCCCGAGCCCGCCTGCTCGCTCATCGCACACCTCCCGCCACTGGCTCGCGGGGCAGCCCCAGTGCCCGCTCCGCGATGATGTTGCGCTGGATCTCGCTGGTGCCGGAGAAGATCGTGCCGGCCCGGCTGGCGAGGAAGACGCCCTGCCAGTGGCTGGTCCGGTAGCCGTCGCCCTCCGGCCGCACCAGTGCCTCCGCGCCGAGCAGCTCGGCGGCGATCTCGCCGACGCGCCGCTCGTACTCGCTCCAGAACAGCTTCGAGATCGACGCCTCCGGCCCGGGCTCGCGGCCCTCTGCCAGCTGCGCCATCAGCCGCATCCCCTGGTAGCGCATGATCTCGACATGGGTGTGGCACCACGCCAGCTCCTGGCGGACGCCCGGGTCGCGGTCGCGGCCCTTCTCCCGCGCCAGCTCCACGAGCGCCTCGAACTGCCGGCGGTAGCGCAGGTGCGCGATCGTGGCGCCGCCGCCGCGCTCGTGCCCGAGCGTGGTCATCGCGACCCGCCAGCCGTTGTTCAACCCCCCGATGACGTTGAACAGCGGCGCCCGTGCGCCGTCGATGAACTCCTCGCCGAACTCGGCGGAGCCGGTGAGCTGCTTGAGCGGGCGCGCGTCGATGTTGTTGTCGCGCATCGGCAGCAGCACGTAGGACAAGCCCTTGTGCTTGGGGGCCTCGGGGTCGGTGCGGCACAGGACGAAGATCATGTTCGCCCGGTAGAACCCGGACGTCCACACCTTCTGCCCGGTCACCACGACCTCGTCGCCGACCACCGTCGCGCGGGTCTGCACGCCGCCGAGGTCGGAGCCCTGCTCGGGCTCGGAGAAGCCCTGGCAGTAGACGTCCTCCGCGGTGATGACCCGCGGTAGGAAGTGCTTCTGCTGCTCCTCCGTGCCGTGCACCATGATCGACGGGCCGACCATGCTCTCGCCGAACCCGCGCCGGATGCGCGGCAGCCCGGCCCGCACCAGCTCCTCGCTGTAGATCGCGTTCTCCACCGGGGTGAGCCCCCGGCCGCCGTGCTCCGCCGGCCACTGCGGGCAGATCCAGCCCGCGTCGAGCAGGATCTGCGTCCACTCCGCGTACCGCGGGTCGGCCTCCGCGCGCTCGAACGCCGCGCGGTCGCCGCCGGTCATCGGCGGTGACGTCCAGTCCACCAGGTCGGCGAGGCCTGCGGGGGCGTTGCGGGAGATCCAGTCGCGGACCTCCGCGCGGAAGGCCGCCGCCTCCGGCCCGAGATCGAGTTCCATCCGTTCCCTCCTGATCAGGACGTCACGACGAGCACGTCGAGCGCCTCGACGCACGAGCCGTCGACGCGTAGCGGGTTGATCTCCAGCGTCTGCA
Organism: Pseudonocardia adelaidensis; assembly: GCF_039543345.1. Classification (NCBI taxonomy): domain Bacteria; kingdom Bacillati; phylum Actinomycetota; class Actinomycetes; order Pseudonocardiales; family Pseudonocardiaceae; genus Pseudonocardia; species Pseudonocardia adelaidensis. The sequence continues at coordinate 370,491 of NZ_BAABJO010000001.1, read as the reverse complement.
GGGCCGTGCCGAGGCCTGCCGCGGCGCCGGCGACCCGCGTGACGACCTCGGCCACCCGGTCCAGGTCGGCGGGGCGGGTGCCGCGGGCCCCGCCGAGCACGGCGGCGCCGCGCAGCTCGCCGAGCATGCGGTGCACCTGCGCGGCGTCCACCGGCAGCAGCCGCAGCGCGACGTCGTGCAGCACCTCGATGAACACCCCGCCCAAGCCGACGGCGAGCACCGGGCCGAACGACGGGTCCACGGTCACGCCGACGAAGAGCTCGGTGGCGGGCGGGCGCATCGGGCTCACCAGCACGCCGTCGACGTCGGCCGTCGCGGCGCGGCCCGCCGCGAGCACCCGCGCGAACGCCGCGCGCACGTCGTCGGCCCCGGAGACGCCGAGCGCCACCCCACCGATGTCGCTCTTGTGCGTGATGGCCGCCGAGCAGATCTTGAGCGCCACCGCCCCGCCGAACCGCTCGGCGGCGGCCACGGCGGCATCGGCGTCGCCCACCAGCTCGGCGGGCACGAGCGGCACGCCGCTCCCGGCGAGCAGGTCGCGCCCGCGGGCCTCCGACCACGACCCGGCCGGCAGCCCGGGCGGGGTCGGCGCCGGGCCGGCGGCGCGGACGGCCGGTGGCTCCCGGCGGGTCTCCTGCCAGCGCAGGGCGTGCCCGACCGCCTTCAGGCCGAACTCGATCCCGCCCAGCGCGTGCAGGCCGTGGCGGTCGAGCAGTGACTGGGCGTAGGGCGAGAGGTCGGTGCACGTGGCGGTGAAGTTGACGACCGGAACGGGGGAGCGGTCGCGGCTCGCGGCGATCGCGGCCACCCGCCGCTCGATCAGCGACGGGTCGGGCGGTTCGACGGCCGGCAGCGCCACCATGTTGAAGACGAAGTCGATGCCGGGGTCGTCGACCACCGCATCCAGTGCGACGTCACCGAGGCCGGCCTGCGCCGAACCGCGGTCGGCGAGGATCACGCCGGTGACGTCGAGCGGGTTCTGCGCGGCCGCGAACGGCGGCAGCACCGCCCGCAGCCGCTCGGTGGTGGCCTCGGCGAACCCGGGGATCGCCACGCCCTCGTCGGTGCTGCGGTCGGCGATGATGTCGCACGCGCCGCCGGACGCGGTGACCACGCCCATCCGCCTGCCCCGGGGCACCTGACCCGAACCGAGGAGCCCGGCCGTCACGAGCAGTTCCTCCAGGCTGCCCACCCGGATCACGCCGTACTGCCGGAACGCCGCGTCGACCACGGCGTCGTCGCCCGCCACCGCGCCGGTGTGCGCGAGCGCGGTGCGCTGCCCGGCCTCGGTGCGCCCGACCTTCAGCGCCACGATCGGTTTGCCCGCCTCCAGCGCGGCCGCGGCCAGCGCGGTGAAGCGGGGCGCGTCGCGCACGGACTCGAGGAAGAGCCCGATCACCCGGCAGTCGTCGTCGGCGACGAGGTGCTCCACCACGTCCGCGGTGGTGATCACGGCTTCGTTGCCCATGGACGTGAGCAGGCTGATGCCCACCTGGTGGGCGCGGGCGAACGCGAGGACGTTGCTGGTCAGTGCCCCGCTCTGCAGCACGATGCCCACCGGTCCTCGGCGCAGCGGCGGCACGATCCCCAGCCCGAACGGCGCCACCGAGCCCGCGGCGTTGACGAAGCCGAGGCAGTTGGGGCCGAGCAGCGTGATGTCCAGCTCCACCGCCCGCTCGACGAGCCTGCGCTCCAGCGCGCGGCCCGCCTCGCCGCCGCCGTCGCCGTAGCCCGACGCCAGCACGATCGCGTTGCGGATCCCGGCCGCGGCCGCGTCCTCCAGCACGCCCTCCACAGCGCGCGTGGGCGCCAGCACGTACGCGAGGTCCACCGGCTCGTCGAGCGCGCGCAGGTTCGGCACGGTGGGCAGGTCGAAGGCGGTGGGCCGGGACGGGTGGACCATGCGCAGCGCGCCGGTGAAGCCGGCCGTGCGCAGGCTGTCGACGATGAACCGGCCCCAGCCGGAGCTGTCGGAAGCGCCGACGAGGGCGACGCTGCGAGGCCGGAAGAACTCCCGCAGCCGTTCCGGGGTGGCGAGCCGCCTGCGTGCGGTGTCGAGGTCCGCCGGTTCTGCAGCGTCGAGCGTCCCTGATCGCGTCATCGCGTCCCCTCCCGGGAGCGGATCTGGATCGGCATCCTAGAACCGCATTCGACTATGGGCGCAGCCGGCGGAGCATGTCAACGCCTTGACACGGGACCGCCGCTGCGGCAACTCTGTCCTAGAATCACGTTCCAAATCAGGTGAAGGGGGAGGCCGGCGATGGCGCTGGACCACAGCCTCGTCGGGGTCGCGTCCGACCCGGTCGAGCGGACGTGGCGGGCCGGCGACGTGATCGTCTACGCCCTCGGCGTCGGCGCCGGGGCGGCCGATCCCACCGAGGAGCTCGCCTTCACCACGGAGAACACCGCGGGCGTCGAGCTGCGGGTGCTGCCCACGTTCGCCGTGCTGGCCGCCCAGGCCCGCACCGGCCGGCGCCTCGGCGACTTCGACCCGGCCAGGCTCGTGCACGCAGAGCAGGCGTTCGAGCTGCACGCGCCGCTGCCCGTCGACGGGCGGGTGCAGGTGGTCTCCACCGTCACCGGCATCGCCGACAAGGGCAGCGGCGCCCTCGTCAGCACCGAGAACACGGCCACCGACGCCGAGACCGGGAAGCTCCTCGTCACCAGCCGCAGCGGGGTGTTCATCCGCGGCGAAGGCGGGTTCGGCCGCTCGGGCCCGGCGAGCGACGACTGGCGGCTGCCGGAACGGGCGCCCGACGAGCAGGTGCGCTACCGCACCCGGCCCGAGCAGGCCCTGCTCTACCGGCTCTCCGGCGACCGCAACCCGCTGCACTCCGATCCCGCGTTCGCCGCCCGCGGCGGGTTCGACCGGCCGATCCTGCACGGGCTGTGCACCTACGGCTTCACCGGCAGGGCCCTGCTGCACGCGCTCTGCAGCTCGGATTCGGGCGGCTCCGACCCGGACCGGTTCGACGCGATGTCCGGTCGCTTCACGAAGCCGGTGCTGCCGGGCCAGGAGCTCGTGGTCTCGATCTGGGGCGACGGCGACGGTGCCGCGCTCTTCCGCACCGCCACCGACGACGGCACCGTGGTCATCGACCGCGGCCGCGTCCGGTTCCACTAGGAGGTTGGGGATGGCAGGACGTGCCGCGGCGATCGTCGGCATCCACGAGCACCCGTCCCGGCGGGTCGACGGGCTGTCCAAGTGGCAGATCAAGGCCGAGAGCGCGGCGGCCGCACTCGCCGACGCCGGGCTCACCCTCGCCGACGTCGACGCGGTCTACGACGCGGGGGAGACCGGGCCGATGGCCGGCATCGCGGTGCCCGAGTACCTGGGGATCTCGCCGCGGCTCGTCGACACCACCGCCGTGGGCGGCAGCTCCTACGAGTTCCACGCCGCGCACGCCGCCCGCGACATCGCCGCGGGCCGGGCGCGCGTCGCGCTGCTGACGTACGGGTCCACCGCGAAGAGCGAATCGCGCGCCATCGGCACCGGCGCCCGTCCCGCCGCCGACCCGGCACCCGGGAACAACATGGAGGTGCCCTACGGCCTGCCGCTCATCGGCAACTACGCGCTCGTCGCGCGGCGGCACATGCACGAGTACGGCACGACGCCCGAGCAGCTCGCCGAGGTCGCGGTCACGACGCGCGCGCACGCCGTCCGCAACCCGGACGCCGTCGCCGGGCTGGCCGCGCTCGGGATCAGGAACACCGGTGAGATCACGGTCGAGGACGTGCTCGGCTCGCGGCTCGTCGCCGACCCGCTGCACGTGCTCGACTGCTGCCTGGTCTCCGACGGCGGCGGCGCGGTGGTGATCGCCGCGGCCGACGTCGCCCGCGACTGCCGCACGGCGCCGGTCTGGATCACCGGTTCCGGCGAGGCGGTCGGCTACCCCGGCAACGGCCGGGACATCACCACCAGCGCCGCGGCGCTCTCCGGGCCGCCCGCCTTCGCCGAGGCCGGGGTGCGCCCCGAGGACGTCGACATCGCGATGATCTACGACTCGTTCACGATCACCGTGCTCGCGCTGCTCGAGGACCTCGGCTTCGCCAAGAAGGGCGAGGGCGGGCCGTATGTCGAGGGTGGGCGCCTGCGGTTCGATCGGCCCGGCGCGCCCGCGCTCAACACCGACGGCGGCGGGCTCTCGTCCAACCACCCGGGAATGCGCGGGATCTTCCTGCTCATCGAGGCCACCCGGCAGCTGCGCGGGGAGTCCACCGCGCAGGTCGAGGGCGCCCGCACCGCCGTCGCGCACGGCAACGGCGGGCTGCTCGGCACCCGCCACGCCGCCGCCACCGTCGTCCTGGAGAGGGGCTGAGAGGTGTCCGAAGAGCCCACGCGACCGCTGCCCGTGCTCACCGAGGCCGACACCGCCGAGTTCTGGCGGGCCTGCGGCGAGCACCGGCTCACCTACGGCACCGCCTCGGACGGTGAGGTCGTGTTCTTCCCGCGCCGCACCGAGGGCGGGACGGTCCACGAGTCGGCGGGCCGCGGCGTCGTCTACACGTTCACGGTGGTGCGCAGGCACGGGCACCCGTACTTCCGGTCCCGCGCCCCCTACGTCGTCGCCTACGTCGATCTCGACGAGGGGTTCCGCATGATGGCGGAGGTCGACGCCGACCCCGCAGCCGTCCACGTGGGGATGCGGGTCGAGGTGGGTTGGGAGGACCACGAGGAGACCGCGGTCCCGGTGTTCCGTCCCGCCCGTACCCTGGCCACGTAGGCTCGCGCGACCGGCGCCCGAGTGGAGCCAGGGTCCCGAGGGAGGCGCCGTGACAGTCCGCAGCGGCCGCAGTGCAGGCCGGCAGTGGAGCACCACCGAGCAGACGCGCGCACAGTTCCTGGACGCTGCACGGGTCGTGTTCGCCCAGCGCGGCTTCGCGGAGGCGAGCGTCTCGGAGGTCGTCGAGCGGGCCGGCTCCAGCGTCGGCAGCCTCTACCACCACTTCGGCGGCAAGGGCGAGCTGTTCACCGCCCTGTGGGAGAGGTACCGCGACGAGCAGCACGAGGTGGCGGCGCGTGCGGTCGCCGCGGCCCGCGCCGAGGGCACCACCGACCCGTTCGCGCTGTTCGAGGCCGGATCGCGCGCGTACCTCGGGGCCACGTGGGCCAACCGCGACATGGTCAAGCTCGTGCACGACGGCGACACCCCGCCCGGCTTCCAGAAGCTGCTGCGGCAGAGCAGCAAGGCGTGGGTGAAGGACAACTTCCGGCTGCTCGGCGCGAGCAACAGCCCGGTCAACCGGGTGCTCGTCGCGCTGCTCACCAGCTTCATGGGCGACGCCCGCCGCGAGATCGCCTCCGCCCGCTCGGCCAAGGAGGCGCAGCAGCTCGTCGACACGATGATGGACGTGCTCGCCCGCATGCGGGTCGTCATCGAGAGCGAGCTCCTCGCCGACGTCGCCCGCTGACCGCGAACGGGGCGCGTTCCGGCGCGCTGGGCGACATATCACACGTGCGTAATCCGCTCTCCTGTGGTCTCATCTGCGGCAGGGAGGTGGTCGCGTGAAGCACCGACAACCGGACCCCATCGGCGCCGACCCCGATCCAGGGGAGGCACCGGGGATCGCGCAGCACCCGAGCGCGATCCCGACGGGGTCCCGGGTCCTGCTTCTCAACGCCACCTTCGAGCCGCTCGCCGTCGTCACCGCGAAGCGCGCCGTCGTCCTGATGCTCACGGGCAAGGCCGAGTGCGTCGAGGAAACCCTCGGCGGCGTCGCCTTCCACTCCGAGAACCTCACCATCCCCGCGCCGTCGGTGATGCGGCTCTCCCGCTACGTGCGCGTGCCCTATCGGCACGCCGTCCCGATGACCCGCGCCGGCGTGCTCCGGCGGGACGGGCGGCGCTGCGCCTACTGCGGCAAGCGGGCCGACACGATCGACCACGTCGTACCCCGGAGCAGGGGCGGCGCCCACACCTGGGACAACTGCGTCGCGGCCTGCCGCACCTGCAACTCCCGGAAGGCCGACCGGCTGATCGAGGAGCTCGGCTGGACGCTCGCCGTGGCGCCCCGGGCGCCCGACCGCGCGGCGGGCGGGATCCTGGTGCTGGCGGTCGAGCCGTTGCCGTCCTGGGAGCCGTGGCTGGGGGAGCGCGCGGCCTGAGAATGTGTGTGACAAGCCCGCATGTGGGCCGCAGACGTCGGTGATCCAGCGGGTCCTGGCCGCCCCGGGCGGCCCGCTCCGCGCTTCTCACACATTCTGAGCCGGGTCAGTCGCGGGCGCGGCGGCCGGGTGGGCGGCCGCGGTCCGGGCGGCCGCGGCGGTGCGGGTTCGCCCGGCTCCAGCGTCGTGGCGGACCGCCTGCCCGGTCGTGGCCGTCGGCGGTGTCGCCGGCCACGAGGGCGGGGGTGAGGATCCGGATCGCGTCGGTGACGGGGCCGACGGTGGCGGCGCCGAGCAGGCTCGGCGCGGCGGCGTCCTCGCGGTCGTCGGTCCGGTCGTGGGTGCGGGCCGGGGCGGGGGTGGGCGCCGTCGGTGTGCGCAGGCCGCGCAGGACGGCGACGAAGAAGGCGACCGCGGCGACGAGCAGCATCGCCACGGCGGTGAGCTCGAGCGCGGCGTCGATCGCGCCGCGGTCGGAGCCGGGTGGCCTCCCCGCGACGATGCGCACGGCGTGCGCGGCGGACAGGGTGGCGAAGGCGATCCCGGTGCGGCGGACCAGGGCCCGCCCGGACCGGGCGCCCGCCCCCAGCGCGATGATCCCGGCCGCCCCGGCACCCGACCACGCGACGACGTCGAGCGTGGCCACGACCCAGCCCGGCGGCATCCGCCCCGGCAGCGCGACGGCGACCGCGGCGATGGCCGCGACGACCGCCATGGTCAGCCCGCCGACGGCGCCCGCCGCCCACCGCCCGGCCCGCCCCGTGACCGGGCCGCGCACGCCGAGCACGAGCAGCCCGAGCGCGCCGAGGACCGCAACGGTGCCCGCCAGCACCCAGATGTTCATCGGGTCCTCGAGCCCGGTGGCCTCCACGAGGAGCGCCACACCCGCGTAGAGGGCGATGGCGCCGGCGATCCGGCCGGTGCGCGCGCTGCCGGTGAGCGCGGCGACGGCGGCGAGGAGGATGGCCGCGGCGAGCCCGGCCGCGAGCGCCAGCACCCCCACCGCCTCGTGCGCCACCGCGTGCCGGCCGTGGATCAGGACCCCCAGCAGCACGGCCCCGGTGAACAGGGCGGCGAGCACGAGCAGGTCGACGGCGAGCGTGCGGCCGATCGGGATCAGGGCGCTGGGGGTGCGGGCGGTGTTGCGCCACTGGGTTCTGGGCAAGGTCGTGACCCCTCGACGTCAGGGGCGGCCGTGACGGCCGGGGGCTGGGGAGCTCCATTCGGGCTTTCGGCAGGCGAGCGGGTCCCGTTACCGATCAACGCCTCGGGTTCCGGCGTATGGCGGCCGCTATCGGCCGTCCGGACGAGAGCGGCCGCGCGTCAGCACGCGACGGGTGAGCAGGGCGGCAGCGCCGTACGCGACGCCGAACCCGGCGAGATCGCCGAGATGCACGCCGTGGCTGCCGTAGATGGTGAGCACGATAGCGCCGATCCGAGTGGTCGCCGCGACCGCGAAGCCGAGGAGCGTGGCCGAGGCCCACAGCAGGGTGAGGACGGAGCGGGGCGTTCGCATCTCACCCGTCCGTGCCGTCGCACGTCTAGGACGGTAGGGAGGCGGGCCGTGCATCACATGGCCCTCACCCGGTCGCGCAGACCCTTCAGCGCCGCGCGCGCTCGTGGTGCGCGCGCTGTGAGCGTGCGGATCCCGTGTGCAGGAGCCGTCGCAGCCCGGCGTCCGATCCCGACCGCCGTCGCGCGGAATGCCCAGCCTCGGGTGAGGACCTCGTCCGTGGTGCTCAGCACGTTCTTGTACCCGAACTCTCCCGCGCCGAGATCGAACGCGACGATCCCGTGCTCGGCAGCGGCCTCAGCCATCAGGAAGTGCAGGAGAAGCCCGGGCGAGTACCCGCCGAGGTCCGGATTGTAGGTCGGGAACCAGCTGGTCAGCACCCGTTCGGAGCGCAACCCGAAGTGCGCGGCGGCCACGCGGTCTCCCGCGTACAGAACCGACAGCGTGCCCGAGCATCCCGGCGCCGTCGTGGTGTGCAGCTCGTCGATGAGGGCGACGGTGGCGGGGTCGGCGAACCGGTCCCATGCACCGAGCTCGGCGTACCGCTCCGACTTCCACCGCATGACGTCGCTCAGGACCGTCCGGTCGTCCGACGCGAAGACGAACCGGACCGGCCCGATCTCACGCTCCATCTTCCGCCGTTTGCGCAGCATCGTGGCCACGAGGCCCTTCGACGCCCGGCGTCGGCCCTCGAAGAACGCCGCGTAGCCGCCACTCAGGTCGATCACCGGCGAGGGGTAGCGGACCACTCGCCTCACGCCGGCAGGCAGCAGCCGCTCGGGTACGTGCTCGAACCACAAGGCGTGTAGTCCGCATCGGGCCGCGAGCTCACGGGCGTGCACGACGGACCGCCCGATCACCGCCTGCTGGTCGGACAGGCCGGCGCCCAATGGCAGGCCGATGCCCGATCCGTCGTCCTCGAACGCGAAGAAGCCGTCCTCGAGGACTGCGACCCGAGCCTGCGGGCGCGCCGTGCTCACCGCGATCGCGTACTCGGGTGCGAGGAACGGGTTGGCAAGAGCCGGGTCGGCGCGCTGCAGCTCCCGCCAGCCCTCGATGTCGTCGGTGCCGAGCTCGGAGGGGCGGGTCGGCTCGAACTGCGATCGGCGCACGATTCCGGGTCCCGTCACTTCCCGGTGACGGCGTGCGCCAGCGTGTCCCGCACGAGCTTGCGGAGATCGGCGACCCCGCGGTCGGGCGACATCACGGTGCGGCGCACCTCGTACCGCGGAGTGGATGCCCCGTTGAGCCCGCGGCGTGTCGTGACCGCGTGCGAGTACCCCGCCCTGCCTGCCGCGGACACGGTGTTCGCCGTGTAGTCGGCGGCCGTCCCGTTCGGGTACGCCAGTACGGGTGCGTCGACGGCGAGCCGTTCCTGCAGTTGCGTGCGGGCCGAGGCCAGGTCGGCCACCTGCTGCTCGACGCTCTCCCGGGAGAGGATCGCGTGGTGCGATGAGTGGGATCCGATCTCCAGGTGCTCGCTCAGCCGGCGTGCCTCGTCCCAGTCCATGAAGTGTTCATCGACGGAGTAGCCGTGCGCCGGATCGAGCAGACCGGTCAGCTCGTCGACGGCAGTCTCGCGGGCCGCGCGGTCGTACCCTTTCAGCCGGTCGGACAGGGCGCGGGCGGCGGCAGCCCGCTCTGTCGGGGTGCCGAGGCGATACGTCCGCCCCTTCCAGGTGATCTTCGGGGCTCGCGCGGTCGCCACGGCCGAGGCCAGCTCCTCCCACCACGCGCGGGTGGTACGCCCGAGGAAGCCGGGTACGAGGAAACACGTGGCGGGCAACTCGAGTTCGCGCAACAACGGCGCAGCGAGCGTGAGGTTGTCGCGGTAACCGTCATCGAACGTGATCGCCACCGCGCGCGGCGGCAACGGACGGCCGGCCGCGAGATCGGTCAGCGCCGCGGCGAGCGGTACGACGTTCGCCACACTCCGCAGGATGCGCAGCTGCCGGGCGAGGCCACGCAGCCCGGCCTCGGGACGGGCCGGGAAACACCACGTGCCTTCGACGTTGTGCCACCCGAGGACGAGGAGCCGGCTGCCCGGGGCCTGCATCATGTGGATATTGCTCCGATCGACTTTGCCGGCAACTGCCCGCCCCGAAGTGGTCGCATCGCCCGGATCGCCTGTTAACGCCTGGTGGGGCGAGATCGACCCGATCGTTCGGCTGGGGGATTCGCAGGGGAGGCACCGCGTGAGCAGTGACGCCGTGGACATCGGGCGGGACGTCGAACGGCCGGTGCGGCGAGCGATCGTCCCGGAACGCGGTCAGCAGCCGCGACAGGCGGAACACAGACGTCCACGATGGCTGAGATGGTTCCGCCGGGCCGCCATCGCCTCGGATCTCCTGGCAGTGGTCGTCTCGGCAGTGCTGTACTCGCAGTGGGGTACCGCCCCGCCTGTCGTCGTTCTGGCGATCGGGGCGTTGGTGTTCGTCCTCACCGTGGCCGCGCTCGGGGTCGCGAGGGCGTGGGATCCGCTGGTGCTCGGCCACGGGTCCGCCGAGTTCAGCCGCCTGCTGCGGGGATTCGTCGGCGCGGCGGTCGTCGTCGCACTCGTCAGCCTCGCGAGCCAGCTGCCGGCCGGCCGGCCGTGGGTGTTCGGGGTGCTCCCGATCGCGGGCGCGCTCGCCACGGCCGGGCGGCTCGGCCTGCGATGGGAGTTGCACCGCCGGCGCCGGGAGGGCGCGGCGATGGCATCCCTGCTGGCCGTCGGTACCGAAGCGGCTGTCGAGACGCTCGTCGCCCAGACGCGCCGGGCCCCCCACGAGGGCTGGGTCGTCGCCGCGGCCTGCACCCCGACGGGCCGTGGTCCCGACGGCGGGTGGCTGCTCGCCGGTGTGCCGGTGATCGGTGATCTCGATGCCGTCGCGGCGCTCACCCGGAGTGGACGGTTCGACGCCGTCAGCGTGGCGCAGGCGACCGGCTTCACGCCGCAGCGGCTGCAGCAGCTGGCATGGGACCTCGAGGACACCCAGACCGAGCTGGTGGTCGAGCCGGGCCTGATGGAGGTGGCCGGTCCACGCCTGCATGTCGCATCCCTCGACGGCCTACCCCTGCTGCGCCTGACCCATCCGACGTTCACCGGTGCCGCTCGCCTGCTCAAGGGGATGATCGACCGTGTCTCCGCCCTGCTGCTGGTGGTGATCACGGCGCCTCTGCTGATCGCGCTGGCGGTCGTGGTGGCATGCGACGGCGGCCCGGTGTTCTTCCGGCAGGTCCGCGTCGGCGTCGGCGGGAGCGAGTTCAAGATGATCAAATTCCGGTCGATGGTCCCGAACGGCGAGGTGCTGCGCGCCCAGCTGCTCGCGCACAACGACGGGGCGGGACCGCTGTTCAAGATGCGCAGCGACCCACGGGTCACGCGCGTCGGACGCATCCTTCGGCGGTTCTCCCTCGATGAGCTCCCACAGCTGTTCAACGTCCTCGGCGGGTCGATGTCGCTCGTGGGTCCGCGCCCTCCGCTGCCGGCGGAGGTGGCCGGTTACGCGCCCGAGGCCCGGCGGCGGTTGCTCGTCAAACCGGGCATGACCGGGCTGTGGCAGGTGAGCGGGCGCAGCGACCTGTCCTGGGAGGAGTCGCTGCGGCTGGACCTCCGGTACGTCGAGAACTGGACTCTCGCCCTGGACGTCCGGATCCTCCTGCTGACGGCGCGGGCGGTGGTCCGGGGTGGCGGAGCGTACTGACAGGGCAGGGCGGGCCGGGGTGTCACCGACGTGCTGGGCCCGCGTAACACGGAGCCCGGCAGGAACGAACCCGGAAACGCTCGATGCAGTTCGGTTGTTCGGCGGCTCGCTCGTCCTTCTCGGGGGCATTCGGGGCCGTGCTCGACGGCGGTGATGCCCGCTGAGCGGCTGCGCCGGAGGACGAACCGCCGTCGGCCCGTAATGGTCCGGCTTCGCCGGGCGAGTACTTCCGTGCAACCACCCCGGTCTCCGGAGCAGAGGCTCGGGACGTTTCCGTATCCCAGCAAAGGCAGCAGATGAGCCCACTCCGGAAGTACACCCTGCGCATCGCCAAATGGTGGGTCTTGGTTGTCGTTCTGGCGACTGCCGGTGGTGCCCTCGCGGCGCTGTGGTCGGTCTCGACCGCTACGACCACGTGGACCGCGACGACCGCGCTCACGAGCCAGTCGCAGGAACGATCCCCGGACCAGGACGGCGTCCTCGCCCTCGGATACGTCGACTACTTCAACCAGGACAGCTATCAGCAGCTGCTGCGCGCCCAGGCGGGCATTCCGGACGACGTGTCGCTTTCGGCGAAGACCGGGGCATCGAGCCCGATCCTCTACATTCAGGCATCGGGTCCCTCCGAGGGCGCGGCGCGCGATGCGGCGGCTTCCGCGGCGGAGGTGTTCCGCGACGACGTTCGTGAGGCACTCGTCGCCGAACGCCGGCAGGCCGTCAACGACCTCCAGGCCGAGATCGACGGCCACGTCCAGGAGCTCAACTCCCTCCAGCGCACCGACGTCGAGAAGAACGTGATGCTCGACCAGATCAGGTCGCTGCAGGGCCGGCTCACGGAGTTCCTCGCGGACAACACCAACCACCTGAAGCAGCTCCAGCCCGAGCCGGGTGTGTCCAGCTCCACTCCCAGTCCGATGATCGACATCGTCAGCGGTGTGGTGGGGGGCGCGATCCTCGGCGTCCTGATCGCCCTCGTCATGGCGGTTCTCGACCGGCGGGTGCACACCACCGGTGACGTGCAGGACGCGGCAGGCCGTCCCGTGCTGGCCGAGCTCGGGCGACGCCGTGCCGGACGGCGCGAGCGACTGCAGCACCTCCTCAACGGGCTGTCCGCGTCCGAGGACGGTTCGACACCGGTGGTCGCGGTCGCCGGCGTGCGCAGGGGCGACGGCGCGTCGGCGCTCGCTCACGAGCTCGCGGCCGCCTGGGCCGCGCGGCGTGGCGGAGCACTGCACGTGATGGCCGACTTCCGGGTTCCCGTGACCGGGTACGAGCACGTGGCCGGGTTCGCCGACGTCCTCCAGGGCCAGGTGACCGTGCTCGCCACCACGATCCCCCTCGGGGACGGTGTGCGGGTTCTCCCCCCGGGCCGCGTGGCCGACATCGACCCCTACGCCGTCGCCGAGCCGCGGCATCTCACCTGGGCGCTCGAGGAGGCATCGACGACGGCAGGCCTCGTGGTGGTCGAGGCACCGCCGGTCCTCGACGCTCCGGAGGGCCAGTCGATCTGTGCAGCCGCGCAACGGGTCGTCCTGGTCGTGGACGGGAGAAACACGCGTGCCGACGACCTGCGGGAGGCCGTCGTCCTGCTGGAAGCGGTGGGGGCGCGGATCGCGGGAATCGTGATCGACCGCTCGGGTGGACGGCTCTCCTCCGAGCCGGCCCTGCCCGCTCCGGTCGACGTCAGGCCCGCACCTGTCCTCGTGGCGGCAGCCGGGCACGACGGCGGAAGCCCCGCCCGCGGTGCCGACGACGGCAGCTACGCCAGCGGTTACGTCGACCGCGGCCGCGACGACGGCCACGACGGCGCGGTCGATGTCAACGGGAACGGCGTCGATGCCGGCCACAGCGCCGAGCCTGATGAGCGCGCCGCGGGACACGACGCCGCCGCGGGATTCGACGCCGCCGCGGGACACGACGGTGCCGAGGAGCATGACGACGCCGACAGCCATGACGGCAACGGTGTCGGGCCGCAGCACCGGCCCAGCCCGTTCCCGCACGACGCGATGGTCGCCGCTACGCCCGGTGAACCGGGTGAGCTCGGCGACCGGGCCGGGTCGAGGGACGGGCAGTGGCAGGGCTGAGTGCACTTCTCCCCGCTCGGGACCGGTCAGCGCAGTCCGTGACCGTTCCGGTTCCGGTCCGGGGCCTGGCGCCGGGCCGCGCCGACCTGTGGCGGCTCGCCGCGGCCGTGGGGCTCGGGCTGGTCCTGATCGCGGGCGCGATGCGCGAGGGGCCGATCGAGGGCCCGCGGGGCGTGCTGATCGTCGCGATGGGAGGCGCGGCCGGCGTGGTGGTCTTCCTCGCGCCGGTGGCAACGGCTCTGCTGCTGTTGCTCGCCTCGTTCTTCCGGCTGGCGATCCACGTGAGTGGCCTGCCGGCCGAGCCGATGACCCTGCTGTTCGCCGCCCTCGTCGTGGCGGTGGCCATCGCCACCCTGCGCGGCACGATCCGCCTCCACTTCGGGCCGCTGGAAGCGGTCATGCTCGCCTACCTGCTCTGGAACGTCGTTTCGGCGGTGTGGCCGCACGTGTATCCGGCAGCAATGCCCCTCACCGGAGAACCGATCGTCATCTACCGGTTCATCATGATGGGCACCGTTTTCCCGTTCGCGGGCTACGTGGTCGGGAGGGCGCTGTTCCAGAGCGCGTCCCGGATCCGCGTTCTCCTCTTCGGCGTCCTGGGGTTCGCGGCATATTCGGCATTGGTCAGCATCCTGCAGTTCACGGGCCCGCGGGCGTTGGTGTGGCCGAAATACATCGTTGACAAGCCGAGCTGGCCGGAGCGCGCGGTCGGTGTTTTCGACCAGCCGGTCGTCAACGGGCTCGTCATGTCGATGGGATTCATCGCCGCCGTATTTCTCGCGAAGGACCGTTCGCTGAAAGGCTGGCAGCGGGTGCTGGCCGGCCTCGTGGCGCCCCTCTGCGCGGTCGGAATCTACCTTACCCACACGCGGGCCGTGCTCATCGTGTTCGGGCTGGCACTCGTGCTCTGCGCCTTCATCGCGCCCAACTCGCGATCGGTGTTCGCCGGTTCGTTGATCGGTGCCGGGATGTTCGTCGTGGCGGAGTGGGCGACGATTGCGAGCGCGGACCGGGCCGAGGGTGGACTCGGCTCGCCGTCGGAGGTCCAGGACCGGCTCAACATGATCCAGACCTCGTTCTGGGCCATCCGCGAGGAACCGATCGTCGGCTGGGGAATCGGCCGGTTCGCGCAGGTCAACACCCACCACCACCAGCAGTGGGCCACCGACATCAACTGGACGCGCGGATACGGGTACTCCTCCCACGAGAACGAGCTCGGCATCGCTGTGGAACTCGGGCTCATCGGGCTCGCGCTGTGGCTCGTGGTTCTCGCGATGGTGGCGTACCAGATCGTCCGGGCGTTCCGCCGGTTGCCGCGTGCCGGCGTGGACGGGCGGACGATCGCCGTGCTCGCCGTCGTCTCCGTCGTCGTGTGGGTGGGCAGCGGCGCCACTGTCGACATGCGCTACAACGACTTCGTCAACCTGTTGGTCTTCCTGATCGCCGGGGCGGCCGTGGGCGCGTCGATCCGGCAACGGGACGAGCAGGCCGGGAAGGCCCGCGAGCCCGCCGGAGCCTCGACATGACGCCCGGGCGGGTGCTCTGGGTGTCGACGAGCACGAGTACCCGCGGCGGCATCGCGAGCTACGTGCGGACGATCCGCGACACCCCGCTGTGGACGCGCTGGCAGATCCGGCACATCGCCACCCATCGCGACGGGGGTGCGGCGCGCAAGATCGGCACTTTCGCCTCGGCGGTGCCGCGGTACGTGCAGACCCTCCTGACTTCGCGTCCTGACCTCATCCACCTGCACATGTCGTCGCACGGGAGCTTCGTGCGCAAGGCGGTCCTGTTCTGGATCGCGCGCGCATTCGGGATTCCGGTGATCGTGCACGTACACGGATCTCGGTTCGACGAATTCCACGCCGCGCTACCGGCTCCGCTCCGCCGAGGGGTGCGCGGCGTGCTGACCCACGCCGTGGCTGTCCTGACCCTGGGCGAGCGGTGGGCCACCCGCATCCGCCGCATCGCGCCGCGGTCGCGGGTCGAGGTCGTTCCGAACTCCGTCGTGGTGCCCCCGGCGCCGCCACCTCGGACGAGCGACGAGCTGAACGCCGTGTTCCTCGGCGCGGTCGGCGAGCGCAAGGGTGCGTTCTGCCTGCTGGAGGCCTGGGCGAAGCTGGCCGCCGAGTGGGACGGGGCGGTGCCCGCTCTCCTCACGCTCGCCGGGGACGGTGACGTGGGCGAAGCCCGAAAGTTGAGCATGAAGCTCGGTATCGAGCGGTCGGTCCGGGTGCGCGACTGGCTGCCGGCGCCCGAGGCGGCGGCACTGCTCGCCTCCGCCGACGTCTTCGTGCTGCCCTCGCGGCACGAGGGGCAGCCGATGGCCGTCCTGGAGGCCATGGCCAGCGGCGTCTGCGTGGTGGCGAGCGACGTGGGCGGCATCCCCGAGCTCGTGGAGCACGGCCGGTCGGGTCTGCTCGTGCCGCCGGACGACGTCGACTCCCTCGGGGCCGCGCTGCGCGCGGTGCTTGGCGATCGCGCCCTGCGTGAACGCCTGGGAGGTGCGGCGCGGGAGCGGGTGCTCACCGCGTTCGACGCCGATGTCGTGTGGCGTCAGCTGGATGCGCTCTACCGGGAGGTGACCGAGCCGTGACGGGATGGCGTCGCAGGGTCCGGGAAGCCGGTCCGCTGAGAATCCTGTTCATCGTTCCCGACCTGGGTACCGGTGGGGCCGAGCGCCATGTCGTGACGCTCGCTCCCGCGCTCGATCCGGCCCGGTTCCACGTCTCGGTGGTCTGCATCGGCGAGGAGGGAGGGCTCTTCCCGACGCTCGCCGGCCATGGCGTGCCCGCGCGTGCCCTCCACAGCAGGCGCCGGTGGCTGCACGCCCTCTTCGGCCTGATCCGGATCATGACCGACGAGCATCCGGACGTCGTGATCACGCGCGGGTACAACGCCGACACGCTCGGCCGGATCGCGGCCGCGTTCACCCGGGTCGCGCGGACGGTCGTGTGGGTGCACAACGCCGGCGACATCACGCCGCGCGGCGCGGTCCGGCGGGCCGTCTACAAGGTCCTCGGCCCGCTGACCAGCGCCTACTACGGCGTGGCCGACGAGCAACGCGCCTATCTTGTCGAGCAGCTCGGCTTCCCCGAAAGCAAGATCGAGGTCATCGAGAACGGGGTCGACACGAGCCTGTTCCAGCCCGCCCGGCCGGGCGAGCCGGCGCGAACGGCGAGTGCGCTCGGCATCCCTGCGCAGGGCCCGACGATCGGCATGCTCGCGGTGCTGCGCCCGGAGAAGGACCACGGCACCGCCCTGCGTGCCATGAAACTCGTGCTCGACGAGATCCCGGACGCGAGGCTCGTGCTGATCGGCGACGGGCCTCTGCGGCAACCGCTGGAGCAGCTGGCCGGCGAGCTCGGGATCGCCGGGAACGTCGTCTTCGCCGGATCCCGGTCGGACGTGGCGTCGCTGTTCGCGGTGGTGGACGTCGCGCTGCTGAGCTCCTACACGGAATGCTTCCCGCTGGCCGTGCTCGAGGCGATGGCGTGCGGCGTCCCGGTCGTCGCCACGGATGTCGGTGGGCTTCCGGACATGGTCGACGACGGCGTCACAGGGCAGCTCGTGCCGCCCCGCGATCCCCGCGCCATGGCGACCGCGCTGATCAAGATCATGCGCGACCCCGGACGTACCGCGGAGATGGGGCGCGCGGCGCGCCGACGGGTGCTCGAGAGGTTTACGCTCGAGCGATCGGTCCGGGTGGCCGGGGCGACGTTGCTGCGTACGGCAGGGCGGGAGCGACCGGCACGGCCGATCCGCCTCACCATCCTCCAGGACCACGTCAGCGTTGGTGGGGCGGAGAACCTCCTGCTCGAGCTGTGCCGCAACGTCGACCGGCGCATCGTCGAGCCGCGGCTGATCTGCTTCCGCCATCCGGGCGCGCTGGCGCCTGCGTTCGAGGCGGCCGGCGTGCCGGTCGAGTCCCTGGAGCGCAGCGGTCGGTTCGACCCGAGAACCCTCCTGCGGCTGGTGCGCTCCTTCCGGAGCGGCGGCACGGACGTCGTCCTGCTCACCCACTACCACCGCGCGGGGCTGCTGCTCGGGCGGATCGCGGCCCGGCTCGCGCGGGTGCCGAACGTCGTGGCCGCCCACGACATGGATCTCATGGGGGTCGGGAAGAGGGTCCTGCCACGGGGCGTGGTCGAGACCCTGTTCCTGACGCAGGCGCTGGTGCTCCTCGCGCCCAGCCAGGGGCGTTACCTCCACGAGGAGGAGGGCGTCGGCCGGTTCCCCTGGCGCCGCACGCGGGAGGTGGTGATCCCGAACGGGATCGTGCTGAGACCGGCCCCGACGCCCGCCGACCGGATCGCGGCCCGGGCCCGGCTCGGCCTCGACCGGGCCGATGTTGTGGTGGGGATCGTCGCCGTGCTCAGGCCGCAGAAAGCGCACGGCGTGCTGCTGCGCACCATCGCGGCGCTCGCCCCGACGCATCCGCGGCTCCGGCTGGTCGTGGTGGGTGATGGTCCGGAGGCTCCGCGGGTGCGAGCCCTCGTCGACGAGCTCGGGATCGCCGACCGCGTCGATTTCACCGGCCTGCGCAGCGATGTTCCGGCACTGCTCCCGGCATTCGACATCTCATGCCTGTCCTCGGTGCACGAGGGTGCGCCGCTCGCCGTGCTCGAGTCGATGGCCGCGGGAGTGCCGATGGTCGCCACCGACTGCGGGGCGCTGCGCGACCTCGTCGCCGATGAGGAGGAGGGGTTCATCGTCCCGGTCGGCGACGAGCCCGCGCTGGCCGCGCGCCTGGAACGCCTGATCGTCGATCCCGCCCTCCGCCGCGCCATGGGCGAGCGAGGGCGGGCGCACGCCGAGCGCGAGTTCTCGATCGAGCGGACCGTGCAGGGCTACCAGCGGCTTGTCGCCGAGCTCGCCCGATGAACCGCCGGAACCCGCGGGTTCTCGTGCTCGTCGAGAACCTCTCGGTGCCCTTCGACCGGCGGGTCTGGCAGGAGTGCCTGGCGCTGGTCGACGCCGGCTACGACGTCGTGGTCGTCTGCCCGATGGGCAAGGGCCGCGACGAGGAGCCGGAGGTGGTCCTCGACCGTGTGCGGATCCTGCGCTACCCGCTGCGGGCGGCCACTGGTGGGCCGGCCGGTTACGTGCGCGAGTACGGCGCCGCGTTGTGGCACACGCTGCGCCTCGCGTTGCGCGTGCGCCGGGAGGGGCCCGTCGACGTCGTGCACGCGTGCAACCCGCCGGACCTGCTGCTGCCCGCGGTTCTGCCGCTCAAGCTCCTCGGCGCGCGGTTCGTCTTCGATCAGCACGATCTCGTGCCCGAGCTGTTCCGGTCCCGCTTCCCGAACGGGGGGCGGTGGCTGCTGCGGGTGGCGCTGATCTGCGAGCGGCTCACCTTCGCCCTCGCCGACGCGGTCATCAGCACGAACGAGAGCTACCGGCGGGTGGCGATCGGCCGGGGGCGCAAACACCCCGGCCGGGTGCAGGTCGTCCGCAGCGCGCCCAGCCTGGAGCGCTTCACACCGTTGCCGGCCGACCCCGCACTCCGCAAGGGTAGGCGCCACCTCGCAGCCTACCTGGGCGTGATGGGGCCGCAGGACGGCATCGACTGCGCGTTGCGGGCGCTGGCGCACCTGCGCCACGACCTCGGGCGTGACGACCTGCACACGATCTTCATGGGGAGCGGCGACGTCTTCGACGAGATGAAGGTGTTGTGCACCCGGCTCGGCCTGGACGACTGCGTGGAGTTCACCGGCCGGGTGCCCGACGAGTTCGTGCAGCGCTGCCTGTCGACGGCCGACGTGTGCCTCGCCCCGGACCCGAAGACGCCGCTCAACGACGTGTCCTCGATGAACAAGATCGTCGAATACATGTCGATCGGGCGGCCGATCGTCTCGTTCGACCTCACCGAGACGCGCGTGACGGCCGGCGGGGCTGCCGTCTACGCGCCCGCCGACGACGAACAGGCGTTCGCGAAGCTCGTGGACGAGCTGCTGGGTGACCCGGGCCGGCGGGCGCGGATGGGCGAGCTCGGGAGGGTCAGGGTCGCAGGCGAGCTGTCGTGGGAGATCGCGGAGCGGCACCTCGAGGACTTCTACGCCCTGGTGGTCGTGCCCAGGACGCGTACGGCCCCCGGGGAAGGGTGATCATGGGCAAGCTGGGTTGGTACGTGGCGCGGGCCCGGATGATGGGGCTCGGCGAGATCGCCTGGCGGATCGCGACGGCGGCGCGTGGAGCAGGACGGGCACTGGTGTCACCCGCGCGGTCAGTGCCGGCGGAGCCCGCCGAGTCGGGCCGGGACCTGGCGTTCGAGGGCTTCCGTAGCGCCGTCGGCCGGCCGGTCGTGCTCGACGCGGCGCGGGCCGCCATGATCGCCCGGGAACTGCCCGACCAGGTGGACGAGGTCGTCCGGTCGGCGGACGCCGTGCTCGACGGCACTTTCGCCTTCTTCGGTCAGGACCCCGTCCGGTTCCCCGACCTCATCGACTGGAACGTCGACCCGCGTACCGGCCGCCGCTGGCCGCACAAGCCGGCCGCCCGCATCAACCACCGGACCTACGGCGACCCGAAGTGGATCTGGGAGCTCAACCGGCTCCAGCACCTGCCGTGGCTCGCCCAGGCATGGCTCTTCACCGGCGAGAACAGGTATGCCGATGCGGCGCTCGACCAACTCGACAGCTGGCTCGACCAGAACCCCACCGGTCGCGGCATCGCATGGCGCGGCGGATTCGAGGCCGGGCTGCGCGCGATGTCGGTCGCGATCGCGATCCAGGGCCTGCGGCACGCGCCCGCGATGACCGCGGGGCGGTACCGGCGCATCGTGACGATGCTCGCCGAGAGCGCGGAGATGTGCTGGACGGACCGCTCCCGGTTCAGCTCGGCCAACAACCACGTGCTCGGTGAGCTGGCCGGGACCGCGGCCGTCGCGATCCTGCACCCCGAGCTGCCAGGTGCCCGGCGCTGGGAGCGCAACGCCCTCGCCGCTCTCGAGCGCGAGGCCGATCGGCAGATCCTGCCCGACGGGGCGGGCGCCGAGCAGTCCTCGTCGTACCTGATCTTCAGCGCGCAGCTGCTGCTCGTGCCGGCCGCGCTCGTGCGGCTGCGGGGTGACCGGCCGCTTCCCGCGATCGACGCGGCCGTGCGGCGCAGCGCCGGGTTCCTCGCCGGTCTCACGGCCGGCGGCGACCCGCTGCCCCGCTACGGAGACGAGGACGGCGGATTCGCCCTGCGCCTGCACCCGGAGCCGGTCGCCACGGTCGGACGCCACCTCGCGCTGGTCGACGCCGCGCCGGACGACCTCGCCGCTCGGTGGCTCACCGTCCCCACCGCGGATTCGCGCCCGGCCCCGCCCGCCGCGAACGCGGGGGACTGGTACGCGCCACACGGCGGTGTCGTCGTGCTGCGCGGGCCGGGGCGGCGGATCACGATGGACGTCGGACCCCTCGGGTACCTGTCGCTGGCCGCGCACGGGCACGCCGACGCGCTCGCCGTCACGGTCGCGGCCGCCGGTCACGACGTGGTCGGCGATCCCGGTACCGGCAGCTACTACGCCGAGCCGTCGTGGCGCCGCGCGTTCCGGGGCACGCGGACGCACGCCACGGTCGCGGTCGACGACCTGGACCAGTCGGTCTCCGGCGGGCCCTTCCTCTGGACGCGGCACGCCCGGACGACGGTGCGTGCCGTCGACCTGGAACGTGGGATTGTCGAGGCGGAGCACGACGGGTACCGCAGGCTCGACGATCCGGTTCGCCACCTCCGGTACCTGGTGGCAGGGCCGGACCGGGACTGGGCGCTCGTGCTCGACCTGCTGGACGGCAGGGGGCGCCACCGCTTCCGGACCTCCTGGCCGCTGCACCCCGCCCTCGACGTCGACGATCGGCAGGACGTGCAGGTCGTCCTGCGCGCCGGGGTGCCGGTGCTGCACGTGGCGAGCACGAGCACCGCCCCCGGCAGGCCGTACCGGGTGCGAGGCGGTGCTGACGGGCTCGGCTGGTGGTCGGAGCGGTTCGAGTCGCGGACTCCGGCATGGCTCATCGGAACGGTCGTCGAGGACGCCCGGTGCCCCGTGGCGATCGCCACGGTGCTGAGCATCCCGAACGACCGCATGCAGAAGCTGGAAGGGCTCTCGATCGCCTGGGACAGGTCGGGCGGGGCGGAAGTGACATGGACGAATGGTTCGACGCAGCCGGTGGTCCGGGTGGACCCGAGCACCCCGGGCGCCGTCTCCTGCGATCTCCTGGTGCGCACGTGAAACGCCGGCTCGGGCCGGCACTGCTCGCCGTGGCGTTCCTGGTCGGATGCAGCGCCCAGGGAGGCTCCCAAGAGGTTCCGGCGTCCTCGATGCTCCTGTGGTCCGGGGACGCGGAGACGGGGGACATGTCGCAGTTCATGGACACGCCGTGGAACCTGGTCGGCGGCCCCAAACCCCAGGTCGTGGAGAACCCGGTGCGCAGCGGGCGGTACGCGGTCGAGGTGGCGATCGTGGGAGCGACCACTGCCGACGACGGTATCTGTTGCGGCTCGCGGAACGAGATCGAGCCGAAGTTCCGTGGGATGGTCGAAGGGGACGACCTGTGGTTCGCGTTCTCGACGTACCTGGTCGCCGGGTTCCCGGTTCGCTACTCGGAGTTCCAGACGATCACCCAGTTCAAGCAGAACTTCGACGGCTCACCGCCGCTGGAGCTCACGGTGGAGGACAGCCAGTTCCACATCGGTGGCGGCTACGGCCACCCCGACGGCCCCCGGGTCTTCAACGAGCCGGTCGGTGAGGCCTCCACGGACCGGTGGTACGACTGGCTCCTGCACGTGAAGTTCTCGCCGGATCCGGCCGTCGGGTTCGTCGAGGTGTGGCGCGACGGACAGCCCGTTCTGGCGAGGTACTCACCACCGGGCGGCACGATGTACGTCAACCCCACCGACGGCTCGGCCAACAGCTCCGTGAAGACCGGCTACTACCGCGACCGCGTCATCGACTCGGTCGGCCGGATCGTGTTCGACGACTGGCGGATCGGAACCACGAGGGAGGCGGTGGAGCGTGCCAACCAACGTGCAACCCAGCCTGCCAGCCGGTGAGCCGCTCCCTGCCATCGCCGTCATCGGCCTCGGCTATGTCGGGTGTGTGTCGGCGGCCTGCTTCGCCGCCCGCGGGCACGAGGTCGTCGGCGTTGACGTGGACGAGCAGAAGGCGGCGCTCCTGCGGTCGGGGCGATCGCCGATCGTCGAGGAGCGGATCGACGAGATCGTCGCCGACGTCGTGCGGTCCGGGCGGCTCTGGATCACCGACGACGTGCGAGCCGCGATCTCGGCCACCGACGTCACGCTGGTGTGCGTCGGCACCCCGTCGGCACCGGACGGCAGCCTGTCCACGGCGTTCCTGGAACGTGCGTGCGCCGAGATCGGCGGGGCGCTCGCGGCGGAACCGGGGTGGCACGTGGTGGTCTTCCGCAGCACGATGACGCCCGGCACCTGCGAGGGCCTCCTCGTGCCCGCACTGGAACGCGCTTCCGGGAAGCGGGCGGGCGTGGACTTCGGAGTCTGTGTCAACCCCGAGTACCTGCGCGAGGGATCGAGCGTCCGTGATTTCGGGTCGCCGCCCAAGACTGTGGTGGGGGAGCTCGATCCGCGCAGCGGCGACGTCGTGATGGGCCTTTATGCGAACGTGCCGGGGCCGCGGTTCCGCGTGCCGATCGCGGTGGCCGAGATGTCGAAGTACGTCGACAACTCCTTCCATGCGCTGAAGGTGGCGTACGGGAACGAGATCGGTGCCGTCTGCCGCTCCGCGGGGCTGGACTCCCACCAGGTGATGGACATCTTTCTCGCCGACACCAAGCTCAACATCAGCCCCGCATACCTGCGGCCCGGCTTCGCCTTCGGGGGTTCCTGCCTGCCCAAGGACCTGCGTGCCCTCGTCGACATGGCGCGTCGCCGCAACGTGGACATCCCGCTGCTCGCGGGCGTGATTCCCGCGAACGAGGCTCACGTGCGGCGCGCGGTCGAGCTGGTGGTCGCGTGCGGGCGCCGCCGCGTCGCCCTCATGGGCCTGTCGTTCAAGGCGGGCACGGATGACCTGCGGGAGAGCCCGCTCGTCGAGCTCGCCGAGCGGCTCATCGGCAAGGGGTACGACGTCCGCATCTACGACGCCAACGTGTCGGTGTCGCGCCTCGCGGGCGCGAACCGCCGCCACATCACGGAACACCTCCCGCACATCGGCCGGCTGCTCACCGACGATCTTGCCGATGTCGTGGCGCACGCCGAGGTCTTCGTCGTCGGCTCATCGGCGCCGGAGATCGCGGACGCGCTGGCGGGAGTGGACGACCGTCCGGTCGTCGACCTCGTGCGGCTGCCCGACGCGAGCTCGCGCCGCGGTGACGAGAAGTACATCGGAATCGGTTGGTAGGGCGCGAGTGTCCGACGAACCTGCCTTCAGCATCCTGTGCTCGGCATACCGGTGCGAGGCGTACCTCGCCGAGACGATCGACTCGGTCGTCGCCCAGACGATGCCCGACTGGGAGATGATCGTCGTCGACAACGGTCCGTCGGACGAGATCGCGGAGATCGTCGGGCGCTATCGGGACGATCCCCGGATCCGGCTGGTGCGCCAGCAGAACAGCAGGCTGATCGGCGGGATCGCCGCGGCCGTCGAGGCGTCGTCGGGGCGGTACCTGGTGCCGCTCGACAGCGACGACATGCTCACGCCCGCGTTCTGCCGGCGGATGGCGGAGGTCCTGGAGCGCAAGCCCGAGATCGACGTGCTCTCCTGCGATGCCAGCGTGTTCCGGGACGGCGAGACGCACGACCTCGCCGGCTCGTTCCTGCGCAAGCGTCTCGGGTTGGAGCACCGGCTCACGCTGGCCGACATGATCGGGGAGCACGACGTCATCCCGTACTTCGCGGGGTTCCGGCGGGAGGCGTGGCTGGCCGGGGGCGGGTACGCGCCCGGCACCGACCTCGTCGAGGACATCGCGCTCTACCTGCGCCTGATCGTCGCCGGCCGTGACGTCAGGGTGCTGCCCGAGCGGCTCACGCGGTATCGGCTACGGGCCGACTCGGCATCGCGCGACCCGAGCGCCGTGGAGGAGTTCGAGGATGCGTGCGAGCGGGTCTACAGCGAGGCCGCACTCGCGTCCGGCGATCCGGCGACGCTCCTGCTGCTCGACCGGAGGATCCGCCTCTTCCGCTACGAGCAGGCGCTGCGGCGGGCCAGGTGGGCGTTCGTGCACGACGACGTGCCCGGTGCGCGCACCGAGGCCCGTGCGGCCTTCGCGCAGCAGCGCACGCTGCGTGGCGCGGCCGTCCTCGTCGGGGTCACCGTCGCGCCCGGAGCGCTCCGGGTGATCCGCCCACTCAAGCTGCGCCTCTCCCGCGGGGCGTCCCGGCTGATGGCGCGCGCGGCCGCCTTGCGAACCCGCAAGCCGGAAGAGGAAGACCGTCAGTCCTCCGCGCGCTGACCCCGGCCGGGAATCACCCGCGACCTCGCGGCGCGGCCGAGCGTGGCCGCCATCGACGGCGCGACGGCGGCGAGCACCCCGATGTACACCAGCAGGAAGGCGAGACCGTCGAGCGCGAGGAAGGCGACGGCGACGATCGTCGGGCGGGTGTCGGTGTGGAGGACGAGCCGTTCGAGTGCGGCCGTCGACGCAGTGGCCGCGAGGCTGGACAGCACCGAGGGCAACGTGGCTCGGACGATCTGCACGGCCCGCACGCCGAGTGCCGAGCGCGCCAGCGCGAGGCACAGGACGCCGACGACGAGTGCCGTCGCGGAGATCGCCAGGCCGACGCCGGGCAGGCCGAACGGTACGATGAGGACCAGCAGGAACAGCCCGAGCGCGAACTCCACGGCGGTCGCATAGTTGATCAGCCCGGTCCGGCCGTGACCCTTGATCGCCTCCTCGCTGACCGACGCGAACGCCTTTCCGATCCCGAGCCCCGCCATGGCCACGAGGACGACCCCGGCCTGTCGCCACGGCTCGCCCAACACCACGACGGCAGCCGGCTCGCCGATCGCGAGCATAAGGCCGGACACCGGCGCGGCGCAGAAGGTGACCCAGCGCAGGGCCTTCAGGTAGGTCTGGCGCAGCCGTTCCGGATCCGCCGCGATGTGGGAGAAGGCCGGGAAGAGGGCGTAGGCCACCACGCCGATCATGACGTTGACCGGCAGCCGGGCGATGCGCAGCCCATAGCGGTAGAAGCCGAGTGCCGCGGTGTCGAGGAGCCGGCCGATCACAACCGGCTCGGTGGCGGTCCGGACCTGCGAGGAGATCCGGTCGATCAACAGCGGGTATCCGTAGCGAGCGAGCTGCCGCCACAGCCGCACCGACGCCTTCGCTCGCCCAGGACGCCACCCGACCAGCATCCACACCCCGACCAGCAACGTCACCGAGGACGCATAGGTGCCGATCACGAGGCTCCACACGCCGAATCCCAGCACGGCGCAGCCCACCGACACGACGGCGAAGGCGAGCGAGACGGCCGGGGCGAGGACGATGTTGCGTGACACGCTGAACTCGCGCTGGAGGATGGCCTCCGGCACGTTCGTCAGGGAGTAGAGGAGCAGGCCTCCCGCGGAGGCGGCGGCGACGAGTCCCACCGTCGGGTCGTCGAAGACGAGGCCGATGACCGGTGCGGCCGCGACCGCTCCCAGGCTGATGAGCACCCCGCTGACGAGCGTGGCCCAGAACACCGTCTCGGCCGCGGCCTCGACGTCGCGCTGCCGGTTCACCAGCGCCGCGCGCAGGCCGCCCTCGGAGAACTCGACGAGAAGCGCGGTGAGCACGGTCCCCGCCGCGAAGATGCCGACCTCGGCCGGGGTCAGCAGGCGCGCGAGAACGACGGTCTGCAGCAGGGACACACCTTGCGTGATGGCCTGTGAACCCGCGGAGGCCGTCGCGACGCGGGTGAGCTTCCTCCGCAGCTGCATGCTGCCGGGCTGCGGTGTGTCCACCTGCTCCCTCGGGGGTTTCGTCGATCGTCGTGCTGGGGAGTGGTCGCCGCGAACGACCACCGCGTTAGCACGTAACCGGACAGGGTCGCCGAACGAGTCACACGCGGTACTTCCAGCGCCTGAGCAGGAGCCTGATGACGAGAAGAGCGCGCGACGGACGGGACGAGCAGCCCCTCCGGATCGTCGTCCAGAACGGTGAGCACTGGATGCGCAACATCGGCGACCTGGCGATGCTCTCCGTCACGCTGCGTCGTCTCCGGAGCCGCTGGCCCGGCGCGTCGTTGCACGTCATGACCAGCGTGCCGGCTCTGCTGCGCGCCTACCACCCCGACGTGCACCCGATCTCTGACGGCCGGCTGCCCGGGTTCCTCGCGGAGCCCCTCTCCGCCGCGGCGTCGCGACTCGGGCCGAGTGTCGCCGGGTTCGCTTCCCTGGGATCGTTGCGGGCGCGCGAGGAGCTGCGGCGCGTCGTCGAGCGGCTGCGGAAGCGGTCGGTGGCTCCGGAGGGCGTGCCCGCGGAGGAGGCCGGGCCGGATGACGGCGGGCCTGACATCTCGACCCGCCCGGCTGTCGCGGCCGCGTTGCGGGACGCCTCGCTCGTCCTCGCGATCGGCGGCGGTTACATGAACGACGTCGATCCGTGGCAGTTCCACCGCACGCTCGACCTCCTGCAGCACGGCATCGATCGAGGCATTCCCACGGCGATGGTCGGGCAGGGCTTCGGCCCGTTGACCGAGCCCGCGCTGGTGGCCAGGGCCGCCGAGGTACTGCCCGCCGTGCACCTCATCGCGCTGCGGGAGGACCGGGTGGGGCCCAGCCTGCTGGCCGGCCTCGGCGTGCGCGCCGAGCGCGTTCTCGTCACCGGCGACGACGCGATCGAGCTCGCGCACACGGTGCGGCGGGACGCGCTGGGCGCTGGTCTCGGTGTCTGCCTGCGCGTGGCCGGCTACTCACCGGTCGCGGTGCGGTCCCAGGAGGCCGTCGGCCGGGCCGTGCGCGCGGTGGCCGGTGAGTTCGCGGCGAGGTTGGTCCCGCTCGTCGTCTCGGAGCAGGGCTCGGAGGACCGGCGCTCCACCCTGCCGCTCGTGGCCGCGTACCCCGACGTGGCGCCCGTGCAGGGGCGCTTCGTGACCCCGCAGGAGGTCGCGCGCCGGGTCGGGCGATGCCGGCTTGTCGTGACGGGCGCGTACCACCTGGCGGTATTCGCGCTGTCCCAGGGCATCCCCGTGGTCGGGCTGTCGTCGTCCCGCTACTACGACGAGAAACTCCACGGCCTCGACGCGATGTTCGGCGGGCACGGCCTGCACGTCGTCCGGCTGGACGATCCCGCTCTCGAGGAGCGGGTTGCGTCGGCGGCGCGAACGGCGTGGGAGCGGGCCCCGGAGGTGCGGGCACCGTTGCGCGAGCGGGCGAGCGCACAGATCCAGCTCGGCAAGGTGGGGTTCGAGCGGGTCTTCTCCCTCGTCGACGAGCCGTCGATACGCTGATCCGGGTGCGTCGCGGGCTCGTGCTCATCAGTCTGTCGCTGATCACCGCGTGCACGTCGGCGCAGGGACCCACCGTCACGCAACCGCAGGCGGCATGCGACGAGGCGACGATGCAGGAGCACAGGTACGTCAGCGCGGTCGATCCGAGCGGCCGGCACTTCACCGACCAGCACGGCGCCCCCCTCCTCGTGTTCGGCGACTCCCCGTGGGCGGGCATGGTGCGCTGGTCGCCGCAGCAGGCGGAGGTGTACTTCGCCGACCGCGAGGCGCGGGGCTTCAACGCGTCGATCATCTCGATGATCGGCGCGAGCGCGAACGGTGGGCCGGACGACGACGGCCGCACCTACGACGGACTCCTGCCCTTCGACGGCGGCGAGGTCACGCGGTGGAACGAGGCGTACTGGGAGCGGGTCGACGAGTACGTCCGATCGGCGTGCGCCCACGGGAACACCCTGTTCCTGTATCCGATCGACGGCTGGACGGTGAGCACTGTCTTCCGGAACGCGACGCGTGAGGAGGCCTACCGCTACGGGGAGATGGTTGCCACCCGGTACGCGAGCTTCCCGAACATCGTCTGGATGACCGGCGGCGACCACTTCCCGAGCGATCTCTCCGGCCGGAACGACTCGCCTCGCGTGCACGACGAGCTGTTCGAGCAGGTGCTCTCGGGCATCCGGTCGACCGGCGACGTCCGACCGTTCTCCATCCAGCTCGGGTACCCGGCGTCGATCTCCACGGACAGCCCGCAGTGGGCGCCGCGCGTCGACTTCGACTTCGTCTACAGCTACCTACCGACGTACCGGGGCGTGCTGGACGCCTACCGGCGTGACCGGCTGCCGGCCCTGCTGGCGGAGGCGAACTACGAGGGCGAGAACAACCTGCCCGGCACGCCGGTGACCGGGGACGTCGTGCTGCGCCGCCAGATGGCGTGGGCGCTCACGTCGGGCTCGCCGGGCTACTTCTACGGCTCCGACGACTGGGAGCTCCTCCCCGGCTGGGAAGGGCGGCTGGACACCCCGGCTGTGGCCCAGCTGGGCCGGCTGCGGGAGTTCTTCGAGTCGTTCGACTGGTGGACGCTCACGCCGGACGAGTCGGCCGAGGTCCTCGTCGGCGGCCGCGGTGAGCCGGTCGGCGCCGACGTCGAGGTCGGGATCATGGGCAGCGACTACGTCACCGCGGCCCGGGCCGGTGGCCTGCTGGTTGCCTACGTCCCGACCGCGCGCACGGTGACCGTGGACGTGTCGAAGCTCGCGACGCCGCCGATGGCGCGCTGGGTCGATGCGGCGGATGCGCCGGCGCCTCCGGTGCAGGTCGCCGTCGACCCATCCGGAACGCTCGCCACTCCCGGCCGGAATTCGGCGGGGGGAGAGGACTGGCTGCTGCTGCTCAACCTTCAGGCGTAGCGGCGCGCTGCTTGACGAGCTTCGCGACCCCGCGGGCCCTGCTGCGGACGGACTGCGTGGCGCGCAGCGTGCCGGGAGCGGTTCGCAGTACGAGGAAGATCAGCGACGCCTTCCTGGTTCGGCGCTGCTGCAGGGCGTCCCGGACGTGCCGGCGGGCGGCGGTTGTGTCGCTGTCGCCGAGTGCCGTCCGAGCCTTGCGCATCGCCCGTTGGTACCGGAGCCGGCGCAGGCGGGCGTCCACCTCGCGCAGCACGCGGGGGTCCTGGGTCAGCCGGGGAACCTCGGCGTATGCACGCAGCTCGCTGTCCTCGTACTCCTCTTCGTCGAACCGCACACCGACCGCGGTGTCCGCGTGGAGCCGGTAGCCTGCGAGCTGCTCGGGCAGCACCCGGATGTCGCATCCGGCGGCCAGCATGCGCAGGAACATGGCGAGGTCCTCGACCTTCGGGGTGTCGCACGTGAACCCGCCACCGATCTTCCAGGCCTCGGCCCGGATCAGTGCGGTGTAGTAGAGCGCACTGCCACGGGCGAGCTCGACGATGTCGACCCGGTGGTCGAAGCCCGGTTCGATGGTCCCTCCGCTGCGTGCGCGAAACCCCGGCTCCTGCCGGGTGCCGTCGTCCAGGAACGGATAGCCGTCGATGCAGACGACGTCGATCCCGGGATGGGCGTCGAGCACTGCTCGGGTGCGTTCACAGAACGTCGGCTCGAGCCGATCGTCGCCGTGTACGACCGCGTAGTACCGCCCGCGGGCCCTCCCAGCGGCGACGTCGACCGCAGGACCCAGGCCGCGGTACTCGGCACGGACGAGGCGGACCCGCGGGTCGGAACGGTGATCGACGATCCGGGCCACCTCATCGGAATCGCCGTCGTCGACGATGATGAGCTCCCAGTCGGGGTCGGTCTGCGCTCGCACCGAGTCGATCATTTCCGCCAGGTAGGAAGCGGTGCCGTGGGCTGCGGTGAGGACGCTGACCGTTGGAGTTGTCGCGTCGGGATCCATGGCGACCAACTCGCCGTCTGTGGTGCGACTGTTACGAGTGGGGCGGGGGCGCGCATCGCGGGACGCGGCCGGCGACACGCGGCCGGACGCTGGCGGCAAGGGGTCAGACATAGCGGCGGAACACTGGTTTGACGGGCCGCCCGCCCATCCAGGGCGTGGGGTCGTCGGCGTCGAGCGCCTTGCGGTACACCCCACAGGCGTCGGCGACGACCTCGATGGTGCGGTCGATGTCGTCGTCGGTGAGGGCGGCGCTGACGACGAAGGACGGTCCGATGATTCCGCCGCCGAGCAGCTGGCGCAGGAAGAGGGTGCGGTAGGGCTGGGAGGGTTTGCCGTCGGTGTCGAGGGTGGCGAAGACGAGGTTGGAGGCGCGGCCGCGGACCTGTACGTGGTCGGCGACGTTCATGGTGGTGGTGACGTCGCGGATGCCGGCGGCGAGGCGGTCGCCGAGTGCGTGGAGCCGGTCGGTGGTGCCTTCTTCGGTGTAGGTGTCGATGACGGCGATGGCGGCGGCGAGGGAGTGGGTTTCGGCGCCGTGGGTGGTGGAGAGGAGGAAGACGCGTTCGTGGTGGGTGTGTAGGCCGCCGCGTTCCATGATGTCGCGTGTGCCGGCGAGGGCGGAGACGGCGAAGCCGTTGCCCATGGCTTTGCCGAAGGTGGAGAGGTCGGGGGTGATGCCGTAGAGGCCTTGGGCGCCGTGTTCGCTCCAGCGGAACCCGGTGATCATCTCGTCGAAGACGAGGACGGCGCCGTGGCGGGTGGCGAGCTCGCGGACGCCTTGGAGGTAGCCCTGCGGGGGTTCGGTCTGCGTGGCGGGCTCGAGGATCACGCACGCGGGCTCGTGCTGGTCGAGCACGGTTTCGAGGGCCGCCAGGTCGCCGTAGGGGAACGACACGACGTCCTGCTGCGGAATGCCGGCGGACATGGGTGTGCCGCCGATGAACCAGTCGTCGGTGGAGAAGAAGGGGTGGTCGCGGCAGAGGGCGATGGGGGTGCGGCCGGTGGCCGCGCGGGCGAGGCGGACGGCGGCGGTCGTTGCGTCGGAGCCGTTCTTCGTGAACTTGACCATCTCGGCGGTGGGCACCGTGTCGAGGAAGCGTTCGGCGGCCTCGACCTCGATGATCGACGGGCGGACGAAGTTGCTGCCTTTGTCGAGTTCGCGCCGCACGGCATTGACCACCCGTGGGTGGGCGTGGCCGAGGGTGACGGCGCGTAGGCCGGAGCCGTATTCGATGTATTCGTTGCCGTCGGCGTCCCAGACGTGGGCGCCGTGGCCGTGGGTGATGATGGGTGCGAGGTTTTCGGGGTATTGGTCGTCGCCCTTGGCGTAGGTGTGGGCGCCGCCGGGCACCGCGGCGTGCAGCCGCTCGTTGAGTGCGGCGGACCGGGGGAGTCTCATCACACGAACTCCAGACGGGGGATCGGGACGACGAGGCGAGCACCCCACTCGCGGGTGTAGGCGAGCTGTTGCGCGATCTCGGCGCGCAGGTTCCAGGGCAGGATCAGGATGTAGTCCGGCCGAACCTCGGCGAGCCGCTCCGGCGGGCGCACCGGGATGTGCGTGCCGGGCAGGTGCATCCCGTGCTTGTGCGGGTTGCGGTCCACGGTGAACGGCAGCAGGTCCTCGCGGACCCCGCAGTGGTTCAGCAGGGTGTTGCCCTTCCCCGGAGCGCCGTACCCGGCCACCGACCGGCCCTCGCGCGCCGCTCTCTGGAGGAACTCCAGCAGGCTCGTCCTGACCTCGAACACGTCGCGGGCGAACCCGGCGTGGCCCTCGACGGTGTGCAGGCCCGCTGCCCGCTCATCGGCGAGCACCTTCTCCACCATCTCCGACGGCCGGTGCTCGCCGAGCCGCGCCAACACGCGCAGCGAGCCGCCATGGGTGGACAGCTCCTCGACGTCGACGACGGTGAGCCCGGCCGTGGCGAGGGCCGCGGAGGCCGTGCGCAGGGTGAAGTACGAGTAGTGCTCGTGGTAGATCGTGTCGTACTGCCGGCCCTCGATCAGGCGCAGCAGGTGCGGGAACTCCAGCGACACGGTCCCGCCGTCGGCGACGAGCGCGCGCAGCCCGCGGACGAAGTCGAGCAGGTCGGGCACGTGCGCGAGCACGTTGTTGGCCACCACGAGATCGGCCGGGCCGTGCCGCTCGGCGATGTCCGTGCCGGTGCGCTCGCCGAGGAACACCGACTCCGTCGGCACGCCACGCGCCCGTGCGGCGTCCGCGACACCGCCGCACGGCTCGACGCCGAGAACCCGGATCCCGCGGGCCACGGCGTGCTGGAGGAGGTAGCCGTCGTTGCTCGCCGCCTCGACGACGAAGCTGCCCGCACCGAGCTCCAGCCGTGCCGCCATGTCCTCGACGAAGCGGCCGGCGTGGGCCACCCAGCTGTCGGAGTACGAGGAGAAGTAGGCGTAGTCGGCAGTGAAGATCTCCTCCGCCGCGACCAGTGCCGGCAGCTGCACGAGTAGGCAACGTTCGCAGATCCGCACGTGGAGCGGGTAGAAGGTCTCCGGGGCGTCGAGCTGGTCGGGCCGCAGGTAGCTCTCGCACGGCGGGGACGCCCCGAGGTCGACGAAGGTGCGCGTGAGCGGCGCGGCGCACAGGCGGCACGCAGGGTTCACCGGATGTCTCCTCGTTGGGGGCGGGACCGACGCGGTCGGCGGCTGACTCGGCCCTCCGCCGCACGCCGTTACGGCAGTGGCGAGTGTTAACAGCCCTGGTGGGCGGCCCGACTAGAAGCTCGGAACGGGTGGGCGCAGCAGGGAGGTACAGCGGTGAAGGTCGTGCTCTTCTGCGGCGGCTACGGAATGCGGATGCGTGACGGCATCTCGGACACGCCGAAGCCGATGGTGCAGGTCGGGCCGCGGCCGTTGCTCTGGCACGTCATGCGCTACTACGCCCACTACGGGCACAAGGACTTCATCCTGTGCCTGGGGTACGGCGGGCACCACATCAAGCAGTACTTCCTCGACTACCAGGAGACGGGCTCCAACGATTTCGTCCTCCACGGTGGCGAGGTGCGGCTGCTCACCAGCGACATCGCCGACTGGTCGATCACGTTCGTCGACACCGGCCTCGAGTCCCCCATCGGCGAGCGGCTGCGCCGGGTCAGGAGCCTGCTCGAGGGCGAGGAGATGTTCCTCGCGAACTACGCCGACGTGCTCACCGACGCCCCCATCGACGCGATGGTCGACCAGTTCGCCGCCACCGACGCGGTGGGGCAGCTGCTCGCGGTGCCTCCGCAGGCCGCGTTCCACGTGGTGGAGGTGGACGAGGGCAACCGCATCGGGGCGATCACCGCGCTGCGGGACATGCGGCTGCAGGAGAACGGCGGGTACCTCGTGCTGCGTCCGGAGGTCTTCGACTACCTGCCGGAGAACTGCGACCTCGTGGCCGACGCCTGCGCGGTGCTGGCCAAGGAGGGCCGGCTGGCTGCGTACCCGTACAGCGGGTTCTGGCAGCCTGCGGACACGCTGAAGGAGCGGATCGCGCTCGAGGCCATGTACCAGGCCGGGAGCACGCCCTGGATGCCATGGCGCACCGATCTGCCGACGGTCGCCGCGCCCATTATGAGCGCGGCTGCGAATTGATCAGGGAGCCCCGGCGCACGTGGCTGGGTGGCTGGAGATCCGCGCTATGGGCGTCGGTGGTCTGCTCGGCGTCGGTCGGGTGATCTCGACCTCTGCGCTCACCGTAGGCCTGATCGGCCTGTACCTGTCCCGGGGCAGCGGCCGGCGTCACCGCTCGCGAGGTGATCGCGCCGCGGCTGGCGCGGTCGTCATGGCGGCGATCGGCGCGCTCAGAACGTGGTCCGCTCGGCGCCTCCGCCGACGCCCCTGCTCTGTGCCTGCGCGCCGATGACCCCGTTGCGGTGCTCAATGCCGAGGTCGGGGGTAGTCGTCGCGGCCGGGCGGGACGCCTGGCGCTGCCGCGACCTCGAGGCGCGCACGGCGATCGGGCCGCCCGCTACCACGGCGTGCTGGTCCATCCGACGCCGCCGCGGACCGCTCGGTCGCTCGGCCAGCGCGACGCCGTGATGGTCGCCGACCTGCGAGATCGCCGACCACGAGGTGCCAAGCCGGGTCGGGGCCAGGTCAAGAGCGATGCGCTCCACCAACGAGCTGATCGGCGGCAACGTCGCCGACCTCATCGCGACGTTCCGCGACCGGCCCAGGTCCGAGGCCAGCTCCGCGACGAAGCTGATCGACGTCGGCTACTCGGTCTGGTACTAGAGCCCGACTTCGTGATCTTGCTGGTGGAGGTGGGTGGGGAACGTTGGACGGCCACCGCATGATGATCATCAGTTGTGTGGACATCAGAAGATCGCGCGGTGGCCGCGGGCCACAGCGTAGAGGCCGGCCTGCGGCCGGCGTTGGAAGGTCAACTTTTCGATCGGGTCGCCGGTCGGTTCCCGCGGGTGGAGGAGACCCGGCGGCACGTCCCCGGGTTCGTGCGCGGGATGCTCGCGGAACTGCCGCGTAAGTCGTGCTGGAGCATCGCCGAGCACGAGGGTGAGGCCACCCCCGAACGCGATGCAGCACCTGCTCGGCCGGGCGGTCTGGGACACCGACGGGGTGGCCGCGGGTCTACGCGGGTTCATCGCGACCCACCTGGGCGAGCCCGACGCGGTGCTGATCGTGGACGAGTCCGGCGACCGTCGCCGGCACCCGCTGGCGCATTCGAGACAGCTGCACTACCAGGCCTGCAGAGCAGAACCCGCGTCAAGTTCTCGTTCACGTCGGAAAGCACCGCCCACGCACCTTCTGTAGTTGCACGCGCACTAAGAGTTCTAATTGACGTCAAACTGACACAGAGGCGGCTAGCCGGCTAACGCAGCCGGGCCACTCGAACGACTGATGGCGTGACGCGGCCGCTCGGAAGATCAAGGGAGCGTCACCATGCGAACGTTGCGCCGCACACCACAGTGGTCGAGGCTTGTCGCACCCAGCGTGGCGGGAGGACGTGTCGTCCGCGACGTGGCCGTCGGCACTCTCGCGCTGGGCGTCCTGGTCGCAGGATGCTTCTACGCGCGGGACGCCGTCGCGTTGAAGGTCGTGATGCTCGTCATGGCCATCTTCACCGCGGCGGCGGCAGCGATGGCGGCGATACTTGCGGGAATCTGCGCGCGGTTGACCGGCGATGCCCGCAGCGGCTGGCTGAGCGGTGTGCTCGGCATCTACAGCCTGGTGGCCGTCCCGGCCGCCACGATCAACATCCTGGCAGTCGCCTGGCCGGGATGGGTCCGCGCCATCCAGTTCCTCGCCCATTGCGCCGTGGCAGCCCTGCTGATCGTGGCGACCGTCGCTCCGCAGACCGTGGAGGGCTGGAGAGGGGCGGGCTTGCTCGTCGGTACAACCGCTGTGACCGCCGCAACCGCCTTCATCGGGCTCGCCGTCCCGAACGTCTTGGTGACAGTGACGGGCTGGCCGCCTCTGCGGCTTGCCGTCGGCGTGGTCTGGGTGGGTGCCGCGATCATGCTGTCCGCCCTGTTGGCCCGGCGACATGCCTGGGCGTTGTGGTACGTCCTCGGCGGCATCGCGATCATCGGAGCGGCACACAGCGCCCTGGTTGCCCTGGCATCGTCAGCGGTCACCGACCTTGGCCTCGCGTTCTCCACCGTCCGGCTCGCGGCGACGGTTCTCGTGCTCGGGGGCGTGGCTCGCTTGGCCCACGATGCGCTGGCGCGTCGCGACGTGGACTTCGAGCAGCAGGAGGAAGAGCTCCGGCTCGCGCAGATCCGACTCGATCGCACGGCCGAGCGCGACCATGAGCTGCGCACTGGCCTCGCCGGGCTCATTGGCGCGACGAGGATCATGGGCGCGGAGGCGCCGGACACCGAAACGACGACGCTTGGCTCGGCCCTGGCCTCCGAGCTCAGCCGGCTCGACGACCTTCTGCAGACATCGACGAACTTCTGCCGAAACGGATCGACGACGTCGAGTTATGCCCTGGCTCCGGTGTTCGCCGGGCTGGTGGCCCTCCGCAGATCTTCGGGGATGGATGTCCGATTGGACATCGAGCCTGGTTTACGGACCCAAGGGTCGTCCGAAATGCTGGCAGAAGTGATCACGAACCTCCTCGACAACGCAGCACAGCATGCTCCCGGCAGTCCGCTGCGGATCAGCGCTCTTCAGGAGTCAGGGCACGTCGTCGTCCGTGTCCGTGACTTCGGTCCCGGCGTTCCGGCCGGTCAGGAGGCAGCGGTGTTCGACCGCGGTGTCCGTGATCGGTGGTCGAGGGGCTCCGGTTTGGGCCTGCACATCTGCCGCGACCTGCTGGCCGCTGACGGCGGAACTATCTCGATCAGGCGCTCGACTCCCGACTGTCCGGGGTGCACCGTCGTCATCCGACTCCCAAGCCCGGTGACGTCTGGCGTGACGGATCGGCTCCTCTCGAGACTGTCCTCGGCGGCGTCGTGAGCGACGCGACCGGACTAGGGCCACAGCTCGAGCGGAGGCGGCCCGCCGCGTCCGGCTACCCGGTCCTTGTCATCGACGACCACGAGCTGTTCAGCACGTCGCTGACCATGGCACTGCGTCGCGAGGGTTTCGACGCACACACGCTGCCGGTCGCTGATGTGCACGACTTCCTCGGGCGCGAGGCCGTTGGTCCAACCGGTCTCGTTCTGCTCGACCTGGACCTCGGCCAGGACGCCGAAGGCCATTACGTGAACGGTGCGGACCTCGTGAGTCGCCTCAGGACCCTCGGATGGAAGGTCCTCGTCGTCAGCGGAGGTACTGATCGGCGCGGTGTCGCTGCGGCGATCGCCTCGGGTGCCATTGGCTCCGTACCGAAGTCACGATCCCTCGACGTGCTGGTCGGCACAGTGAAGACCGCGGCGTCCGGGGATCCCGTGATGACGGACGCGGAGCATCAGGGCTGGCTCGAACGGCATCGTCGGTACCTGGCTCAGGAGCAGGACCTCTCCCGTCGGCTTTCGCGGCTGAGCCCGCGTGAGCTGGAGGTGCTGGAGCTGCTCACCGAGGGCATGCGCGCGGCTGCGATCGCCGAGCACTTCGTCGTGAGCATGCCGACAGTCCGGACACAGATTCGATCCATCCTCGCGAAGCTGGCGGTCGGTTCCCAGCTCGAGGCAGTCGCGCTGTTCCGGCAGCAGGCCGAGACGGTGGACCGGAGCGGGCGGCGCGTTGGGTCGCAGCATCGTCACGAATGATGGACGATTCCAGCGGAGAGTGCCTCGCGGGCAGCGGGCCCCGACCCGCGCCAGGCGTGCTCGCCGAGTAGCTCGGAGAGGCGGGACTCGCGGTGGCGGGTGCGGGCGGTCATGCGGATGCAAATCTGCTGGGCGCCGGCCCCTTGCAAAGTTGGGAGCTGCGGCCGCCGCGACCGTTGCGGGCGGGCGTCGAAAATCTACGGATGCAACCGTTGGGCGCGAGCCGCGGCGGTGCCGATGAGGAGCGCGACTTCGACTTCGTCAGCTCCAGACCGATCGACTCGTGCTTGCGGGTCGGTGATGCGCAGAGGTCGATCTCGCAGCGGACGGTTCGCGGACGCTCCGGATCACCTCCACCGGACCGTATGAAGGCTGCGGCGGGTCGAGCGTGGTCTACGGCTCGCTCGCCGGCTGGCCGATCGCGGTGCCATGCTGACCGCGGTCGATCCCCCGATCGACCCGGAGCAGGTTTTCTCGTTCGTCCAGGTGGTGCCGCTCACTTCGAATCCACGCCGCTGTTGTAGCAAGCCCGATGTGTAGCGGAGTCGGAGCCGGCAGGCCGAGGTCATCGCGCGCTCGGCTCACGTCCAGGCAGCTCCGCCGCACCTCACCCGGGCGCGGCGGCAGGAAGTCGGGCGCCGCGGCGATCGGATCGATCTCCAGCATTTCGGTGACGGTCGCCAACAGATCGAGCACGCTGACCTCCGTGCCGGAGCCGATGTTGTACTCGTGGTGGGTGATGGATCTGCGGGCGCCAGCGGCTAGGTTGGCCTTCGCCACGTCCTCAACGAAGACGTAATCGCGGGTCTGGCAACCGTCACCGAACACCTTAAGCGAGCAGGTATGCCGGCCATCCGGGACCTCATCGCCGCGCACGCGCCGTGCCTGCTCGTGCGGTACGCGTTCTGATCGCCCGACACCTCACTCGCCGGCCGTCATCAAAAATGACGATGCCGCCCGCAGGGGCGGACAATAGACTTTCGGAGCGGCCCGGACCATGCCGCGGTGGCCGAGGCGGGAACTGAATCACCCATCGTGTGAGCCAGAGGGCGCATGCGGCGGAGAATCGTCCCTTTAGTAGCCGCGCCAGAGGATCTCGCGGCGGCGCCTCTATGGCATGGCCGGACCCACAGCGGGGTGAGGTGGCATGCCATCACAGCGTGTACGCGCGCGACTGTTCAAGACGCGCTGGACGCATGTGGTGCGGGATGTGACGATTATCGGGACGGTGCTGGCCGTCGCGGTCCTCGTGTACCCCCCGTGGGGGGGCCGCTGGCCGACCGGCTTTGACTTGGTGACGGCTGTGGTCACCGCGGCCGGATGCGCGATCGCGGGGATGCTCGCGGTGCTGGCCGCTCGGCTTAAGAACGATCGTCGGACCGGCTGGCTCAGCATGGTGCTCGGCTGCTACAGCCTCTTCGCCATGCCGGCGGCGACCCTCGGACTGGTCGAGCCCGTGCCGGCGCTGAGTGCAGTCCGACTGCTGGTCCACACGCTGGTCGTGGTCCTGTTGAGCATCGCGATGGTGGCCCCGCGCCCACCGACCGGGGGCTGGCAGGTGGGGAGCGCCGTCCTCGGCGCCTCGGTACTTGTCGTCGGTGTCGCGGTGTGGGGAGCGTCGTTCCCCGCGGCGCTGAGTTCCGTTATAGCGAACGACCCGCTGGTGCGCGTCCTCGACGGCCTCTGGGCCGGACTCGGGCTGCTGATCGCCGTGCTCGCGGCACGCCGCGGCGATCGGCCGTCCTGGTGGATCGGACTGGGAATCGCCGTCCTCGGCGCCGCACACCTCGGCTCGCCGACGGCGGGAGTGGGCGAACTGGCGTTCCCGGACGTCCGGCTGGTCGGCCTGGCCCTCGTGTTGTTGGGGACGTCGCGGCTGGTGCACGGCGTGCTCGAACGTCTCGAGGAGGAGCGCGCGACCCAGGAGGAGGAGCTGCGGCTCGCGGACATCCGGATGGTCCGCACAGCGGAGCGCGACCACGAACTGCGCAGCGGCCTGGCCGGACTGGCCGGTGCGACGAGGCTGCTGCGGACGGTCCCCGAGCCGGAGCGACACGATCTCGACACCGTCCTGCTCGGCACCATCGTCGCGAAGGAGCTGAGTCGGCTCGACGAGCTGCTTCAGGCGCCGGTTGGCCCGGCACGCGGCGCCCTGCCGACCTGCTACACCGTGGAACCCGTACTGGCAGGCCTCGTGGCACTGCGCCGCTCGTCCGGGATGCATCTCGATCTTCGGGTCGAGCCGGGGCTGTGGGCGCGCGGCTCCTCCACCGTCCTCGCGGAGGTGGTCACCAATCTGCTGTCCAACGTCGCAGAACACGCGCCAGGCAGCCCCGTGTGCGTCAGCGCCACCGACCAGGGGGACGAGGTCGAGCTCCGGATCCGTGACTTCGGCCCAGGCGTCGCTCCCGGCCGCGAGCGCGCGGTGTTCGAGCGCGGGGTCCGCGATGAGCGATCGGACGGCCTCGGGCTCGGTCTACACGTGAGCCGCACGCTGGTCGCGAGCGAGAACGGGTCGATCGCCATCGATCCCCCTGCCCCAGACAGCCCGGGCTGCACGGTGGTCATCCGACTGCCAGCCGCGTCCGCGTCCGAACGGCCCGCCGTGACCGCCCTGACGAACGCGTCGTGAACGCACCCCGCACCTGTCGCTCCACGCCCAGTGCGGCCGGCTACCCCGTCCTGGGCATCGACGGCCACGAGTTGTTCCGAACGTCGCTGACGATTGCCCTGCGCAACGTGGGATTCAATCCGCGGACCGTCCAGGTGGCCTCCATCCCGACCCTTCTCCCGGACGGCGAGCCGCGGGCAGCCGGGCTGGGGGTGCTGGACCTCGACCTCGGCCAGGACGGCGCCGGGCGGTGGGTGAACGGCGCCGACCTGGTGGAGGGACTGCGCGCGGGGGCCTGAAGGTGCTCGCCGTCAGCGGGAGTGTCAACCGCGGGGGTCGCGGCGGCCACCGCGGCGGAGGCGATCGGCTCGGTACCGAAGCCGCCGTCGTTCGACGTGCTGCTCGACGCTGTGCTGAGGACCGCGAGCGGGGAGCTCACCCGCTCGCCTACGTGCTGGTCGACCTGCCCGTGGAGCTGGTCGGGCTCCGCTCGGAGCGGGTCCTGCGGCTCCCGCGCCCGCCGCGGCCGCCCGGCACCACCGGGCGCCCGCCCCGCCACGGCCCGGAGATGGCCCTGAACCGGCCCGCCACCTGGCCCGAACCGGCGCACATCGCGCGCGCCGAGACCATCCGCTACGGCACCGCGGTCGTGAGCAGCTGGAACCTGGTCCACCCCCGCTCACACGGCGCACCTGCATTGATCGACCTCCTTGAGGCCCGGGGGAAGGCGACAGCGTCCATTTCGCCGTTCCTCGCTCACCTACATGTCGTTGACGCCCAGCAGACGTTTCACACCGCTTCGCAGCGCGCGGCCGACGAGCGTGTAGGGCAGCCGCTCGATACGGAACTCGGTATAAGGGATGGCGGTGGCCCCGAAACGCTCCTTGAACGTTGATACGCCAGTTGAGTCGCCGGACTCCCCCAGGTGCAGCCGGGTGCATCCGTGCGCGTGGGCCAGCTGAATCGCGGTCCACTGCAGAATTGTGGCCGCGCGGCTCCATGAAGCTACGCTGATGTCGATCGCGGCGCGGATGTCGTGCGCGGTCCGCCCGAGAAGGGTGATGTTGGAGGCGGCCGGGCGATCGCCGACGAACGCGACCTGCACGACCATTGCTTCGCCGAGGTGGCGCGCCATCGTCTGCAGCTTGTGCAGGTCGTCGCGTTGCTTGGCTCGCCAGATAGCCAGGAGCCTCGGCTCGTGCTGCCGCTGTGCCCATCGTTGCACCGAGGTCAGGTAGAGCTCGTAATGCATGGGTAGCAGGCGACCCGTGCAATCGGTTTCTACCCGGGTGACCCGCCGGCGGGCTTGTCGGATGTGTTGACGAGTGGAATCCGACATCCGCGCCAGCGCTCTGTCGAGGTCGCCGGTCAGGTCGAGTACATGCGCGCGGCGCGCAATGGCGCGGGTGGTGAAACTGGGGGCGATAGATGGCGACCACAGTGGCGCCTGCAGCGGATCGGGTCGGATCCAGATCCGGGCGGCGGCCACCCGCCGGAGGTCGGCGAGCACCGTTGCGGTGACATCACGGTCAATGCCGGCGCCGAGCACCCCGCCAATGCCCCAGGCCGGCGGATAGGAACTCAACCATCCGCCGGCACCCGTGGGGCCGCCGCGGCGAACCAGCGGAAGCACGAAGCGGCGACCGTCGAGGAAGACGTACAACCGGCTCGCCTCCTCGTGCCCGCCCGCAGCGCAGATCGTGTCAAGCCACGCTGGCGTCTGGTCGGGGAGGGCGTTGTCGTCGTTGGCGAGAATGTCGTTCCAGGCGTGGCGCGGGGCAGGGCAGGTCACGCTGACCCGCGACAGCAAGTCGCGGTCCGACAACCCAAGGCCGGGTTCGGGTCCACTGCTGGTGATCTGTCTTGATCTGACGGGCCAAGAACGCATCCGATCCTCCCACCGATGTGCCGCATCATTCGATGTCATGCGAGGCCCAGCCGCCTCGTTTGCCCCGGTCTCACCGCCCGATGGGTCACCCTTCGTCATCATTGGTTATGTACACGCGGACATAGTCCACCAGCATTGTCGCCGGAAAGGTCGTCGCTTCGTCGGGGTCGCCCGGCCAATCACCACCGACCGCTAGGTTGATCAGAACGTAGAAGGGGTGGTCGAATACCCATTTCTCCTCGCCGGCTTGAGCTTTGGTCAGCGCCCGGGTGGTTCGTCCATCGATTTGCCAGTCAATACGGTCAGGCGTCCAGTGGATTGCGTAGGTATGCCAGTCGGCGACCGACTGCCCGGCCGGTAGCCGGGCGGGCCCGCCGAACTCGAGTCCGGGACCATGGGCGTGTTGTTGGACTTGACCGGGTTGGTCGCCCAGTACTTCCATCACGTCGATCTCGCCGGCGTTGGCCGTGCCGGACCAGGTGATGTTCTCCCC
Organism: Pseudonocardia adelaidensis; assembly: GCF_039543345.1. Lineage (NCBI taxonomy): Bacteria > Bacillati > Actinomycetota > Actinomycetes > Pseudonocardiales > Pseudonocardiaceae > Pseudonocardia > Pseudonocardia adelaidensis. The sequence continues at coordinate 328,141 of NZ_BAABJO010000001.1, read as the reverse complement.
GACGAGCCAAAAGGCTGGCCAGATTCCTTTTCCGATAGGCGTCTTGATGCGCGCCTCGAAGTGCCCATATCCCTGAGCGAATAGCGCGAGTTGTGGTTGGCGGGTGGTGAACTTGGCGCTGGTGTACTGGCAGGGGCCATACCAACAGGTCAGGTTCGACGATTCTCGGCGTGCGATGATGGCGAGGTGGCCGGCGCCATCGAGATGCGCGTTCCCGGTGCTGCGGGTGTAGTACTGCAACTGCTTGTCGCCCCAACCGGTGCCCCCCGTGTCATGCAGCCATCGCATCTGGTTGGGCGCTGCGCCGGCGCCCTCGAATTCGTCGTCGAAGGTCAGGGTCCAGCCCGCCGGTGCGGGTGGCGGCCCACTCGGCGGGGGCGGCCCACTCGGCGCGAGAGGCGCCGCGCAGGCGGTGGCGAGCAGCGCGGCCAGCCAGGTGAGCAACGTGACGAACATGCGCGGATACCTGCCGGTGGCTGCGCGGCACCCGGCAGGACGCGGACACCTCGACCGGGATGATCCTGCCGGGTCGAGCGGGCGAGCTGGCCAACCCGCGGGTGGGAGTCGACCTATGGTGTGGCGACGACCCGGACCCGGGCGCAGAGCTCGACCCGGATTGCCGCGTGGCCCGGACACGCGCCGGTCAGGGGATGGTGACCAGGGCAACGCCGCGAGGACCGCGGCCGAGATCGGTCGTGGTTCGCCGCACCGCCATGGTCTGGGTGTCGATCACGGCGAGGTCGTTGGAGTACATGTTCACGGCGTAGGCCTCCATTCCCTGGGGATTCATGACGATCTCCGACGGCGCGATTCCGGCCGGTGCCGGAGGGGGCAGTACCCGCAGTGCTCGGGTGTCGATCGCGCGCACGTCCGAGGAAACTTGATCGGCGACGAACAGGCGGGCGCCGTCCGGGCTGATCGCTAGCGCACAGGGATAGCGGCCGACCTTGATCGGTTTGTCGACGACCAGGTTCGTGCGGGTGTCGATGACCGAGATATCGTCGGAGTTGAGGTTCGCGACGTAGATCCGGCTCCCATCCGGGCTCACCGCGATCGGTGCCGGCCCCGCTCCGACCGCGATCGGGTCTCCCACCGGCGCCAGAGCGTCGGTGTCGATCACGCGGACGTCGTTCTGGTACTGGTTGGTCACGTAGAGGCGAGCGCCGTCCGGGCTGACCGCGAGACCCGCCGGTGCGTCACCCGTTCCGATCGGCTCTCCGATCATGCGCAGGCCGGCGGCGTCGAAGACACGGACATCATCGGATTCACCGTCGGCGACGTACACCCGATCTCCGCCCGGGCTGAGGGCGACGGCGGAGGGATAGAGTCCCACGGTGATCGGATCACCGACTGTGGCGCGGGTGCGGAGGTCGACGACCTGCATCGAGTTCGACGTTGGGCTGATCACATAGGCCCTGCGTCCGTCCGGGCTGACCGTCACCGCCGACGGAAATCCCCTGAGCGGGATGGGGGCGCCGACCTGGGTGAGCGACCGGGTGTCGACCAGACGCAGGTCCCCGGACGTCGCGCCGACGACCACCGCGTAGGTTCCGCCCGGCGGCGGCAACGAGGACGGGCTCGGCGGGGCGGCGGCGCAACCGGCCAACGCCAGCATCACGACCATGATCACTGTCACGGCGGCCGGAGTGCTGCGGCTCGTGTCACGCATCACGAAACCCGATCGATCGTTTCACGGCGGCCCGAAACAGACGGTCCGCGCGACTGACCGGCACGCGTTCGATCAGGTATTCCGCGTACTGGTGGCACTCCGCCCCGAAATGGCCCTTGAACCGGGACAGCCCTGGCGAGGTTCCCGACTCCCCCATCTGATAAACGTGGCAGCCACTGTCGCATGCCTCCTCGATGGCGATCTTGTGCAGGAGGTAGTTGGCATACGACTGCGCGGCGAGCGCCTTGTCCATCGCGCCGCGGGTGTAGTGCGCAACGTGCGCGTTGCGCAGCACGAGGATCGCCGCGGCGGGGTGCCCTCGGTACCACGCCACCGAAATGCGGCATTGCGGGCCCAGCTTGTCGGCCAGAGCACGGAACTTCTCGACCGGGTCGCGCCTGCCGCCTCGACGTCGGGCCAACCACCGTGGTTCGTGTTGTTGCTCGGCCCAGCGATCGAACGAGCGCGCCAGCAGGGCGTGGAACACCTCCACCAGCTCGCCCGAGGTGTCTGTGCGCACCACCACGCCGAGTCGCTCCGCGCGGCGGACTTTGGTGCGGGTCCCGGAACGGAAACGCTGGCGCCAGACCGCGTCGAATCCGCCGGCCAGGTCGAGCACGTGCGCCTGGCACGCGGCCGCGCGCACCCACCGGTGGTCGGCCACGGCCCGCGACCAGATCGAGGCGTGTAAGGGATTCGGCCGTAGCCGTACGCGGCACATCAACGGTTCAGAGAGATCATCGAGCACTGCACTCGCGAGATCGTCGGTCAGGCCGTGCGGTGCGATCAGACCGCCGAAGCCCCAGCTTTTCGGCATGGACTGCAGGGCTGCCAGCGCGCTCGGCACGCCCGTTCGGCGGACCAGCGGCAGTATGGCTTGCCGCCCGTCGGGCATCTGGTAGACGCGGCTCGCGTCGCGGTAACCCGCGTCCGCGCACAGACACTCGATCCACTCCGGGCCTTGGCTGGGGAGGGCGTCGCGGTCCGCGCCCAGCAGTTGGTGCCACATGTCGCGTGCCACGGGGGTGTGCACGGTCGCCGACGATCGGGGAAGCGGGCGAGCCGAAGTCGCGCCGGGGAGACGCATGGGGGCCTCCAGTCCGTTCATGAGCGAGTGGCGTTCGTTGCGTTCGGAAGCCGCTTGCCGCGCCAGCCACCTGTCCTGCGGTACAGCCGCCAGGCTCGGGTGGTCATCTTCTCGGGATAGGGCGCGATCCGCGCCTGCCGGCCCGCGAGCCAGGCCTGCAACCGGGCCGTGTCGGTGTCTGCCCGGATGGTGAGCCGGGCCAGGGCGAACTGATCGTCGGGGGGTGAGCTCAGCGCATTCTTCACCGCGCAGGCCGATGTGTAGCCCGCCATGCGCACCGATCGTCGCACGCTGTCGCGGTGGAATCCGTAGGGATAAGCGAAGCTGGGTACCTCGCGGCCCAGCTCGTCCTCCAGCAGGTCCTTGCCGCGCCGGATCTCCTGGGCCGCGAGCCCCGCCGGCAAGACGTCGAGCTGAGGATGGGTGTGGGTGTGCGCCCCGATCTCGACGCCCCGCTGCGTCAGCTCGGCCAGCTGTGACCAGCTCAGCATGTGCGCCGGCGGCAGCCGCAGCTCCGGCGCGGGGGAACCACGCCCCCGCAAGGCCCCCGTCGTCACATACAGGGTGCTGGGCAGCCTGCGGGCGATGAGCTGCTCCGCCGCGTCGGCGAAGTCCGCAAAGCCGTCATCAAAGGTGACCACCACGGGCCGTTCCGGCCAGGGCGTCCGGCCCCGCAGGGCGTCGCGGAGATGTGAGACGGTCAGCCCGGTGTGGCCTCGGGACACGATCACATCGAGGTGGTGGGCGAACGTCGTGGGCGTGACCGCGAGGGGTGCGATCCAGTCCGCGGGCGCCGCGGACACCGAGTGATATAGCAGAATCGGGATAGTCCTCGGGCTGCTCGTCGGGATGGTCATCGAGCTTCCACCTCCTGGGCGCGTGCGAGGGTCAGCCGCTGACGTTCGCCGCCGTCGCGGACCGTGGCGATGAGGACCGCAACCGTGGTGATCGTGGCGAGCACGACCAGGCGCAGGGCGACGGAGCCGTTGGCGAGAAGCGTCAACGCGGTGTTGAGCAGGATGGCCAGCGCGATGCTCAGCGCGACGCCGTACACCCAACGCTCGACGGCCTCGCGCATCGGCAGCAGCAGGCACACGGCCAGGCCTGGGCAGACCAGCACGAAGCCGAACACCAGCACCACGCGCGGTGGAGAGGCCGAGGGCGCGAGCAGCACCGCCAACAGGGTGGTCCAACCCGAGATGGCCAGTGCCCAACGCCACCGAGGGGCCCGGCGAAGCGGCGACCAGACCGCGTTCAGCAGAAGCCGGCCCCGCTGCGGCGACATCCGTCCCGGCTCGGTGTTCATGGGGTCCGCTCCGGAATAGGGCGCACGAGCGTGAGCACCACAGCGTCCGCATTGCGGTAGAGCACGACGAAGTTCGGCGAGCGCTCGAGGCTCTGCTCGATCCGAGAAAGGCTGTTCTGAGGCATCATGCCGGTCATTTCGACGTCGAAGCGTTGGGCTCGGGTGAGAATGAGATAGGAGTGATGGTGCTTATCCAGGCTCATCATGTCGGTAAACGTGCCGACGGGATCAGTGAGGACCTCTTGCCGATAGTTTCTGTCCTCCAATGCGAACCGCTCGTAATCGTAAACCTCATAGTTGGTGAAGCCCCAAGGGAAGTCACTGGTGGCGGAGGCGACCAGCGACCCTCGGGGTGCAACTCCGTAGACGAACTGCGCCGCCTGCAGCTCCGCGTCGCTGAAGTAGTTGGCCTCCTCCTTGCCGTAGTACGAGAATGCGAAGCCGGGCACCAGGAGCAAAGCGACGGCGGGCAGTGTCAAACGCGTCCACCAAGACCGCCCGGCTGTCTGGCGCGGGAAGAAGGCCGCGCCGACGTAGAAGATGGCGAACGGTAACCCGAACATGTAGATCCGGAAGATCATTTCGCCGTCGTAGTCATTGGCGAAGATCATGGCGATCGGCGTCAACGCCAACAGCGGCAGGGCAAGTTCGCGGCGACTGCGGAAGTGACGGGCAAAGCCGAGCAAGGCCAACACCCACACGGCCGCGCTGTGCGCACGGTCGACCTGGGCAACCAGGACCTGCCCCTGGCTCGCGGCGGCCAGATTGATGAAGCCGGAGTTCGCGTTGGCGCCGAACGCTCCGAACGTCGATTCGATCCCGCCGAGGTTCTGCGACAGCCACGGCCAGGCGAACGACAGGTCCCACGCCACGGTCATCCCGATCATGAAGAGGGTGGGTACGACCAGGCGCTGCCGGCCGAACACCACCAGGGTCACGAGCCCACCAATCAGCATCAGTGGAGTCAGCTGGTGGGTGGGCACGATCGCCGCCATCATCACGACGGTGGCGACCGTGATCCACAACCTGGTGCTGCGCCAACCGCCTCCCGTCAGCGGCGACGGGACATTTGGCGCCCCCACGGAGCGGGGGCCGAGGTAACGCAGGCACAGCGCCAAGACGCACAGAAAGAGAAAAAAGGTGCAAGCCTGGGGGGATAAATAGTCCTGACCGACCCAGGATCCGAGAAAGAACAGTGCGATCGCGGACCAGATCAACCGCTGATCCGTGGTGAAGGTCCGGAAGATCAAGAATAGGGGCCCGATGAGTAATACGTTGAAGAATGGCGGTGCCCACACCGCGTAGCCGGCAGACGTCGTCAGCCCGCTCGCCTTGGTCAACATCGCGTTGGTCGAAAAGAACCCCGGCCAGGACTGATAGGCGCCAAGCTCTCTCAGCGCGCGGTTCACCCCGGCGTTGCGCATGAAGAAGTCCACCACACCGACGTGCTTCCAGGCCCACGAGTAGCGCAGTGTCGGGTACAGAAGGCTCGGCGTGGCATGCAGCAGGGCAATCAAGGTGACAACGTGACACACCAACATCGGCACCGAAGGTGGGCGGCGGTACACCTGGATACAGAAACTGACCAGGACCAACGCCAGTGCGAGCCAGAACGTGTCCGGTAACAGCGGGACCAGACCCAGATCGCCCATACCGTGTGGGTCGATCCGCAGGAGCGAGACCAGCCACAGCACGACGGCCGAGGGCAGGGCCAGACTCCGCGCGAGCGTGGCCAGGGTCGGCCAACCGCCGGTCCGCGCGGCACCGCCGGCGGTGCGGTAGAGGGCGTGGTACGCGGAGACGGCGCGCGCGCGGGCGGTGCGCCGGGTGCCGGGCGCCGGGCCGGCCCCGTCGGTGCCGGCCATGTGGTCCGGTACCAGCCCGGCCGGAATGTCGTGCACTTCGGCTCGTGTCTCGTCGGGCATCACGTCGATCCCACCTTCGCCGGTACGTCGGCGACCGCGTGGAGTACCGGTTCAGCGTTCAATGCCCACCAGACCGGGTTCTCCCGATACCGGTCGCACTTGCGCCGCAACTCGACTGCATGGTGCAGCCAGGCGAGCAGGATCAGCGTCCGCTCGTCGACATCGACCCGGAGATCGTCCACCTCGGACTCGCCGCGAGTCCGCCGGCGCGCCCCGGCCAGCACGGCGCGCTCACGCTCGGGTAGCCCCCCGGCGCGCAGCAGCCGAGTCACCGTCGCACCCATCTCGCGGCCCTCGCGCTGGCCGACCGCGCACACCAGCAACATGTAGGAGTCGAGCAGGGAGGGCTGGCCGGGACGGGCACCCCCCCAGTCCACGATGCCGCTGACCCGGCCGTTGTGGTCGCTGATCAGCACATTGCCGGGGGTGAAGTCGCCGTGGGTCCAGCTGACCAGCGTGCGGTGACCGGCCAAGCCGTCGCGCAACCGGGATCCCAACCGCTCGATGGCGGGCAGCAGCGCGGGCGTCAGGACCTGACACGATTCGCGTAGTTGGCCGAGCGGCGCGTCGACCCAGTTCCGCAGGTGATCGGAGTTCACCAAGTCGAGGCGGCCGGTCAGCCGGTGGAACTGGTGGACCGAGCGCAGCGCCTCGGTCAGTGCCGCGTCGCCGCGGTCAGGCGCGGTGAGGCATCGGGCCAGCTCGGATCCCTCCAGCATGGTCTCGACCGTCACAGTGCTGACCTCGTCGTTGCGGTGCAGCAGCACCCGGGGCAGCAGCGCACGCCATCCGGCCAGTGCCACCCGCGACGAGAGAGCGCTGAGTACGAGGCGTTGCGCATGCAGCTCACGGGTCGCTCGGCCGGTGCGAGCGAGCTTGAGCACCGCGACGGGTCGCTGTCCGGGCGGGCCGAGCCGCGCCACGCACAGGTCGGTCACCGTGCCGACCGGGATCAGGTGGGTCCAGGTGGTCGGGGGCGGCGTGCCGGGGATGCTCGGCAGCTGGGGTAGCAGGCTGGGTAGCAGCGCGTGCGGATCGGGTCCCGGTCGGCCACGCCGTGCGCGTACGCAGGTGATGATCCGCCCCAGCCGCTCCCGCTGGCCGAGTGCGCCGGCGGCGCGGAGTGTCCAGATCACCAGCGGGAGAGCGATCCGGGGCAGCGCGGCCCCGGTGGGTTCGCCGCGCGACCCGGCCGCGCCATCGACAGTCAGCCACAGGTCGCGACGCAGCAGCAGGAAACCGGCGATCAGGCAGTGGGTCAGCAGCCAGCCCAGACCCGCCCCGCTCAGGCCCATGACCGGTAGCAGTAGCGCGCCCAAGCCCAGCACCAGGACACACTCGGCGGCCTGGATCAGGACCACCAGCCCCATCCGGCGTTGCACCCGAGCCGAGTTCACCGCGACGACGACCAGCAGGTGCGGCAACGCGCCGAGGCTGAGCAGCCGCAGCGTCCCGGTGGCCTCGCTGTAGGCCGGTCCGATGACCCCCAGCACGTAGGGGGCGAGCACCACGACGAGCAGCACCGCTGGTACCAGCAGCCGACCCACGTGGCTCAGCATCTGCAGGCAGTTGCGGTGCAGGACGGCCTGGTCGGAGGCCGTCTCCACCACGAAGGAGGCACCCATGTTGATGTTCAGGAGGTGCAGCGAGTAGGCCATGACCCACGCGATGGCGAAACCGGCGTTCGCCGCGGCACCCAGGAACGTGATGACCAGGATGGGCATCAACGTCATCGACGCGATCGAGCAAACCGCCCCGACGTAGCCGGTCATCACGAAACGGGCGATGTCGGAGGCCCGGGGCAGGGTGTTGGCGCCGGGGGCGGTCCGCTGGTGGCGAGGGATGGCCCATCCGAAGAGGAGGACAGTGACGAGCACGACGGTGGCGATGAGCGGGAGCAGCCACGACACGAAGATCCCGTGCTCGGGTAGCGCGGTGGCAAACGCGAGCACGAGCCCAACCTTGGCCACGCCGAACAGGACATTCTCCACCGGAACCCACGCGGCCCGCCGGAGCCCGGTGAGCACCCCGTCCTGCACGACGAACAGCGTGTACGCGACGGTGGCGACCATGAACGAGGCGGGGGCCAGCGGATGGTCGAAGTAGGTCACGCCGGGCGACACACGCGGCGCGAGGGCCACGAACGACAGGCTGACCAGGACGGCGAGCGACCCGCAGGTCAAGTAGCCGACCGCGACGAGCCGCCGGGTGTGGGCTCCGGCGCTCGGCACGAACCGGACCATCGCGGTGGACACGTCGAGCTGGGCGATCGCGGCGAGCAACATCATCATCGAGAGCGCGGCGGAGTTGCGCCCGACCGAGTCGGGGTCGTAGCTGCGCGCGGTGACCGCCCAGTAGAGCAGTCCGATCAGTCCGGTGACCCCGGAGCTGAGCGTGAGCAGATGGCCGTTACGCAGCAGCGGATTGCTGATCGTCCCGGTCACGTAGCGCCGGATCTGTCCGGTTCCCCGACATACCTCGCCGGCGAGTTTGATGCTCCCCCGTGTGAACGCGGGGGATTCCTGTTTCGTCAACGGATGCCTCCTCGCCCTAGGAGTGAGGCGGTCTGACTCCGTCTCCACAGGCAGCCACTGCCAGCCCGGCCGCCAGGACGACCTGCGCCGCGTTCACGTCCCGGTCGTGGACCGCGGCGCACCGGCACACCGGTTCCCGCACGTGCGGCGGCAACTGTGTCATGATCGCCCCGCCTGCCGAGCACGTCTTGCTGCCGGGGTAGAAGCGGCCGATCGCGATCACGTCCCGGCCGTGCCACTCGGCCTTGTACGCCACCTGCCGCCGCAACTACGCCCATCTCGCGTCGGAAATCGCCCGTGCGAGCGAATGGTTCTCCAGGGTGATCGCATCGTCGCGCCAGGTGAAGCAGCTCCGGAAGTGGGGCCGGAGCCTGCGCGCCACGTCCTCGGGTCACGAGCGCCACCTCGCAGCCGCGGCCTGACGGGCCAGCCGGGCGAGCCGGGCGGGCGCGCCAGGCCGGCCTGCCTCCAGAACCGAGAGCACGGTCAGCAACCGCACCGCGTCCGGGGACAGAGTCGGTGGCCGGCAGGTCCGGCAGCTGCCGGCGGCATGCCCGACAAGCGCCTCGACGGCCTGGGCCAGGCCGGCTTGGCAGTGCGCTCGGGTCGTGGTCACACCGCGCCGGCGGAGCTCGGGGTGGGCGTTGCCGGGGGCGAATCCCATCTCAGCCATCTCCAGCAGCGTCGCGTCGGCCGGCCCGTCGCCGACGGCGAGGACAAGGGGCCGACGCCCGTCCGGGACGTCGAGTTGCTCCATCAGCGCGCGCAGCCCAACTGCCTTGTCGATCCGCAAGGGCACGAAGTCGGTCTGGCCCTCGCCGGGGACCAGCCGAACCCGGTCGGCGACCCCGGCCTCGGCGAGCGCGGCCTCGGCCGTCGTCGGATCCAGCCCGCGACGGGCCTCATCCGGGCCGCAATAGGCACGCGCGGTGAGCCGATGTCCGGGGTCGACCTGCACGCCGGGTATGCGGGCCAGCGCGGTTCGCAATGCGACCATGTCCGCCCTCTCCGGCCCGGTCACCAGCTCGCGGACCACGCCGGTTCCGTGCTGGTAGACGGCCGCGCCGTACTCGGCCACCCCGCCCGCGAGCCCGTAGCTCGCGCATCGGTCCCGCACGTCGTCGAGGTTGCGTCCGGTGGCCAACAGGGGCTGATATCCGTGCGTGAGCAGGGCTCGCAACGCCAGCGCACCGGCGGCCGTGGTCATCGCGAATCCGAGCAGGCTGATCTCCAACACGCCGTCGATGTCCAGCGCGCAGTAGGGACCGTCGAGCCGGGTTGTCGCGTCGGCCAGGTAGGTCGAGGCGAAGTACCGCTGCGCGGCGGCCGCCGCGTTTCGCCGCGCCACCGCGAGGGGAAGGCGGCCGCGCTCGGCAGCGTCCGCCAGGTGCACCAGGTGGTAGATGAGCCAGCGCTCCTCCGGAATGGGCTGTCCGCACCGGGCCTGGTAATGGCGCTTCAAACGCGCGGTGAACTGGGGGCATCGAGCGTGTGCCGATGCCCCAGCAAGGTCGAAGACCGGGTCGTAGCAGAAGTTCTCGCGGTTGCTGAACGCGCCTTCGGCGCAGTTCTCCTTGACCAGCGCCCCGCCCCGGCCGGCGCTGGCGTCGCGGTGCACGCGATGCCAGTGCTCGGGGTACATCCGACCGTCGATGATCATCGGATCGGCGACGGTCAGCAGACGACGCAGGAGCGGATCGAGCAGGGGGATGCGCAACGGCAACCCGAGTCGGCCCAGGGCGGCGCTGAGGTATCCGGCCGCGAGCTCCCAGGTCGGGCATTGGCCGGCCATCTGGACGCTGCGGTCGCTCGCGCAGGGCAGAGCCCGGCGGCGGGCCAGGACATAGTCAGCGACCCGCTCGGGCTCCGGCTCCGGCCGACCGGCCACGACGCGATCGGGGCCTGACCCATCCGGTGGCGCCGGGTCGGCTCTCAGCAGCACCCCGTCCGCGAAGCCGTAGACCTCCGGTACCCAGCCACGCAGCGCGTGCCCCACCGCCAGGGCGTGCCGACCGAAATAGCCCAGTCCGGTCCCTTCGGCCACGACTGCGCGGGTCACGACGTGGCCGTCGGCGTGGTCGTACAGCGCGGCGGTGTAGTACGCGCGATGGTGACCGCGGACGAGGTGCGCGCATTCGCCGCCTCGCGGGTTGGGGGTCAAGCGGAACAGGTCGACGACGGCCGGGAGCACGTTGCGCACGGCGGTGGCCACGCTGTCTGCGCGCAGCGCACGCACGATTCGCCACTCGGGTCCAGGAAGTGTCAACTGGGGCCACCCGCGTACCGGGGCCAGCGGCTCGGGCGTGGTCTCGCACCGGGCGAGCAACACCACAATCGACGATCCCGCGAACCCGGCCCGCTGCAACCGCTGTGCGACCTGGGCGACCGAGCGCCCGGTCACCGGCGGGTCATCAAGAACCAGGGCCATGCCGCCGGCCCGGATCGCCGCGCGCAGGCGCCTGGTCTCGTCACCGAGCAACGGCTCGCCCGGACGCACCGCCAGTGTGTCGACATCGCGGTAACCGCCGGCGCGCAGGGCCGCCGCGCACAGCGGCGCGAGGTAGCTACCCGAGGTTCGGACCCCGACCACCAGTAGGCGGCGGGTCCGATCCGGCCAGCGCTCGGCGAAGCCCGCCGCCAGGGCCGCCACGTCCTGCGGGTGCTGGTCGAAGCTGCGAAAGCACGCGGGCAGTCGCAGTATCTGGCGCCGTAGTGCCGCCGGATGCCGCTCCAGCGGCTGGGCCAGGGACGCGGTGTGGTCAATCACCCGGGCCGCACCGGGTACGAGATCTGCGCCGGGGTCCAGGGCCAGCGGCGCGAGCGCCTCGACCAGTCGTTGCAGGGCCCATTGGTGGCACGTCAATCGGTAGGCGCTCGGCGTGCAGGCGCGGGCCTGGTCCACCATCGATGCCGCCGAATGCCCGGCGGCGCCGAGCATCTGGGCGGCCAGCCAGTCACTGGCCTGGAGATACCGCGCGCCCATTCGCATGGTCGCGCCGCCGCGCCGAACGAAATCGTCAATGATCTGCTGGGTTCCGACGGCCAGCAGGAATGCGTCCAGCCAGCGTCGCTGCTGGATCTCCACCGGCAGCCGGGTGCTGAGGAAGTCGAAGTCGTTCAGCAGGTCCACCGGAGCGAAGGCCGCGCTGGCACCCGTGGGGGCGGCGCGATGGGTATCCGGGGCGCACTCGAGCGGGATCCTCGGGGTCATCGCGCCCCCGTCGGGGTCGCATCTGGCGTCGCGCCCGAATCGGAGTCGGCCCCGGTGGGTTCGGGCGCGGTGGGTTCGAGCGCCGCCCACCCGCGCGAGCCCCGGTACCGGTGCCAGCTGTGTGCGTACGCAAACGGTCCTCGGAGGAGACCCAGGACTTCGGCGAGCTCGACGGAACGGGGGAAATCCGCCTGCTTGGCGACGTTCTTGGCCGACTTGCGGGACAGCAGGTGGCGGGCCCCGGGCACAAGCGAGCGCAGCATCACGGGGAGCAAACTCGGACGGTGGGCCACCGTGCTGGTCAGGTAGGCACCCAGGCCCACTCCGTAGCCGTGTGCCATGCGACGAAGGTGATCGAACTCCCGGGGATGCCAGTGCCACAGCAGCGCGGCGGGCTGGTAGGCCAGCGTGTGCCCGGACAGGAGCACTTGGAGGAATCCGGTGAAGTCATCGCCGGATCGGGCGGGCGTGCCCACACCAGTTGCCGGGTCGAACCCGCCGATCTCGCGCAGGAACGCGGTCCGATAAGCCATGTTCGCGCCGGACCCCAGACGCCCCACGGCGAAGGGGAACAGCGGGTCCGGCGGCCGTCGCTCCGCCATGTTGTAGCAGCGGGGGATGAACCCGCGGTTGTAGCCGCCGTACTGCTCGAGCAGTTGCTGCGCGGGCGTCTGCAATTCGGCCGCCATGATCGGGCCGGTGACGCACGCAACCGCACGCGCCGTCGAAAACCCTTCGAGTATGCCGGTCAACCAGTGTGGGTCGACGGTGACGTCGTCGTCGGTGATGGCGACCCAGCTTCCGGTCACCAGGTCCAGGCCGCGGTTGTGGGCGAACCCGAGGCCGGGTAGCTCGGCGCGGGTGTAGTGGATCGGCGGCATCCCCGGCAGCGAGCGCAGCGATTCGATGGCCAGCGCTGTGTCATCCGTGCTGGGGGCGCTGTCGACGATGACGACGTCAAACTGGGGATAGTCGAGTCGCGCCACCGAGTCCAGGCAGCGCAGCAGGCTCGCGGTTCGATCGCGGGTCGCGAGGAGCACGCTCATCGGGGGTGCGGCTGTGCGCAATGCCCTGCGCCGCCTCGTGCACGCCGGTTCTCCTCCGGTATCCAGGCCCCCGGGATCCAGCCTCCCGGGCGTCGGCAGGCCGTCGGCACGCAGATGCTCCCGCACCGCCCCGGCGGCAACCCGCCAAATGGTCGCCGCCAGGTCATCGGCCGCGATCCCGCCTGGTCCCAGCGCCAGCGTCAACTCGCCAACCGGGTGCGTGTGCAGGCGCAGCAGCAGCCGCGTCCGCTGAGCCTCGCCCTCCGGACGATCCGACACCAAGTCGGGCATTGGTTCAGTGAGCTCGAGTTCGGTGATGCCCTCGACCGGTGACGCCACTGTCCTCACGGCGCCTTCCGCGAATGGGTTCCCGGAGCGGCGGTCATCTGTCAACACGTAACATGCCTTTCATCTCGCGTGCTTCGGCGACCACCGGAGACGTTGCGGCCGTGTCTCCTCGGTGGCTACTTCCCGACCTCGTCGATTTCCCCTCTGGTAGTACCGCCGAGCGGCCACCCAGATCACGAACCCGACCACACGTAACGCCGTTTCGACGGTGTAACGCTCCTCCTCGAGATCGTCGAGGGCGGCGGCGACCGCCTTGGCGATCAGGTGACCCTGTCCATCGAGGTCGGCGGATTCGAGCGAGAACGCGTCCTCGGATGCTGGCCGCTTGAACGGCCCCCCGGCAATAGGCTCGCCGGGCGCGTCGGTATGGCGGTCCCGATGGTTGCCGGGTGAGGATTCGTCACGCATGCTCGATCCACCCATTTGCCGCTCACGGACGTGGGATCGTCGCCGATCCCGGTCTGCGGAGTGGGCGCCGCCCCGGCCGGAGGGCGCCGGAGGTTGGCCCTAGCCGGCGATCGACGTCAGGCCGATCTGACGGAAGGCCCTGGTTGCGATTTGACCCGGGCCGTACCGTGTACGAGCGCGCGCAGCGCCTGTACCGCGTGACCGCTGATCCCGCGACGGTGTCCACGCAAAATCGCTCGAAGCACCCGCGTCCCATCCGGGAAGGTGCGCAGGTTTGAGCGCCCATGGCGCCGAGGCATTTCCATGCTGGGAACCTCCGCAACACGCAACCCGCGAGTCAGCGCCGACAAGATCAGTTGCGTCTCGACTTCGAACCCGGACGAGGTCAGATCCAGGAACGGAAGATACCTGCGATGAAACGCGCAGAAGCCGTAGCAGAGATCGGTGAGTTGCACATCATAGAGTGCATTTACCAGCGACACCAAGGTGCGGTTCCCGAGACGCCTAAGCCGAGTAATGTCGCGGGATCCTCCGCCGGCTATGAAGCGCGAGCCCTTGACAAAATCGTAGCCGTTCGCAAGAAAGTGCAGAAAATGTGGTATCTCCTGGGGAGACATACTGCAGTCCGCGTCAATCATCACGATAATGTCTGCGGCAGTGGCCTCGAAGCCCGAGCGTAACGCGTCGCCCTTCCCGGAACCCGTTTGAGTGACAATGCGAATGTCCGGCCTACAGTACTGAGCAGTCACCAACGTCGCGTCTGTCGAGTTCCCGTCCACGAGGATTATTTCGTTGACGCGTGTGGGAACCTGATCGAGAACCCACGATATATTGGCAGCCTCATTCTTGGCCGGAATGACCAACGCCACCGTCTCGGAGCGGTCACCATACTGTGTACCCAAATGTGACCGTACATCGAAATGTGACTGCGCATCGAAATGTCTTGCGTTCGTGTCGGGCCACCTGTCGTTTCGGCCGCCGGCGCCGGCAGGCTCAACCGGCAGAGCATCGCGAGACAGCGGCGTTGAAGCATTTCCCGTCGATGACGCATCCGGTTTGATGGTCATGACCGCTCCTCTGGTACGGCACTACTGTTCCCTGACACCGAAACAATGTCCATAAAGACGATCTCGATGGCGAGGGCGATCTGGATGGCGAGCTGGTTGGCGCGGCGCGGCGATCGGACCACGGTTGACACAGACCCGGGACAGGACGCACTCCCGGGGTCCAAGCGGCGGACGGACACCAGACACCACACGGATGTCCACTGCCCGCCCGATTTCATGGCCAAGCGTCAGGTGCTCCGCGCCGCCAACTGCCGCGGGACCATGCTAGTCACGAGACCGCCGCCCGCGTCCATCGTGAATTTTGAGTAGACGCGAGATGATACGATGAACAACATCACAATATCGTCAAAATAGATGATTGTCTCTGCGCGCCGCCGAGAGTAGACCGACGAAGCGAACGGCACCGGGGACACGGCCAGCGGTTGCCGCAACCGTGAGTGCGCCGGGGGTCGCGGTCGGTGATCTCGAGTCGGCCGGTAACCGGACGGGACCGACCCTCTCAACCGGGTCGGCTCCGCGCCTCGCGGGCCGGAGCCGGAGGGCGCGACCGATCAGGCCCGGAAGAACGCGCGCGGATGGGGATATCACGCGCGCGGGACGATGTGACGTGAGGGAACATGAATGAAATAGGGCCAAGCAGCATACCAGTCGTCATCCCGTGCCACACTGAAAGGCGCTGGTCAGCAATACTCGCGGCCGTTGAGTCCGTCAGGTCACAGACTCGGCCGTGTTCGGCCGTACTCGTCGTCGACCACAACAACGCTCTCCTCGAGAGACTTCGCACCCATTGCGCCCGGTACTGGCCAGACACCTCCACGGCGTCAGTAAGTGTCCTGGCCAACGAGTCGGATCGGGGTGTTTCGGGGGCTCGAAATACCGGTGCGAACGCCGCGGTCGGCCCGCTCATTGCTTTCCTCGATGATGACGCCGTGGCTGACCTGAAATGGCTAGAAACATTGAGCTCGACCTTTGCGGACGCCTCCGTGGTTGGTGCTGGCGGAGTGGTCAAACCCGCATGGTCCGCTCGGCAACCCCATTGGTTTCCACCCGAGTTCGGATGGGTCTTCGGTCTGACCAATCTGATGGATGGAGATCTCGAGATCCGATATGTGCGCAATGTGTGGTCGCTGAACATGATGGTCCGCAGCGACGCATTTCGTTCGGTAGGAGGCTTTCGTTCTACTTTTGGTAAAGTTGGCTCCGTTGCCCGGCCGGAGGATACAGATCTTTGTCTCAGAATGACCGCCGCGATCCCTAATGGTCGGTGGGCGCTTGCGCCGAGGGCCCGTGTCGAACACGATGTACCGGCAGATCGAGCCACCCTCACCTACTTCCTCCGACGATGCTGGCAAGAAGGCGTAGGAAAGCGCCAGCTACTCGCCATGCTTGGCCACGGCAAGACCGTTCTCGATTCCGAGATGCAGTTCATGAACCGAGACGTGCCAGCCGCGCTCGCCCGAGAGGCCCGAGGTGTCCTGCGCCGCCGTGACTACCACGCCGCCGCACGGTTGGCCGTCCTCCTCTTCGGCACGGCCACGACCGTGGCCGGGTTCGCCGTCCCGAACCCCCGGCAGCGCAGTTCCAAGGCCGCAGAGCTGAGGCAACCCGTGCCTGGAGTTTGAGCTTGGCCGCGCGCTTGCGCGTCGCCCACGATCAAGGACGAGCCCCTGGCCGACCGTGAAGCCTCTCTTTGGGGGAAGCGACGTGCAGCACCGACCACCACGTCCACGATCCACCGCGCGCGCCCCACACTCATCCGCTCCCTTGGCTGGTTCCAGCCTATGCCGGCCAGCGCGCACGGTGCTCATCATCAGCGCGTCTCCGATGTTCAGTTCGGCCTGGAGTCGGCTTTGCGGGCTCGGGGACTGCACGCCGTCCCGCTCAGCGGATTATCACCCGAGATCCACGGGAGCGCGTGTCACACTCTGTGGCTGGTCCGTCGCGCATCCGGTCTCAATGCTAGGAGAGGCACATGGGACAGGGGCATTCAGTAGGTCCGGTGGATCCGTCGATCCACTGGAACGCTGGGAGGTATGGACGAGTAGATCGAGTTCCCGTTCCTCGGCGGCTGTCTGCGGCCGGCCCTATTGATTCCGGGAAGTCGGTGGCCGCACAATGGCGGCTACCGATCTTGAGATACCACTCCGTTCCGCATAACAGGCCCGAGACTGCTGCACCGCGATCGGTTCCGATTGCTCGACTGGAGGAGCAGTTGGCGTTCGTTCGGGCATCCGGATACGACGCGGTCGGAATCACGGACGCATTGCGAATTCTTTCTGATGACAGCTCCCGCCGGGTTGTCGCACTGACCTTCGACGACGCACTACTCGATTTTCTTAACGCATTCGATCTGCTCGGGCAGTTTAAGGCCGGCGCCACTCTGTACGTCCCGACAGCCGCTGTGGGTGTCCGCGTGTCGAGGTGGGACCGAGGCCTGTCGAAGCTGAGCTGGGAGCAGATCGATCAGATCAGTGCGGCCGGTGTCGAGATCGGTAGCCAGGCAATGAGTGGGCGGCACCTCGACACGTGCTCAGATGATGCACTGCTCGCGGAGGTGCGCGAAAGCAAGCGGGAGCTCGAGGACAGGTTGGGGAAGCCTATAACTTCGTTCTGCTACCCGGCGGGTCTCACCAGTGCGCGTGTACGGCGAGCTGTCGTGACCGGCGGTTACTCGAATGCCTGCACGCTCGTGCCTCGCACGGCGCGCCCGCAGGACGACGTGTTCGGCCTCCCGCGCCTACGCGTCCGGCCGGCCGTCACCGGCGACAGGATCAACGATCTGCTCCGTACCGGCGGCAAGGGAGCGACCCTGCCAGTCGAGCGAATCGCCGTGCCGGCCTGGCGAATGGCACGACGAACCGCAGTGCGCGTGACTCGCGTCGCGCGGTGCATGATGTGACGTGTAAACTGAATCGCGCACAACCTCGGGCCTCGGCACACATTCCGTCGACACGTCTGGCATTGCGTGCGGGTCTCCGAGTTTGGCTCGATCAGGCGTAGCGCCGAAAGACGGGCTTGACCGGGCGGCCACCCATCCACGGCGTGGGATCGCCCGCGTCGAGCGCCTTGCGGTACACCCCACAGGCGTCGGCGACGACCTCGATGGTGCGGTCGATGTCGTCGTCGGTGAGGGCGGCGCTGACGACGAAGGACGGTCCGATGATTCCGCCGCCGAGCAGCTGGCGCAGGAAGAGGGTGCGGTAGGGCTGGGAGGGTTTGCCGTCGGTGTCGAGGGTGGCGAAGACGAGGTTGGAGGCGCGGCCGCGGACCTGTACGTGGTCGGCGACGTTCATGGTGGTGGTGACGTCGCGGATGCCGGCGGCGAGGCGGTCGCCGAGTGCGTGGAGCCGGTCGGTGGTGCCTTCTTCGGTGTAGGTGTCGATGACGGCGATGGCGGCGGCGAGGGAGTGGGTTTCGGCGCCGTGGGTGGTGGAGAGGAGGAAGACGCGTTCGTGGTGGGTGTGTAGGCCGCCGCGTTCCATGATGTCGCGTTTGCCGGCGAGGGCGGAGACGGCGAAGCCGTTGCCCATGGCTTTGCCGAAGGTGGAGAGGTCGGGGGTGATGCCGTAGAGGCCTTGGGCGCCGTGTTCGCTCCAGCGGAACCCGGTGATCATCTCGTCGAAGACGAGGACGGCGCCGTGGCGGGTGGCGAGCTCGCGGACGCCTTGGAGGTAGCCCTGCGGGGGTTCGGTCTGCGTGGCGGGCTCGAGGATCACGCACGCGGGCTCGTGCTGGTCGAGCACGGTTTCGAGGGCCGCCAGGTCGCCGTAGGGGAACGACACGACGTCCTGCTGCGGAATGCCGGCGGACATGGGTGTGCCGCCGATGAACCAGTCGTCGGTGGAGAAGAAGGGGTGGTCGCGGCAGAGGGCGATGGGGGTGCGGCCGGTGGCCGCGCGGGCGAGGCGGACGGCGGCGGTCGTTGCGTCGGAGCCGTTCTTCGTGAACTTGACCATCTCGGCGGTGGGCACCGTGTCGAGGAAGCGTTCGGCGGCCTCGACCTCGATGATCGACGGGCGGACGAAGTTGCTGCCTTTGTCGAGTTCGCGCCGCACGGCATTGACCACCCGTGGGTGGGCGTGGCCGAGGGTGACGGCGCGTAGGCCGGAGCCGTATTCGATGTATTCGTTGCCGTCGGCGTCCCAGACGTGGGCGCCGTGGCCGTGGGTGATGATGGGTGCGAGGTTTTCGGGGTATTGGTCGTCGCCCTTGGCGTAGGTGTGGGCGCCGCCGGGCACCGCGGCGTGCAGGCGGGCGTTGAGCGCCGCCGACTTCGGCAGGGGCGCGTCGGGGAGCGTCATGCGGGCACCTTCGTCGTCGTGGTCGTCCCGGTCATGATGGACCGCGGGCGATCCGCCTCCCCATCGAGGGCCATCGCTCGATCACCAGCGCGCTGGTCAGCACCACCGCGACGGCCACGCAGAATCCCCCGACCGTGTCGGTGGGGTAGTGGATGCGGTCGGAGACGAGCGCGAGCGCCATCACGCCGCCGGACACCAGCGCACCCGCCGCGATGAGGAGGGCGCTGATGCCGGTGGCCGTGCGCAGCACGGCGATCAGCAGCAGCGCGGCGACCACCCCGAGCGCGGTGGCCCCGCCGGTGTGACCGCTCGGGAACGCGAGCCCGCCGTCGATCGTGCGCCCGACGAGCGGCTTGAGCGCGGTGGTGGCGACGCCGGTGAGCCCCGGGCCGACGATCGCCAGCACGGCCAGCCTGCGGTGGCCGAGTGCGAACGCGAGGACGGCGAGCAGCACCGCGAGCACGGCGACCGTGATCGGGTTGCCGAGGAAGACCACGGCGCCGGGAAGCGACGGTCCGTCGTCGACGAGCCGTTCGACGTGCCGGTCGAGGCGACCGGCCGATGAGTCGTCGGCATATCGCGCGGCGAAGAAGCCGAAGACGAGGACCGCCAGCACCGAGACGGCGGCGGCCGGTGCGCGCAGCCCGGGCGGGAGGAGCGCCCGACCCGGGCGCGGAGCGATGGCCGTCACCCCGTCCAAGCTACCGCGCTCGCCGAGGACCTGATCCGCGATGATGGGCCGGTGGCGCACCCGGTCGAGGTGTCCGGCCGCGAGGCCGAGGTCCTCGCGGCCGTGGGCGCGCACCTCTCCAACGCGCAGATCGCGGGCCGGCTGCACCTGTCGGTGCGCACGGTCGAGGGGCACGTCTCGTCGTTGTTGCGCAAGTACGGGGTGGCCGACCGGCGGGAGCTGGCCGCGCTGGTCGGGCCGGACGCCGGCCCGGCGCCGCCGCCGGGCGGGGTGGCGGGGCTGCCGGCCGCGCGGACGTCGTTCGTCGGGCGGGCCGCCGAGCGGGCCGCGGTGCTCGCCGCGCTGGCCGGGCACCGGCTCGTGACGTTGTGCGGGCCGGGTGGCGTGGGCAAGACGAGGCTCGCGGTCGTGGTGGCCGGGGCCGCGACCTTCCCGTTCGGCGGTGCGTTCGTCGACCTGGTGCCTGCCCGCGACGACTCGGTGCCGCAGGCCGTGGCGGCGGCGCTCGGGGTGGCCGAGGGGCCCCAGCAGCCCCTCGAGGCCGCGATCGCCGGGAGGCTCGCCCGCGGCCGCTCGCTGCTCGTGCTGGACAACTGCGAGCACGTCCTCGACGCCGTGGCCGGGTTCGTCGACCGGCTGCTCACCGCGTGCCCCACGGTCACGGTGCTCGCCACCAGCCGTGAGCGGATCTCGGTGCCGGGGGAGCGGGTGGTGGCCGTCGGTCCGCTGCCGCTGGGGTCGGACGCCGAGCGGCTCTTCGCCGATCGCGCCGCCGAGCCGATCGACCCCGGCGCCGTCACGGACCTGTGCGCCCGCCTCGACGGGCTCCCGCTCGCCATCGAGCTCGCGGCGGCCCGCAGCGCGGCGCTGGGTGCCCCCGGCCTGCTCACCGGCCTCGGCGACTACCTGCGGCTCCTCGCGGGCGGCCGCGGACGGGAGGTGCGGCACCGGTCGCTGCGCGCCGTGATCGGCTGGAGCCACGACCTGCTCGACGACGAGGAGCGCGCCCTGTTCCGCAGGCTCGCCGCCTTCACGGGTGGGTTCGACCTGGTCGCCGCGGCGGCAGTCGGCGGCGTCGAGGCCCCGGTGGCCGCCGACGTACTCGGCCGGCTCGTGGACAAGAGCCTCGTCGTGCACGAGCACGGCCGGTGGCGGCTGCTCGCCACGGTCCGGGCGGTGGCCGCCGACAAGCTGCGGGAGGCCGGCGAGACCGCGGGCGTGCAACAGCGGTACCGGACGTGGGCGGTCGACCAGGCCGTGCCGGGTCGCGCGGACGTCGACCTCGTGCTCGACGACCTGCGCGACGCGCTGGCGTCCTACCCGCCGGGCCCCGACCCGGCGGCGCACCGGCTCGCGCGCTCGCTCGGCCGGATCACCCATGCCCGCGGCTTCCTGCAGGAGGCGCGCCGGCGCTACGCGGAGGCGGCCGGGCACGCCGCCACCCCGGACGAGCGGGCGCGCGACCTGCGCTCGGCAGCCGAGTGCGCCGAGGTGGGGCACGACACCGGTCTCGCGTTCGACCTGCTCGTCGAGGCCGGGCGGGTGGCCGCCGACGGGAACGGGCGGGCGGCGGCGCTGGCGACGGCCGTCGACCTGGCGTGCCGCTGCCCGGCCACGTTCGCCGTCGAGGTGCCCCGCGAGCGGCTGTGCGCGCTGCTCGCCGAGGCGACGGCAGCCGCGGACGGCGCGGACCCGGTCGCGGCCACCCGGCTCGCGATCGCGGCCGCGTGGAACGCCGGGCCGCAGAAGCTCTCGCCCGACCGCGCGCTCGCCGATGCCGCGGTCGCCGCGGCGCGACGGACGCGCGACCCACTGCTGCTGAGCTCGGCCCTCGGGGCGCTTCGCGCCGCCGCCGTCGTGGACGGCCGGCTGCAGGAGGCGCACCGGCTCTCCCGCGAGCGGGTGGCGCTCCTGCCCTCGTTCGACCCCGCCGATCCCGCGGGCGCCGCCGAGATCGAGGACGTGCTCGCCGTCGCGTGCGCCGACGCGGTGGCCGCGGGCGAGGTCGCCGCCGCGCTGGACGTGGCCGGACGGATCCTCGATGCCGACGTCCACGGCGACCGTCCACACCTGTCGGTGCGCACGGTGCTGCCCGCGCTGCTGCTCGCCGGCGACCTCCCCAGGGCCCGCCGCGAGGCGCCGCCGATGTGGGAGGGCTGGGTGCGGGCCGGTCGCCCGCCTGCGGTGTGGCTGCCGGTTGCGGCCCAGTTCGCCGGGCTCGCGTGGGCGCTCGGCGGTGGCGCGGAGCGGGCCGCGCTCTGGAACGCACGCGCGGCGGAGGCGGGCACCGCCAACGTGTTCCACCTGCAGCACGCGCCGCTGGGGGTGTTCACCGCGGCGCGCACCGCCGTGCACCTCGCCCGCCCGGTGGACGTGCCCGAACCGACGGGCGGCCGCTACCACGCCTACGCGGTGGCCGCTCACGCCGAGCTGGCCGTCGTGGCCGGCCGCCCGGATGCCGCCGAGCGGCTCGCCGCCGCCGGGCGCGCGTCGGCCGGGCACGCGTGGGCGGGCGCGTGCCTCGCCCGTGCTGCCGGCCGGCTGCACGGCGACCCGAACGCGCTCGCCACCGCCGTGGCGGGCTTCGAGCGCATCGGCGCGAGGTTCGAGCGGGCCGCCACGCTCCTGCTCCTGCCGGCCCGGGCGGGCGAGGGCCGGGCCGAGATGGCCGAGCTGGGTGTACCGCGGCCCGGCTGAGCCGCAGCACGTCAGGCGCTGCGCCCCGCCAGCCGGTGCACGACACCCCGCCACCGTTCCGCCCGCGGGAGGATGTACCTGAGCGCGCGTCCGGGGAGCCCGTCGGGGAGCAGGTCGGACGTGCCCGGGTACACCACGGGCTCGCCGCCGAACCCGAGCTTGAAGAACGCGACGCCCGTCGGCTCCACCGGCCTCCCCTCGCGCATGGCCTGCGCGATCTCGAGCGGGATGCCCTCGAAGTCGTAGTAGCGGTAGCCGGCCTCGCGGGCCCAGGTGATGCCCGTCCAGTGCGTCAGCTCGCTGGCACCCTTCGGCGCGCCCTCGACGTCGGCCAGGCCGCCGATCTTGTAGATCACGGTGTCCCCGAACGCGACGAGCAGCACCGCCGCCAGCGCAACGCCCTCGTGCTCGGCGATCAGCAGCCGGGCGTGGCCGGATGTGCCGAACGCCGCCCACAGCCGCCGGTAGTAGTCCGCCGGGTACGGGGCGAAGCCCTGGCGCCGGGCGGTGGCCTCGATGATCGCCTGCAGCACGGGCAGGTCGTCGGCCTCCCCGGTCCGCACCGTGACGCCGTGCTTGCGCGCCTGCCGGACGCGGCGGCGGGTGGTCGCGCGCAGCCCGCGGAAGATGGCCTCCTCGTCGCGGTCGGCGCCGACGTCCACGACGACGCTGGCCGCGGGCGCGGTGTGGAGCTCGCTGGCGACCAGGCCCCGCGACTCGAGCAGCGGCGGGAGGTCCGCGCGATCGACCGGCGGCTGGATCTTCACGACGGCGACCCGGCGGCGCCGCGCGTGCTCGCGGAGCGCGTCCAGCAGGGTGTCGACGAGGTCGACGTCCCGGGGCGCGATGACCGGTCCGCGGGGCACATACCCGATCCGGCCGACCACGGGGATGTCCCGGTCCAGCAGCTGACAGCCACCCAGCAGCTCACCGGAGCGGCGCAGCAGGAACCGCGTGGCCCGCCACCCCGTGCCGGCCTTCACGTGAGCCCAACCGCTGGACTGCAGGTGATGCCCGCCGGGCGCGGCGGCGACCCATTCGTCCCACTCCGGGTGCGACGGCCTGTCGTCGACCTCGATCTCCAGCACTGGCTCAACTCCCCCTCGTGGCCGTGCGAGACCCACCGTACGCGCGGTCACGTGATGCCCGGGTGGCCGACAGGTGGTCGCCACGGATCCGCCCGCGCCGCCCGCCGGGGCACGCTCGACCGCGTGCCGAGCGAAGGGAGAGCAGGCCATGCAGTGGACGCTGGAGGTCGTGCGGGTGCCGGTGGCGGACGTGGAGCGCGCGAAGGCGTTCTACGCCGAGCGGCTCGGGTTCACCGTCGACCTCGACGTGCGGGCCG
The DNA here is from genome assembly GCF_039543345.1 of Pseudonocardia adelaidensis. NCBI lineage: Bacteria > Bacillati > Actinomycetota > Actinomycetes > Pseudonocardiales > Pseudonocardiaceae > Pseudonocardia > Pseudonocardia adelaidensis. The sequence goes on along the minus strand of NZ_BAABJO010000001.1, from coordinate 304,506 downwards.
ACGACGAGCACCGGTTCGTCCAGCTGACCCCGCCGGGTTCGGGCTGCTCGATCCAGGTGACGGCGGGCTACGGCGAGGACATGGTGCCCGGGTCGCTCCGCGGCCTCGTCCTCGTCGTCCCGGACGTCCGTGCCGCGCACGCGGAGCTCGTGGAGCGGGGCGTGGAGAACAGCGGGGTGGTCGTCACCGAGGACGGCACGTCGTTCCGGCCCGCCCGCGAAGGGGACGCGCTCGACAACGTCGGGTTCGTGCACTTCAGCGACCCGGACGGCAACCGGTGGTCGGTGCAGCAGATCAGCGGCCGCGGCGGCGTCCCCACGCACGACCTCGCCGTCACGCGGGTGCTCGACGCACCCGTCGGACAGGCGTGGAAGGCGTGGACCGAGCCGGAGTACGTGATGCGCTGGTGGGGGCCTACGGGCTTCACATCGCCGCTCGCCGAGCTCGACGTCCGGGAGGGCGGCACGTCGCTGGTCTGCATGCGCGCCCCCGCCGAGCACGGCGGCCAGGACCTGTACAACACCTGGACCTACCGCGAGGTCGTCCCTCCCGAACGGCTCGAGTTCACGCTCGACTTCACCGACGCGGACCGGGTGCTGCTCCCCGACGAGGCCATCCCGCCGGGGGTGCCCCGCGCGGTGCGGCACGTGGTCACGCTGCGGCCGATCGGCGGCGAGCGCACCGAGCTGACCGTGCGGGAGTCCGGCTATGGCACCGCGGAGGCCCGTGACGTGTCCCGGGCGGGCCTGGAGCAGTGCCTCGACAAGATGGTCGCGATGTTCCGCCAACTGTGAGCCCTCACAGTTTCGTCTCACCGGTTCGGCCCAACGCGCTTCATGCCTTCCGTACGCTGCGAGGTGAAGGCTGCTCGGCGGGGGAGGTGCGAGCGTGGTGCTGCGTCGCCTGGGGATCCTTGTCGCCGTGCTGGTGTTCACCGGCATGGCGGCCTGCTCGACGTCGGGTACTCCGCGGGCCGCGCTCCCGTCGCCGCCGCCGCCGGCGCCGCAGCGTTGCCTCGCGCCGGACGAGACCCCGGCGCCGGGCGACGCCGTGTGCTTCTCCGGCCAGCTGGACCAGGAGCTGCGGATCACGACGAGCGGCACCCCGGACGCCCCGGTGTACTACCGCGGCAACGGCACCGTGGTCCCGGGGATCCGGGTCAACGCCGACAACGTCGTCGTCGAGGGGTTCGTCTCCAAGGGCGCGGAGAGCACGGGGATCGTGGCGAACGGCGAGAACGTCACGGTGCGGGACAACGAGATCACCCAGGTCGACTACGCGGGTGACGACGTCGACGCGATCCGCTTCTTCGGCGACGGTGCCCAGATCCTGAACAACCACGTGTACGACCTCGAGGGGAACGAGGTCGAGGACTCGCACGTGGACTGCATCCAGACGTTCGCGGTGAACATGCCCGGCAGCTCCGACGTCGTGATCCAGGGCAACCGGTGCGAGGGGATCCGGGCGCAGTGCCTGATGGCGGAGGGCCCGAACGACGAGGGCGGGTCCGGTGAGGGCGTGAGCCGCAACTGGCTGTTCGACGGCAACTACTGCGACGCGCACGCCGATGCGCAGTCGGTGGCGCTCGAGGACGTCCAGGACGTGACGATCAGCAACAACGACATGGTCGGCGAGGGGAACAAGGCATTCGCGCTGGGGAGGGACTCCACCGGCGTGGTCGTGCGGGACAACCGGATCGGCCCGGACTACGGCCGCGAGGTGGGGTTCGACGATCCGTCGGCGGCACAGGGATACCAGGGTCCCCCAGCCGAGTAGTAACTGGTAACGCGGCCGTGGGTTGGCCCGACAGGGTCATGACGACGTCCTGCGTTGACGGGGGAGGAGACGCTGGTGTCGGAGTTTGCCCGCCGGATCGTGGTGGTGGGAACGGGGTATGTCGGCCTGACGACCGGAGCGTGTCTCGCGTCGTTGGGCCATCGGGTGATCTGTGCCGACGTCGACCGCGGCAAGGTCGAGCGGCTGCAGGCCGGAAAGATCGACATCCGCGAGCCGGGGCTCGCCGAGATGGTCGGGGAGATGCTGGCGGCCGGCAGGCTGTCGTTCGTCACCGGGGCGCGGGCGGCGCTGGACGAGCTGCGCCGCGACGGCACGGCGTGCGAGGTCCTGTTCGTCTGCGTGCCCACCCCGATGGGGGTCGGGGGCATCGCCGACCTCTCCGCGGTCGAGGCGGTCATCGACGAGGTCCGCGATGTGCTGCCGGCCGGCGCGATCGTCGTCAACAAGTCGACCGTGCCGGTCGGCACCGGCGAGCGCACCGCGGAGCTCATCGACCGGCCCGACGTCGCCGTGGTGAGCAACCCGGAGTTCCTCCGGGAGGGCTCCGGCGTGCACGACTTCCTGCACCCGGACCGCATCATCGTCGGCGCGAACGCCCAGGACGCCGCGGAGCGCGTCGCCGCGCTGTACGCGCGGCTCGGCGCCCCCACCGTGCTCACCGACCTGGCGAGCGCCGAGATGATCAAGTACGCGGCCAACTGCTTCCTCGCCACGAAGCTGTCGTACGTGAACGCGATCGCCGAGCTGTGCGAGCGGCTGGGCGCCGACGTGGAGGACGTCACCGAAGGCCTCGGATACGACAAGCGGATCGGCCAGTCCTACCTCTCGCCCGGTCCCGGCTGGGGCGGCTCGTGCCTGCCCAAGGACACGTCGGCGCTGCTGCAGCTCGCCGACTCCGTCGACTTCGAATTCCGGCTCCTGCGGGCGGCGATCGAGACGAACACGCGGCAGAGCAGGCGGGTCGTCGAGAAGGTCCAGGCGGCCGTCACGGGGAAGCGGAACGGCTCGCTCACCCGCAAGCGGATCGCCCTGCTCGGGCTGGCGTTCAAGGCCGGCACAAGCGACCTGCGCGACTCGCCCGCGCTCGCCGTGGCGGCCCAGCTGCGGCAGGCGGGCGCGGACCTGCTGGCGTACGACCCGGCGATCCCGGCCGAGGACTCCTCGTTCGACGGCGACCTCCTCACCGTCGTCGACGACCCCTACGTGGCCGCGAAGGACGCCGACGCGCTGGTCGTCCTCACCGAGTGGCCGGAGTTCCGGGCACTGGACTGGCCCCGGCTGGCGACGGTGGTCCGGCGGCCGGTCGTGGTCGACACGAGGAACCTCGTCGACCCGGACGTCCTGCGCCGCGCGGGCTTCTCGTGGATCGCGGTGGGGCGCCCGCCGCGCCTCGTCGAGGGCGTACCGGGGGAACGCGATGCGTGACGAGGACGCACCCGCTGACGGCGAGATCGACCGGCTCGTCGTCCAGCAGTTCGACCCGCACCGCACGGTCACCATCGGCGGGATCGACACCTGCCTGCGCGGGTTCTTCGAGTACGCGCCGGAGGGGGTCCGGCTGGGCATCGTCGGCGTGCACGAGGCGGGCTCGCCCGACGAGCCGCTCGGCGTGTGGCAACGGGTCCACCGCGGCGGCCGCGAGATCTGGTACATGCCCGTGGCCCGGATCGACACGTCCCGGCCGAAGGGACCCGTGCCCTACTCGCTGCGGCTCGTGGCCGGGCTGCTCCGGTACCGGCGGCGCATCCCCAAGCCGAAGGAGGTGCAGGCGCACCGGGTCGACGTGGGCCTGTTCACGCGCCTGCTGTTCCGCGGGCCGCTCGTGTACTGCATCCACACCCAGGAACGTGGCCTGCTCGGCCCGACGTCGGACTCGTACTGGCGCTTCACCGGAAGCCTCCACGAGCGGATCGACCGGATGATCGCGCGGCTCGCCGACAGGGTGATCGTGTTCAACCCGGCGTACGCGGAGAAGGTGCGCCGGTGGAACCCGCGCACCATCTCCGCGCCCACCTGGTTCGACCCGGCCATCACCCAGCCGGCCGTGGAGCCCGAGGACCCGTACAACGTGGTCTGGGTGGGCAGGCTGGAGGTCCCGAAGGACCCCGCGCTGGCCGTGCGCGCGTTCGCCCACCTCGCCTCGACGTGGCCGGACGAGCCGTGGACCCTCGAGGTGATCGGCTCCGGCACGCTGCGGACCGCGCTGGAGGAACAGATCGCCGCGCTGCCGCCCGCCGTGGCCGGCCGCATCACGCTGCGGGGGCGGCTCGGGCCCGCCGACGTCTCGGAGGCCCGCAGCCGCTCCGGGGTCTTCCTGATGACGTCGCACGCGGGCTACGAGGGCTTCCCGCGCGTGCTGGTCGAGGCCATGGCCACCGGGCTGCCGGCCGTGGTCACCGAGGGCGCCGACACCGGCGGCCTGGTCACCGAAGGCGTTTCGGGTTTCGTGCGGGGTCGTGACGCCGCGGCGCTCGCCGAGGCCGTCCGCGCGGCGCGGGGCCTGGACCGCGCCGACGTCGCGTCCGCCGTCGCCGAGCTGAGCGCGCCCCAGGTCGTGCGCGACGTCTTCTTCCGCGGCCTCACCCCGGCAGCCTCGTCATGAGGGCGCCGTCGTGAGGGCCATGGTCACGGGCGTGGCCGGCTTCGTCGGCAGCACGCTCGCGCGCCGGCTGCTCGCCGACAGGCACGACGTCGTCGGCGTGGACGCGTTCACCGACTACTACGACCCGCGGCTCAAGCGCGACAACCTGCGCGGGATCGAGCACCCGGGGCTGCGGGTGGTGGAGGCCGACCTGAACGCCGTCGACCTCCCCGCCCTCCTGGCGGACGTCGAGGTGGTCTACCACCAGGCGGGCCAGCCCGGCGTGCGCAAGTCGTGGGGCTCCGACTTCGACGACTACCTGCAGGGCAACGTCGGCGCCACCCAGAAGCTCCTGGAGGCGGCGCTGCGGGCGCCGCGGCTCACCCGCTTCGTCTACGCCTCCTCCTCGTCGGTGTACGGCAACGCCCTGCGCTACCCCACTCGGGAGGACGACCGGCCGCAGCCGCTGTCCCCGTACGGCGTCACCAAGCTGGCCGCCGAGCACCTCTGCGTCCTGTACGCGGAGAACTACGGCCTGCCCACGGTCTCGCTGCGCTACTTCACCGTGTACGGCCCGCGCCAGCGACCGGACATGGCCTTCACGCGCTTCTGCACGGCCGTCCGCGACGGCGCGGAGATCCCGGTGTTCGGCACGGGCCGGCAGGTCCGCGACTTCACCTACGTCGACGACGTCGTCGAGGCCAACGTCCGCATGGCCACTGCTGACGTCGCGGCGGGCGCCGTGTTCAACGTGGCAGGTGGCACCTCCACCACCGTGAACGAGGTCATCGAGCTGCTCGGGGAGATCTCGGGGCGGGTGCCCGCCGTCCGCAGGGGCGAGCCGGTGCCCGGCGACGTCGAGCGCACGGGTGGGAGCACGGACGCCATCGCGGCCGCCGTCGGCTGGGCGCCCGCGGTCGCACTGCGGGAAGGGTTGGCGGAGCAGTACCGATGGGCTGCCTCCGTCCTCACCTAGAGGGTGTCCGAGAATGCTTTGCGTAGCGGTGCCGGTAGTGGAACCTCAGACGCCTGCTCGCTCCGGGATCGCCTCCTCATGAATGCCAACTCACTCTGCTCACCCACCCTTGAAGACGCGCCAGTCCGGTGAGGAAGGACCTGCCCACCGCGATAGCGGCGATCGTCGGCTCGCTGCCCGGGTTCACGCTGCCGTTCGTCGCCGCGCTGGTCCTCGCACCGGGCACCTCCGATGTCCTGCTGCTCGCGATGTCGGTCGCCATCACGGTGTCGGTCATCGTCAGCTCGGCCGTCGAGCTGACGACGATCGCGGAGTACGGGCGGGTGCTCGGCCGCGACCGGAACCCGGCGCCCGGCGCGCTGCGCGACTACCGGCGGCGGGTCATGCTGTTCGCCACGGCGCTCACCGTGCTGGTGGTGCCCGCGCTGGCGGTCGCCTACGCCATCGGCTCGCCCGCGCGCAGCGAGTTCGTCGTGCTCGTGTGCGCGGTCGCACCGGCTCCGATCCTCGCCGCGGTCGCGAGCATCCTCTCGGGGGAGTGCATCGCCCGGGGCGGTCCGACGGTGCCGATCGCGGTGCAGGCGATGCGCACGCTGCTGCCCGCCGTGCTCCTCGCGATCTGGTGGGACGCCCCGCTCGTGGTCGTCGCGGCGATGCTGCCGGCCGGGGAGGCGGCCAGGGCGGTCGTCCTCGGGCTGGCAGCGCGTAGGCTGCGCGCCCAGCAGGCGGGCGCCGACGACGGGGCGCTGACGCCGTTCGGGCTGGTGGCACAGGCCCTCTCGTCCGGGGTCACGCAGCTCGGTCCGGCGGTCGACCGGCTCTTCCTCTCCGCATCCGGCGCGGGCGCCGTCTCGAGCTACGAGATCGCGGACCGGCTGATGTACGCGGCGTCGCAGTTCGTCAGCATGGCGTTCATCGTCCGGCGGGTGGGCGCGTGGGCCCGGCTGCCGACGATGGCGCCCGGCGATGCGGCGGCGCTGCTCCGCCGGGACGGCCGGGTGCTCGGACTCGTCACCGCGGCGCTCACCGCGGCCGGGGCGCTGGCGTGCCTCGCCGGCCTCGCGTCGGGCCTGCTGCCCGCGTCGTGGGGCCAGGGTTTCCTGTGGGGCGCGATCGTGATGCTGTCGCTCCCCGCGCACGTGTTCAACGTGGTCGGCACCCGGCTGCTCGTGGTGGCCCGCAGGCAGCGCTGGATGCTGGCGATCGCCGTCGTCACCGCCGTGCTCAACGCCGTGCTGGACGTGATCCTCTTCGTCCTGCTCGGCCCGGTCGGCATCGTCGTGTCCACGGTGCTGCTGCGCTGGACGATGGCCGGGGTCTACCTGGTGCTGCTGCGCACCGCGGTGCCCCAGACCATCGGCCAGGAGCGCGCTCCCAACTAGGCCGTGGCTAACGCCGAGGCGTCGGCGACGGCCGCTTCGGGTTGTCGACCGGGCGGGTGGTCGACTCGACGGTGCTCTCCCGGGTGGCGTCGTCGCCGCCGGCCTGCTCCGGGATGGAGCGCGGCAGGCCGTCCGGCGGGCTCGTGACCACCTCGGGCGGAGCCGGCGTGGTCGGCGGCGCGAGGGGCCCGTCGCGGCGGGCGGTCGACACCGGCACCTGGTAGGACGGCGCCCGCCCCTCCCGGCGCAGCCGGCCCTTCGTCATCGTGAGCACGGTGCCGAGCAGCCGTGCGGACACCGTGCTCAGCGCCTCCACGGCCGCCGCGACCTGGTCCTGCGACGTCTGGCGGTGCTGGACCACGAGGACCACCCCGTCGGCGCGCGCGGCCACCGCGGCCGCGTCGGACACCGCGAGCAGCGCGGGCGTGTCCACGACGACGAAATCGTAGTGGTTGCGCATGTCCGCGAAGAGGTCGGCGAGGCTGTACGAGGCGAGCAGCTGGCTGTGGTTGTGCGGGTACGGGCCTGCGGTCAGCACATCGAAGCCGCCGCGGTTCCACGGCTGCCGCGCGTACTGCCACACCATCCGCCCGGCCAGGACGTCCACGAGGCCCGGGAACGGGTCCAGCCCCAGGTAGTCGCTCACCCGCGGGTTGCGCAGGTTGGCGTCCACCAGCAGGACGCGGTTGCCGGCCTCCGCCATCGCGATCGCGAGGTTGCACGCGGTGGTGGAGGCGCCCTCGCCCATGCGGGCGCTCGTCACCACGACGACGTGGTGACCGCGGTCGCCGTCGCGGAACTGCAGGTTCGTGCGCAACTTCCGGAACGCCTCGGCGCGGGGAGACGTGAACGGCTCGTCCACGATCAGCGGGCGCGACGGCACCTGGCGGTCGTGGGCGATCTCCGCCAGCAGCGGGGCCGGCGCCACCTCGTTCAGCTCGGCCACCGAGCGGAGCGACCTGTCACGTGCCTCGCGGACGACCAGTCCGACGACGCCGATCAGCAGGCCCAGCGCGCCGCCGAGTGCGAGGTTGAACAGCGTGTCGGGCGCCACCGGGGTGGGCTGCGGCGTGGCCGGCCGGATGATCTGGGCGCCGATCTTCGCGGGTTCCGGGGCAGGCGGGGCGGGTTGGCCGGGGGCCGCAGCAGGCGGCGTCGAGCGTCCGATCGGCTGCTCGAGCTGCCCGACGAGGCCCACGACCTCCGCGGCGAGCGCGTTGGCGATGTCCGCCGCCCCCTGCGGGGTGGAGTCGCGCACGGCTGCGGTGAGGACGACGGAATCCGAGTCGACGGTCACCGTGATGTGGCTGGCCAGCTCCGCGGGCGTCATCGCCAGCCCCAGCCGGTCGATCACGGCCTGCGTGATCCGCTCGTCGGTGACGAGCGGCTCGTACGACAGCACGCGCTCCTTGGCGAGCTCGTTGGCCTGGTACGCCTCGTCGGAGTCCTCGGCGCTCCCCTGCAGGGAGACGTAGAGCGTGATGTCGGAGCTGTACTCGCGTGGCGCGAAGTAGTTCGCGACCCCGGCGCCGAGCACGCCGAGAACCAGGCAGAGCACCACGATCTTCCAGCGCTCGCGAAGGATGTGAGTGGCTCGGTCAACGGTCATTTTCGCCCCCGGGAATCAGCCCGTCGCAATCTTCGGTCTCCGGACGTGCAGGGTGGGGGAGCGCGCCTTGCACCAGTGCTCGTCAGCCTGGCACCTTGGATGTGATGACCGTGTTGAGCCGGCCGGTGTGGCCGTGGGCGCTCGCGGCGGCCGCACTGGGTGCGCTCGCCGTGGTGCAGCCGATCGCTGCCGTGGCCGCCCTCGCGGGCGCGGTGCTCCTGCTCGTGGCGGTGGCGGCCCCGCGCACCACCGTGGGGCTCGCCGTCCTCGCGGCGCTGTTCGTCCGCCCGCTGATGCACCTGGTGCCGGTGCCGGAGCTGAGCTACCTGGACGAGGCGATGGTGCTGCTCTGCGCCTTCGTGCTGCCACTGCGCAGGCTCGCCGCACGGCGGTCGCTGCGCGTGTTCCCCGGGCAGTGGTGGTTCGCCGGTTTCGTGGTTGCGGGGTTGCTGGGCGGCCTGTTCCTCGGGGTGGCGCCCGACATCTTCCTCACGGGTGCTTTCGTGACGGCCAAGGGCCTCGTGTTCGCGTGGGCGGTGGCCCAGGTCGACTGGGAGGAGCGACACCTGCGCTCCGCGGCCAGGGCCGGCGTGGTCCTCATCGGCTTCTGCCTCGTGGCCACTGCGGCCAACTTCGTGCTGGAGGACTCCTGGAACGCGTTCATGGCGAGCGACGAGAACGCCGTGCAGGCCCGCGGTGCGCTCCCGTCCCTCGTCGGCCCGTTCAGCCACCCGATCGACCTCGGGCAGTTCATGTCGCTGTCGGCGATCGCGCTCACCGCGTGGCGGGCTGCGGTGCGCAAGAGCGCGTTGACCTTCGTGCTCATGATCGCCACTGCGTTCGGCTCGGTGCTGTCCGCCCGTCGCACCGCCATCGGCAGCCTCGTGGCGGCATGGATCTGGGTGAAGGCGGTGACGCGCTCCAAGGGGGCGCTCCTCGCCGTGGCCGTCTGCGCCCCCCTCGCGGCGGTGGTGCTGGCGACGCCGATCTCCACCGTCGTGACGGAGACCTACCAGGAGTACCTCGACCCGAACGCCGCCACCTCGGCGGCCCGCACGGTGCTCACCATCGGTTCCTTCGACGTGGCCGCGGACCACTTCCCCCTCGGCGCCGGGTTCGGCCGGTACGGGTCGGCCACGGCCGCCGAGAACTACAGCCCCGAGTACGTCGTGCGCGGCTTCCCCGACGTCTGGGGGCTGGGCCGCACCGCGGAGGACGGGCGCTTCCTCACCGACACCGAGTGGCCTGCGATCATCGGCGAGAGCGGCTTCCTCGGCACCATCGCCTTCGTGGCCGGTCTGGTCGCGATCTACCTCGCGGCCCGGAGGCTGTGGCGCTCGTCGCGGCCGCCACTGCTGCGCTGGGTGGGGCTGGTGACCATCGGGTGGATGGTGGCGTGCCTCGTGCAGTCCGTCGCCACCGTGACGTTCACAGGCCCGCCGGTGTTCAGTCTGTTCTTCGGGCTCGCCGGGATCGTGGCAGCGCTGTCGGACGCGGACCGCTCGGGCGGGGATCACAGCCGGTCCACCCCTGAACCGGAGAGCCGGTTGCGGGTGTCCAGCACCCGGTCGGCGTGACGCGCGACGAGCTCCCAGTCGATGTCGTCGTGGTCGGTGAGGATCACCACGACGTCGGAGCCGGAGAGCACCTCGGGCGTGCACTCGACCAGTTGTACGCCGTCCGGCACGTCCGCAGCGTCCACTTTCGGGTCGATCGCTGACAGCTCTGCGCCGAGGTCGGCGAGCCGGTGCGCCACCGGCACGGCGGGGCTCTGGCGGGCGTCGCCGGAGTTGCGCTTGTAGGTCAGCCCGACGAGCAGCACCTTGCTGCCGTTGACCGCCAGCTTCCGGCGGTTCAGGTGCTCGGTGACCCGGGCGGCCACGTAGGTGGGCATGTTGTCGTTCACGTCGTTGGCGATCTCGACGAACCGGAACGTGCGGCCGAGCGAGCGGCGCACCTGCCACGACAGGTACGACGGGTCGATCGGCAGGCAGTGGCCCCCCACACCCGGTCCGGGCGTGAACTTCATGAACCCGAACGGCTTCGTGGCCGCCATGTCCACGACCGACCACACGTCGATGCCCAGCTCGTGGCAGTACATCGCCAGCTCGTTGACCAGCGCGATGTTGACGTGCCGGAACGTGTTCTCGAGCAGCTTCGCGAGCTCGGCCTCCCGGGTGCCGAGAGCGGGCACCGTGCGGTCGACGATCGTGTCGTAGAACGCCCGCACGGCTGCCGCGGAGTCCTCGTCGACGCCGGAGACGATCTTCGGGGTGTTCTGCAGGCGCCAGGTGGGGTTGTTCGGGTCGATCCGCTCGGGGCTGTACCCGAGGTGGAAGTCGGTGCCCGCCTCGAGCCCGGACCCGGCCTCGAGGATCGGCCCGAACACCTCCTCCGTGGTGCCCGGGTAGGTCGTGGACTCGAGCACGACGCAGGCGCCCGCCGTGAGGTGCGGCGCGAGGATGCGAGCCGACTCCTCGATGTAGGACAGGTCGGGCGCCCCGTCGCGCAGCGGCGTGGGCACGCACACGACGGCGACCCGGAAGCCCGCGAGTTCCCCCGGGTCGTCGGTGGGTGTGAACCGGCCCGTGCGCAGGCAGGCCACGATGTCCTCGTCGCTGATGTCGTCGATGAAGCTCTCACCGCGGCGCAGCTGGTCGGTGCGGTGCTTGTCCAGGTCGAACCCGACCACGTCGTGCCCCACCTGCACCGCGCGCACGGAGAGCGGCAGCCCGACGTAACCCTGCCCGACGACGACAACTCTCCCGGCGGCAACTGGACCGGCGACGACCGTCATGATTGGTTTCCCCCTCAGCAGAAGTAGCGGTAGAGGAGCGCGCCCGCCCGCGCGGTGATCTCGTCGGGCACCGAAGCGTCGGTGAGCAGGCGGGTCAGCTCGCCCAGCTCACGCCCGAACTCCTCCTGCTCGGGCGCCTGCAACCAGGCACCGGAGCGCAATGTGACGATGCGGCGCTCGTCGCTCGCCCACTTCCTCTTGAACCCGACGAGGCCGGGTTGGTCGAGGTCGGACAAGCCCCAGTCGACGAGCCGCATGCCGCGCTCGACGCCGCGCTGGATCCCCGTCCAGTAGACGGCGTCGTTCGGGCGTGCCCGCAGGTGTTCCGGCACCGAGGCGCCGAACTTGTAGTAGATGACGTCGTTCCACTCGAGGAACATCGCGCCCGCGATCACCTCGCCGCCGACCGTGGCGAGCAGGGTGACGCAGCGTCCACCCTCGTGGAACTCACGCCAGATGTTCTCGAAGAACTCGAGAGGCTGTGCGAGCAGCCGGTATTTGTGCTTGCGCAGCCCGACGTGCAGGCGGTGGAAGGCACGTACCGCGTCCAGGTCGTCGCGGACCTCCACGTGGACCCCGGCCCGCCCGGCCGCCGCGATGTTGCGGCGGGACGTGCCGGAGATCCGCCGGTGCAGCGCGTCGATCCCGGCGTCCAGCGGAGTGCCGTGCCAGGCCGCCGCGCCGATCGCGCGCAGCCGCGGGTCGGCGAGCGCGGCCGAGTCGTCCAGGCAGCGCAGCGTGAGCTGGTCGTCGCCGGTCTTCGCCGCGTCCAGGAGGGCGGTCCAGACCGGGGGATCGGTCACGAGCGGGTCGGCACGGTCGGAGAAGGGCAGGCTCGAGAGGCGGCGACCGCGCACGTCCTCCACGGCGACCCAGGCGAACCCGCCGATCGGTTCCCCCGCCGCGTCGAGCGCGATCCGGGCTTGCGGCGTGAAGCCGTAGGACCGGCACACCGCGCTGATCCACGGCGGCGAGGTGAACAGGCTCCCCGCCGGCCCCGCGGCGAGCCCGCCCCACCGCGGATCGGTGACGGGGTCGGCCGCGACGACGCTCACTGCGTTCATTCCCGCAGCTCGAACGGCGGGACCTCCGACACCCTGCGCACCGCCGTGGACAGCGTGGAGACGAGGTCGTCCGCCGTGATGTCGGCGGGCCCGCGGTGCAGCGCGAGGCCGCGCGCCGCCAGCTCGTCGGCGAGCTCCCGCTGGTGGTCGTCACCCGCCTCGCCGAACTCCGCCTCCCGGCTCACCATCACGGCGAACCGGCCCGCAGCCAGGTTGGCGAGCGCGGAACCGGTGCCCGCGTGGCTCACCACGATGTCCGCCTCCGCGAGCGCGCTCGTGAGCTCCGCCGCGGGCAGGAACGGGGTGGCCGTGATCGGCAGGTCGTCGACCGGTGTGCACCCCGTCTGCCACAGGACATCGACCGGCCGGCCGAGCGCCTGTTCGAGGGCGCCGTCCGCGGCGAGCAGCTTGGCCAGGGGGAGCACGAGCCGCCGGAACGGGAACTCGGCGGCGGTGCCCACCGTGACGACGACCTTGACGCGGTCGCCGGGAACCCGCTTCGCCGGCACCGCCTCGTACACGTCGAACCCGTTGCCCCCGTAGCGCCACGGTCCGCCGCTCCACTGCCGGGACTGGGTGTAGGTGCGCACCCGGGGGACCCAGCGCAGGATGCGGCCGGTGAGCGAGGGCCCACCCACCCGTGCCGCGCTCTCGATGTAGTGGCACTCCACCCCGCGTGCCGCGAGGTAGGGCAGGTACCCCAGCGCGATGCCCGACCCGGTGGACACCGCGCGCGTCGGGCGCCGGGCCCGGAACAGCCGGTGGGCGTGCAGCATGCACCGCAGCACGCCCGGCACGTCCTTCTGCCCGACGTACGGGACGTACTCCACGTCGCGGCCGGCCAGGAGCGAGGTGCTCTGCTCGTTGGCGTGGGTGACCCAGACCGCGTCGGGGTCGGGCGGGATGCGCTCCGCCAGCGCGTGCAGCTGGGTGAGGTGACCGCCCGTCGTCGCGACGAGGACCGTGGTCACCGCGACCCGCCCCCGCCCAGCAGGGAGGGCACCGTGCGCACCAGTATCTCCAGGTCGCGCGCGAGCGTGCGCTCCTCCACGTAGCGGACGTCGAGGCGCAGCATGTCGAGCGTGCCCAGGGCGCTGCGCCCGCTCACCTGCCACAGCCCGGTGAGGCCCGGTGGCACGTCGAACCGGGCCGCGTACTCGGCCGGGAACATCTCGGCCTCCCACTCCAGGCACGGCCGGGGGCCCACGAGCGTCATGTCGCCGCGCAGCACGTTGATCAGCTGCGGCAGCTCGTCGAGGCTGGTGCGGCGCAGGAAGCGGCCGACCCGGGTGATGCGGGTGTCGCCGTCGAGCTTGGAGCTGCCGTTGACGACGGTGTCCTCGCCCCGCAGCTCGCGCGCGATGAGGTCGCGCAACGCGTGGTCGTCGCCGCCCGGCCGCATCGTGCGGAACTTCAGCATCTCGAACGGGCGGCGGCGCAGCCCCACCCGCTGCTGCCGGAACAGGGCCGGACCGCGGCTCTCGATGCGGATGGCGGCGGCGATGGCGAGCATCGGGAGCGCGAGCGCCACGAGCGCCGCACCCGAGACGACCACGTCGACGAACCGGCGCACGATCGCGGCGCCGCGTGCGGACACCGGGTTGCGCAGCCGCGCCCCGATCCCGCGGACCGCGTGCCGCAGCCGCCACGCGCGCCCGCCGACCCGGGAGATCAGCCGGTACGGCGTGGACAGCTTGAACCGGAACCGCAGCAGCGAGTCGGTGCTGCGGACGAACACGCGGTCCACCGCGAAGCGGCCGTGCTCGCGCGCCACCGCGAACGCCACGTCGTAGCCCGCGGCGGCGACGGCGGCCCGGGCCGCGGGGTCGTGCGTGCCGTACGGGTAGGCGAACGCCCGGGCCCGCACCCCGGTGGTGGCCTCGAGCCGGTTGCGGGCGTCGGCGACGTGGACCCGCAGGGTGGAGTCGTCCATCCCGGCCATGCGGGTGTGGTCGGCGCCGTGGACGCCCAGCTCCATGCCGAGGTCCGGCAGCCCCTTCAGCTCCTCGGCGGGCGCGAGCCGCTCGCCGGAGTACGCGGCCGTCCACTCGGCCCTCCCGCCGACCCGGTCCGGGCAGACGAACAGCACGGACGGCACCCCGGCGGCCCGGAGGGCGGGGGCGGCGATCCGGACCGCCGACTCGTGGCCGTCGTCGATCGTGACCAGGTAGGAGCGGCGCGGGGTCGGCGCCCCGTCGAGCGCGGCCAGGTACTCGTCGAGGGTGAGCGGGTGCCAGCCGCGGCGGCGCAGGTGCGAGAGCTGCGCGGCGAACGCCTCCTCGCGGACGAACAGCTGCTCCGGGTCGGCGCCGGGGGCGTCGCCGAAGTAGTGGTACATCAACACGCGGGGCGCCCGCAGCAACGGTGTGCGGCGGGCGCGGTCAGATCGGGACATCGTGGAGGACCTCGCAGACCAGATCGACCTGCTCCGGCGTCATCCCGGGCGACAGCGGGAGCGACAGGATCCGCTCGGCGGCCGCCTCCACCACGGGGAGCGGCCCGTCGGCGTACTCGGCGAACGGAGGCTGCCGGTGGCAGGGGACCGGGTAGTGCAGCCCCCAGCCGATGCCGGCGGCATCGAGGGCGGCCGTGACCCTGGGCCGATCGGGCACCTGGACCACGGCCAGGTGGTAGACGGCCTCGGCGGCCGGGTCCTCGGCCACCGGGACGCACCACGACGGCAGCCCGCGCCGGTACTGCTCGACCACCGCGACCCGCGCGGCGTTCATCCGGTCCAGCCGGGCGAGCTTGATCCGCAGCGCCGCCGCCTGGAGCGTGTCCAGCCGGCTGTTGCGACCGGAGGCCTCGTGGACGTAGCGGTCGCTGGGCGAGCGGCCGTGGTCGGCGAGCAGGCGGATCTTGTCGATCAGCTGTGCGTCGTCGGAGACCACCGCGCCGCCGTCGCCGAGCGCACCGAGGTTCTTGCCCGGGTAGAAGCTGAACGCGGCGCCCGCACCCCAGCCGCCGGGGCGCCTGCCCAGGTACCGGGCCCCGTGGGCCTGCGCGGCGTCCTCGATCAGCGCGACGCCGTGCTGGCTCGCGAGCCGCGCCAGCGCGTCGACGTCGGCCATCTGCCCGAACAGGTGGACGGCCACGATCGCGGCCGTCTGCCGCGTGATGGCGGCGGCCACGGCGGCCGGGTCGGCGAGCAGGGTGTCGGGCCGCACGTCCACGAAACGCGGCCGCGCGCCCACCGCCCGCACCGCCTCGACGGTGGCGACGAACGTGTTCCCCGGCACGATCACCTCGTCGCCGGGCCCGATCCCCAGCCCGGCCATGATCAGCTCGAGGGCGTCGGTGCCGTTGCCGACCCCGACGCCGTGCCCCACCCCGCAGTGGGCGGCGAACTCCGCTTCGAACGCGGCGACCTCGGGGCCGCCGATGAACCGCCCGTGCGCGAGCACCTCCTTCCACGCGACGTCGAGGTCGTCGCGCAGGTCGAGGTGCACCGCGGCGAGGTCGAGGAACGGGACGGCGACCGCTCCGCTCATCGCTGGCCCCCGCTGCGCTCGGGCCGCCCAGAGTGGAACAACGCAGCGCGCAGGCCCTGTGCCGTTGATCCGCTCGCGAGCTCGCTCATGAGACGGCTCGCACGCCGGCGATGTGCGCGGGCTTCAGCACCGGGGCCGTTCGCCCGGTGACCAGTGCGGCGTCGGTGGCCGCGAGCACGCGCACGATGTCGAGGCCGCGCTCGCCCGGCGTCTCCGGGGGGGTGCCACTGCGGACCGACTCGACGAAGGCCCGGTCCTGGGTCATCAGCGGCTCGTGGAACGGCACGAACGGGGAGACGATGTCACCGGTGCGGTAGCTCACGGGCCGCTCGTGGGCGCTGTGCGGGTCGTCGATGCTCGCGGGGTCGACCCCGATGTCGTAGATCCGGATCCGCTCGTTGTCGGACATGTCGTCGTAGACGGCCATCTTCCGCTCGCCGACCACCGTGGTGCGGCGCACCTTGTTCGGGTTCAACCAGCTCACGTGCACGAACGCGCGCGTCTGCGGGAAGTCGAGCCGCAGGTACGCGACGTCCTCGCGCCACGGCGTGACGTTGCGGTCGCCCCAGACCGATGCCGCGACCGGCAGCTCGTCCAGCAGGTACGACGCGATCGAGATGTCGTGCGGGGCGAGGTCCCAGATCACGTTCACGTCGCGCTGGTACCGGCCGAGGCTCAGCCGGGCCGAGTCGATGTAGAGGACGCGGCCGAGCGCACCCGAACGGATGATCTCCCGCAGCCTACGGACGGCGGCGTTGTACTCGAACGTGTGCCCGACCATCAGCTGCACGCCGTGCACGGAGGCCGCGAGCACCATCGCCTCTGCGTCCGCGACCGACGTGGCCATCGGCTTCTCGACGAGCACGTGCTTGCCCGCGTTGATCGCCTGCAGGGCGATCTCGGCGTGGCCCGCCGGTGGCGTGGCCACCAGCACGGCGTCGATGTCGTCGATCACGTCCGCGAGGGACGTGGCCGTTCGCTCGATCGACGGGTAGTAGGCCACCGCCTCCTCGAGCCGCCCGACGTGCTCGTCCACGACCACGACGGCAACGTCCGGCATCGTGCTCAGCACGCGGACGTGCTTGCTCCCCCAGTAGCCATATCCCACAACGGCCACCCGAGTACCCACTCGCTTCGCCACCGGTCCCCCAGACCCTGCGATGCTCCCCCTGACCGACGTCGGCGCGGAGATGCGCCGCCGTCCTGGCGGTGACTCCGCATCCGCGGTTCCCGGGCGGTGTTCGCGCTCAGTGCCCCAGATGATCACGAACCCCGCCGACGGGACCCGAAATGCCGAGCCCGCCGCCTGTTCTGGCTATCTGGAGAATAGGAGGGGGTGTTACAGGGTTTTCTCAGGTCGGCGTTTGGGCGACACGGTACAACACATCTGGCCCAGCCTGCTACTGCGAACGGGTCAATAATTTGGGTGAGGCCATCCTTGCCTGGCCCGAGATCCGCCGAATGGACATACCTATTGCGGATGCCTGCCCGTCCTGGCGGCGGCGGCTCCGCGGGCGCCCTGCGGCCTGGGGCCCGCGGGCGGTCGACTATCGTCTGAGCACGTGAGCGTGTGGGAGACGATCCTCTACTTCGCGGTGCCGGCGGCGGCGTTGTACCTGGGTATCGCGTTGCTCGTGATCGCACCGCGGATGGCCCGCAGGCCCCGGTACCGCGTGGGGCAGCCGTGGCCGCACGAACCGATGTGGTGGACGGCCAACCCACAGGGTGCGCACCTGCCGGCCGGGGGCCACGCAGGCGACCAGTCCGCCGACCGCGGCCCCGCACTCGTGGGCGCCCGCGCCGGCGCCGAGCGAGGAGGTGCCCGTGGCAGCTGGTGAGACGACCCCGGGAAGCACCACCGACCACGGCGGCACCGGCACGGCCGTCGTCCACCCCGGCACCGAGGACCTGCCCGTCGGCGCGGTCGTCACCGCGTCCGGCCGGATCTCGCGCGCGGAGGAGTTCGAGGAGCCGTCGCGGGCCGACCAGCCGTTCACCCCGGTCCAGATGACGCGGCTGGACGAGGCGCTCACGCTCACCAGCCGGGAGACCGGCCTTCGCTTCAGCGTGTACCTGGGTGACCTCGGCCCCGACCCGTCGGCCCGCGTCGCCGAACTGCACGACCAGCTCGAGGGCTCCGCCGAGGCCGTGCTCGTGGCCGTGAGCCCCGGGCAGCGCTTCGTCGAGGTGCTCAGCGGTGCCGAGGCGCGCACCCGGTTGCCCGACCGCGGCGCCAAGCTGGCCGTGATGAGCATGGTGGCGTCCTTCCGGGAGGGTGACCTGCTCGGCGGCCTCCTGAGCGGCCTGCGCATGCTCGCAGACCAGGCGGGCAGCCGTCGCCGCACCCACTGAGCCCGCCCACCCGTCACCCCTGAGCGCCGTTTCCCGGCCGTTCGCCGCCGGGTACCTCACCCGTACGCGCAGCTCGACCGGTAACCGATCGGCCGTAACCTCCGAGCTTCAACCGGAGTTGGTGATGGTCGACCCAGTGGCCTTCGTCGCATACTGTGCGTCCACGGCCCTCTCGGGGGCCACGGACTGATGAAGGGCAGGGACCTACATGGGTGACGCGGCGACGGGACATTCAGCCGGCGATGGGCAGCGTCGCGGGCGGCGGGGCACTGCAGGCTCGTCCGTCCTCACGCCACCCACGGGTATGCCGGTCATCCCGGACCTCGAGAGTTCCTTCCCGGTGCAGCGGCGGGAGTCGCTGCCGGTGCCCGCCGACCCGCCCCAGCCGCCGGCACAGGACACCGTCGTCGACCCGTGCACCTGCGGCCACGGCCCGCAGGCGCACGAGCACTACCGGCCCGGCACCGACTGCGGCGCCTGCGGCCGCACCACCTGCGGCGAGTACCGCCCGGCCAACAGTGCGTGGCGGCGCTTCCTGCGCAGTGTGGGGTTCGACCGCTGAGTGGGGCAGGTATTCCCTGATCTCACCCGCGTCGATCTGGGCGAGGTCGAGTACGAGGCCGCCACCGCGGCCATGCGGGGCTGGGTGGCGGAGTGCCAGGCGGGCACGGCGGGCGACCGGCTGTTCCTGCTCTCCCACCCTCCGGTCGTCACCTACGGGTCGCGGACATCGCCCGCCGACCTCCCCCCGGCCGCGTCCGGCCTCCCCGTGGTCGAGGTCGACCGGGGCGGGCAGGCCACCTACCACGGGCCCGGCCAGATCGTCGGCTACCTCGTCGCCAACGTGCGCGAGCGCGGACCCGCCGACGTCGTCCGCTGGATGGAGCAGGGCCTCATCGCCGCGCTGGACGCGCTGGGCTTCCCCGCCGTCCGCCGCCAGACCCCGCCCGGCGGCTCCAGCCTCGTCGGCGTGTGGACGCCCGACCACCGCAAGATCGCCTCGATCGGCATGCGGATCCGCGGCGGCGTCAGCAGCCACGGCTTCTCGCTGAACGTCGACCCCGACATGACGGCCTTCGACCAGTTCGTCTCCTGTGGACTGGCCGACCCGATCACGTCCCTGCGGGTGCTCGCCGACGAGCGCGGCGAGGAGCCCCCGAAGGAGCCCGAGGTCCGCGACGCCCTCGCCCACGCCCTCGGCGCCCGCTGAGTCCGGCCGACGGGGCCCGCACACCAATCGCGGTGCTCACACACCAACTGCAGTTCGTGTGTGAGCACCGGAGTCGGGGTGCGAGCGCCTCTCCGTCGCGACGGTCGGTCAGGACCGGTCGAACTCCCTCGCCCCCAGCGCGCGGACGATCCCGGCGCGGCCCTCCGAGACCAGGCGGCGCAGCGCCGGAGGGTGGGACTCGTCGTCCAGCCACGCGTCGGCGGCCTCCACCGTGGACTTGTCCACCGCCCACGACGGGAACAGGCCCACCACCACCTGCTGGGCCCGCTCGCTCGTGCGCCGCGACCACACCTCGGCGACCTGGGCGAAGTAGCGCTCGACGTACCCGCCGAGGAGCCCGCGCTGTGCCGGGTGGGCGAAGCCGCTGATGATGGCCTCCTGCACGGCGTTGGGGATCTCGTCGTCGTGCACGGCGCGGTTCCAGGCGCGCTCCTTGGCCTCGGCCGTGGGGATCAGCGCGCGGGCGCGCTCGGCCTGGCGCTGCCCCGTGGAGGTGGGGTCGCGCTGCAGCTCGGCGTCGATCTCGGCCTCGCGCGCGTGGCCGTGTGCCACGAGCGCGTGCAGGAGGCGCCAGCGCAGGTCGGTGTCGACGGTGAGCCCGTCCGGCACGTCTACGCCGTCCAGCCACCCGCGCATGCCCTCCAGCACCGGCTGGTAGAGCACGCTGCCGGTGAGCGCGTTGACCACGGCCAGCTGCGCGTCCGAGCCGGCGGGTGCCGTGGAGAGCCGGAACAGCAGGGAGTCGACCAGGAGCGGCCAGCCGCGCTCCGCGGCCCACTGCTCGTCGGCGTAGGACGCGACCGCGGTCTGGGCCTGCATCAGCAGCCGCTGCACGACGCCCACCTCGGACTCCGCCCCGAAGCCGCCGGCCACGAGCGCCACGAAGTCGCGGGCCTTCAGCTCGGCCTCGCGGGTCATCTCCCAGGCGGCCGACCAGCACAGCGTGCGGGGAAGCGGCTCGGCGATGTCGCCGATGCGGTCGACCAGCGTGGCGAGCGATCCGGGGTCGAGGCGCAGGGCGCAGTAGGTGAGGTCGTCGTCGTTGACCAGCACCAGCTTCCCGCGCGGCACCCCGACGAGCTCCGGAACCTCCGTGCGCTCGCCGGAGACGTCGACCTCCACGCGGTGGGTGCGCACCAGCTTGCCGTCCCGGTCGTCGTAGACGCCGACGGCGAGCCGGTGGGTGCGCAGCTCGCCCGCCCCCGGCCGCGCGCCCCCCTGCACCACGGCGAACCGGGTGAAGCGGCCGTCACCGTCCACCTCGAACGACGGGCGGAGCAGGTTGAGCCCGGTGGTGCGCAGCCACTGCGCGCCCCAGCCGGACAGGTCGCGGCCCGACGACTCCTCGAGCGCAGCCAGCAGGTCGTCGAACGTGGCGTTGCCCCAGGCGTGGCGCTGGAAGTAGGTGCGCAGCCCCGCCAGGAACGGCTCCAGCCCGACGTACGCCACGAGCTGCTTGAGCACCGATGCGCCCTTGGCGTAGGTGATGCCGTCGAAGTTGACCTCGACGGCCTGCAGGTCGGGGATGTCGGCGGCCACCGGGTGCGTGGAGGGCAGCTGGTCCTGCCGGTAGGCCCAGGACTTCTCCACGTTGGCGAACGTCGTCCAGGCCTCCGTGTACTCGGTGGCCTCGGCCTGGCAGAGCACCGACGCGAAGGTGGCGAACGACTCGTTCAGCCACAGGTCGTCCCACCAGCGCATGGTGACGAGGTCGCCGAACCACATGTGCGCCATCTCGTGCAGCACGGTCTCGGCCCGGCGCTCGTAGAGGAAACGGGTGACGCGGGAGCGGAAGACGTAGTCCTCCAGGAACGTCACCGCGCCCGCGTTCTCCATGGCGCCCGCGTTGAACTCGGGCACGAAGAGCTGGTCGTACTTGCCGAACGGGTACCGCACGCCGAAGTTGCGGTGGTAGAAGTCGAAGCCCTGCTTGGTCTCGGTGAACAGCCGCTCGGCGTCCATGTGCTCGGCGAGCGAGGCGCGGCAGTAGATACCGAGAGGGATTTCCCCCTGATCGTCTCTGTGCTCGTCGCGCCACTCCGCGTACGGGCCCGCGATCAGCGCCACCAGGTAGGTGGACATCACCTCGGTCGTCGCGAACCGGTGCACGCCGTCCCCGACGCTCTCCGCAACCGCGTTCGAGACGACCTTCCAGTCCTCGGGCGCGGTGACCGTGAGGGTGTACCTGGCCTTCAGGTCGGGCTGGTCGAAACAGGCGAACATCCGCTTCGCGTCGGCCGTCTCGAACTGCGAGTACAGGTAGACCGCGCCGTCCACCGGGTCGACGAACCGGTGCAGCCCCTCGCCGGTGTTCATGTACCGGCCGGTGGCAACGACCCGCACCTCGTTGTCGGCGGCCAGCCCGGGCAGCGCGATCCCGTCCTCCTCGCGGTAGCCGGCCACGTCGAGCGGCTCGCCGTTCAGCGTGGCCTCGGCGACCTCGGTGCCCACGAAGTCGATCCAGCTCGCGGCGCCGGGCTCGGCGCAACGGAAGCGGACGGTCGTGGTGGTGGCGAACGTCGCGTCACCCGGGTTTCCGGCTCCGTCGGTGAGGTCGAGCTCGACGGCGTAGTCGACGACCTCCAGCAGCGCGGCCCGGCGCTCGGCGTCGGTGCGGGTCAGGTTGGGAGGGGCCATACGGACTCGGCACTCCTGGGTCGGTGGGACGCTCGGACTGGCTGCCGATCCAACCACGTGAGTCCGCGCGGCGCCGTCGAGATCGGGCGGGCCGCGCGGAATGCGGGTACCCCCCGGTGAGTTGGTGCCGGGGAAGAGCGAGCACCTGACCCCGAGGAGCAGCCGTGACGAGCGCACCCGCCGAGCCCGCCCGCGTCGACTTCTGGTTCGACCCGCTCTGCCCGTGGGCGTGGATCACCTCGCGTTGGATGCTCGAGGTGCGCGAGGTACGCAACGTCGAGATCGACTGGCACGTGATGAGCCTCGCGGTGCTGAACGAGGGCCGGGACCTGCCCGAGGACTACCGGGCGCTCATGGACCGCGCCTGGGGCCCGGTCCGGGTCGCGATCGCCGCCGCGCGCTCCGAGGGCGACGACGTCCTCGAGCCCCTCTACACCGCCCTCGGCACCCGCATCCACAACCAGGGCAACAAGGACTTCGACGTCGTCATCAAGGAGGCCCTCGCCGAGCTGGGCCTGCCCGCCACCCTCGCCGACGCCGCCACGAGCACCGAGTACGACGAGGAGCTCAAGGCGAGCCACCACAGCGGGATGGACCCCGTGGGCCTGGACGTCGGCACCCCGACCATCCACGTCGACGGCGTGGCGTTCTTCGGACCGGTGCTCTCCCGCATCCCGCGTGGTGAGGACGCGGGCCGCGTGTTCGACGGGGCGCGCCTGCTGGCGTCCTACCCCCACTTCTTCGAGCTCAAGCGCACGCGCACGGAGGACCCGGCGTTCGAGTAGGCGGTCACCGGCAGAAGTCGGGCCTGCAGCGAGCGCCGCAGACCGCATTGCGGCAAAGCCACTTCCACGCCGTCAGGTGGCATGAAAGTGGATTTACCGCAACGAGGGTCAGTATCGCGAGATCAACGCGTCGCGCAGGACGCCCGTCTCCAGCTCCATCTCGCGCACGCGGTGCTTGACCAGGTCGCCGATGCTGACCATGCCGACGAGGCGGCCGTTGTCGATGACGGGGAGGTGGCGGTAGCGCCCCGCGGTCATGCGTGCCATCGCGTGGGCGACCGTCTCGTCCGGGTGGGTCGTCTGGACGTAGTGGGTCATGACCTCGCTCACGGGCATCGTGAGGAGCGAGGCGCCGTGCTGGCGCAGGGCGCGGACGATGTCGCGTTCGGACACGATGCCCGCGATGGCGCTCTTCTCGTCGCACACGAGCACAGCCCCGATCCCGAGCCTGCCGAGCCGGTCGACGACCTCGGTCACCGTGAGCCACGGCAGCACGGAGTGAACGGTGGAGCCCTTGGTCTCGAGGATGTCGGCGATCTTCATCTTCTCCCCTTCGCTGCCGGCCGCGGTGAGCTCGCGGAGCGCCCGACTGTGCTGCGCGATGTGACCATCGTGCTCCTGCCGGGCCTCTCGTGCCGCCACGCGAGAGCGTCGTCACCGGAAAGTCGCACCGTCTGTCACCGATGCCTGATCTCGTGCGCCGAACGGTAGGGACGGCCGGGAATCGGCTGCTCAGCAGGCAATTGCACGGGTGGCGCCGCATGCGTCGCGACCGACCCCGCCGCCGTGCGTCGCGTCCGCGCCGATCGACGGACCGCGTGCCGCGCGCACTGCCACGTCGGGCGCAGCGGCGCTGCTGTGGGTATCGCTCGGGCCGCGCGGTGACCCGTTTCGGAGCACGTGTGGTAACCCGTTCGCGGATGGGCACCGCCTTGAGCATGCTCTCGGCGCACCTGGATACCCTTGCGGGCGATGACCCCCCCATCCGATGACACCCCGGTCCGCGTCGGCGGTCGTTACCGGCTCGACGAGCGCATCGGCGCTGGTGCCATGGGGGCCGTCTGGCGCGCCACGGACGAGCTGCTCAACCGCACGGTGGCGGTGAAGGAGCTGCTCGCGGCCGCCGCGCCGCCCACCGCCGCAGGCAACGACGCCCTCGAGGTGTCGCGCCAACGCATCCTGCGGGAGGGGCGGATCGGGGCCCGGCTGCAGCACGCCCACGTCATCAGCATGTTCGACGTCGTGGTGCACGAGGACCGGCCCTGGCTGGTGATGGAGTACCTCCCCTCGCGGTCGCTTGCGCAGCTGCTCGGGGAGAAGGGGCCGCTGCCGCAGGAGCAGGTCGGCGACATCGGGCGCCAGGTCGCCGACGGCCTCGCCGCCGCGCACCTCGCAGGCGTCACCCACCGCGACGTCAAGCCGGGCAACGTGCTGATCGCCGACGACGGGCGCGTCAAGCTCACCGACTTCGGGGTGTCCCGCGCGGTCGACGACGTGCAGCTCACCCGCACGGGACTGATCGCCGGCACGCCCGCGTTCCTGTCGCCGGAGGTGGCGCGCGGGCTCAACCCCACGGCCGCGTCCGACGTGTTCGCGCTCGGCGCCACGCTGTACGCCGCCGTCGAGGGCACCCCGCCGTTCGGGCTCGACGACAACGCCTACGCCCTCCTGCACAAGGTCGCCACCGAGCAGGTGCGCCCGCCGAAGCAGCAGGGCCTGGTCGTCGACGTGATCATGCGGCTGCTGAGCCGGGAGCCGGGGGACCGGCCCACGGCGTCCCAGGCCCGCGACGCGCTCGCCGCGGTGGCCACCGGCGGCGACTCCGGGCTGGCGCCGCTCGCCGCCACGGTGCCGGCGACAAAGCCCGCGACCGCGCCGCCCGCCCGGTCGGGGCCGCCCACCCTGTCCGACGTGCCGCCGCCCGCCCCGCCGCGCCGCCGCAGCCGGCGGATGCCGCTGCTGTTCGGTGTGCTCGCCATCCTCGCGGTGGGCGCGGGCGTCACCGTCGCGATCCTCACCAGCGGCGCGAACGCCGACCCCGGCGGCACCCCCGCCGCCCAGCCGGCCGCCACCAGCGCCCCCGCCGCACCGACCACCGGCGCGCAGGCGACCACGGCGCCCCCGGCCACCACGACGCCGCCCACCACGGCGCCCACCACGGCGCCGCCCACCACGACGCCGACCTCGGCCCCCGTCCCCGCGTCGGACGCCGTCGCGTTCGTCCAGAACTACTACGGTCTGCTGCCCGGCGACACCGCCACCGCGTGGCGGCTGCTCGGGCCGGAGGCGCAGAGCCGGTCCGGCGGGCAGAGCGGCTACGACCGCTTCTGGGCCGGGATGGCGTCGGTGAGCCTGCAGAACGTCCGCCAGACCGGCGACGGCACGGTCGAGGGCACCGTGGTGTTCACCCGCCGCGACGGCGGCACGTCGAGCGAGCCGTACCGGTTCGTGGTGGGCACCGGACCCGACGGGCAGCCCGTCATCCAGTCGTTCAGCAAGCTGTAGGAGCCCGGGGGTCGCGCAGTAGGTCGGGGCCCTTCAGCGCGCTCCAAGACGGTTGGGTTCCCATGGGCAAGACCGTGGGTCCTTCTCCCGGAGATCATTCGGCCACCATTTCGCCTTGGTCGGCGATCCGGTGCGCGTGCGGCACCTCCGAGGACACCACGTGCATGGCGGCCCCGGGTATCACCGTCGTGCGCCCCGACCGCCGCGACGACGCCCCGGTCGAGCGCTCCCCGATTCGCCCTCGACCACTGAGAACCCAGGAATCAACCATCCAGGCGTCAGGCGGTCTGCTCGGAGAGCCCCCGCAGGTGCGCGGTGACCCAGCGCACGACCTCCCGGACGAACACCACGCGGTTGTCGGTGCCGCGCACCTCGTGGCCCTCGTCGTCGAAGAGCAGGAAGCCCGGGCTCGCTCCGCGCTCGCGCAGGGCGTCCACCACCTGCTGCGCCTCCGCGAGCGGCACGTTCGTGTCGTGCGCGCCGTGCACCACGAGCAGCGGTGCCGTGATGTGGTCGACGCGGTGCAGCGGGGAGAGCTCGTACAGCAGGGCGGCGTCCGCGTGCGGGTCGCCGTACTTGGTGGCGGCCGCGCTGGCGATCCACGGTTCGGTGCGCGCGTAGAACGTGGCGAAGTCGGAGATGCCGCAGATGTCGACGCCGACCGTGAACAGTTCGGGGAACCAGGCCAGCGCCGCGAGGGTGAGGTAACCGCCGTAGGAGCGGCCGGAGACCCCCACGTGGTCCGGGTCGGCCAGACCGGCCGCGACCAGGAACTGGACGGACGCACGCACGTCGTTGATCGCCGCGAACCGGCGGGCGCCGTCGTCGGCGGTGGTGAACGTGCGCCCGTAGCCGCCGGAGCCCCGCACGTTCGGGGCGAAGACGGCCACGCCCTCGGCGACCAGCGCCTGGAACAGCGGCTGGAACGTGGGCCGTTCCTGCGCCTCCGGGCCGCCGTGCAGCCAGATCAGCGTGGGCACCTGGCCGAGGGCGCCGCTCGGCCGGAAGAGCCAGCCCGACAGGCGCAGCCCGTCCTCGCCGCGGAACTCGTGCAGCGTGGGCTCCACGAACGAGGCGCCGAACTGCTTGGCGGGGCGCAGCAGCGGGGTGGCGACGCCGTGGACGTCGAGCCCGATCCGCGAGAGCCGCGGTGAGACCGCGGGGCCCTCGTTCGCGACGAGCAGGGCGGTGCCGTCGAGGGTGAACGCGGCGTTCGTGACGACGTCGCCGGGCACCGGGACGACCGGCTCGAGCAGCCCGGAGCGCAGGTCGAGCAGCTCCACCTCGCTGCGCCCGTCGACGTTCCACGAGAGCGCGGCCCGCACGCCCGCGGGGTCGAGTGACACCAGGTCGAGGTCGTCGTCCGGGCGCTCGGCGATGGGGTAGACGGTGGACACCCCGCTGGACCCGCTCAGCGTGACGGCGAGCAGCGCGGGGCGCTCGCGCCCCGCGTCGGTGTGCACGTACAGCTGGCGCCCTGCCACGCCGAACCGGGCGTCGGCCACATTGGCGCCGCCGGGCAGGAGCTCGGTGCGCCGACCGCTGCGCAGGTCGACCAGCTCGAGGCGGCGGGCCCCACGGGGGCCGAGCCGCACGACCGCCCGCCTGCCGTCGCCGCTCACCGCGCACACGTGCGCCGCCGGGCCGGACGCGAGCACGGTGGAGGTGCCGTCGCGCAGGTCGACGAGGCAGGCCTGCCCGTCGCCGGACCCCTCCGCGAAGATCGTGATGCCGAGCTGGCGGCCGGTGGGGGACCACACCCCGAGCGTGGTGGCCGCGGCGCCGGGCGCGAGGTCGCGCACCTCGCCCCCGTCCGGCGAGACGACCTGCACGCGCGTGCGCTCGCCGCCGTGCGGGGCCACCTGGCACGCGATCCAGAGCCCGTCGGGCGACCAGCACATCGTCTCGACGTCGCCGTCGGCGGGCAGCGGCCGGTCCGGCTCGACCACCGTCCTGCCTGCGGGCGGGAGCGGGGCGACCCAGGCGCGCGGCCGGCCGTCGCGGTCGGAGATCCAGGCGAGCAGGGCACCGTCCGGCGACGGGGCCGGATGGAAGAAGCGGGGGGCGAACAGCCCGGGGGCGTCCGTGCCGCCGCCGAGACGGGCGAGACGTCGCTCGGTGAACCCCACGTGCTCCATCTCTCACAGCCCCCTTTCCTGCAGCCACATCTCCAAGAGCGCCACCTGCCACAACGCGTTGGAGCCCAGGTTCGTTCTCTTCGTGTTCGGGTCGGCCAGCATGGTGTCCAGCCAGTCCCGGCGGACCAGGCCCCGGGCCTTCGCGACGGGGTCCGTGACGGCGTCGCGCACCCGGTCCAGGAACGGCCCTTCGAGGTGCCTGATCGCCGGAACGGGAAAGTACCCCTTGGGCCGGTCGATGACGGCGTCCGGGACCACTCCGCGCGCCGCGTCCTTCAGCACGCCCTTGCCGCCGTGGGCGAGCTTCAGCGAAGGCGGGCAGGCTGCCACCAGCTCCACCAGCTCGTGGTCGAGGAACGGGACCCGCGCCTCGAGCCCCCACGCCATGGTCATGTTGTCGACCCGCTTCACCGGGTCGTCCACCAGCATGACGGTCGAGTCGAGCCGCAGGGCGGCGTCGAGCGTCTCGTCGGCGCCCGGCGCGGCGAAGTGCTCGGCGACGAACGCGCGGCTGGGGTCGTGGTCGAGCAGCCACTCGGGTTCGAGGATCTCGGCGAGCTCGGCGTGCGGGCGGTCGGTGAAGACCTCCGCGTACGCCTCGGGCCCGCGCTCGCGCGGCACGGAGGCGAGCGGCGGGTACCAGTCGTAGCCGGCGAGGACCTCGTCGGCGCCCTGGCCGGACTGCACCACGGTGACCGACCTCGACACGTCCTCGGCGAGCAGGTGGAACGCCACGCAGTCGTGGCTCACCATCGGCTCGGCCATCGCCCCGATCGCGGCGTCGACCGCGGGCAGCATCCGCGCGGGGTCGACCAGGATCTTGTGGTGGTCGGTGGCGAAGTCGCGCGCGATCAGGTCGGAGAACTCGAACTCGTCGCCCGCCTCGCCCGCGGAGGCGTGGAAGCCCACGCTGAACGTCTCGAGCCCGGTTTGGCCCTCCCCGGCCAGCAGCGCCACCACCAGCGAGGAGTCCAGCCCTCCGGACAGGAGCACGCCCACCGGGACGTCCGCGACCATCCGCCGCCGCACCGCGAGCCGCAGCGCCTCCAGCACGGCGTCGGCCCAGTCCCGCGCGCCCATGCCGGCGTGCTCCGGGCGGCGGACGTGCTCGGGCCGCCAGTACACGCGCTCGGCGCTGCTGCCGTCCGGCCGGATCGTGCGGACGGTGGCGGGCGGCAGCTTGCGCACCCCGGCGAGGATGGTGCGCGGCGCGGGGACGACGGAGTGGAACGTCAGGTAGTGGTGCAGCGCGACCGGGTCGATCGAGGTGTCGATGCCGCCGCAGGCGAGCAGCGCGGGCAGTGCGGAGGCGAACCGCAGCCGGTCGGGGGACTCGCTGACGTAGAGCGGCTTGATGCCCAGCCGGTCACGGCCCAGCGTCAGCGTTCCGGTGTCGCGCTCGACGACCCCGAACGCGAACATCCCGAGGAACCGCTCCACGCACGCCGCGCCCCACCGGTGGAACGCCTTGAGCAACACCTCGGTGTCGGACGTCGAGAAGAACCGGTAGCCGGCGGCCTCGAGCTCGGCGCGCAGCTCCCGGTAGTTGTAGATCAGCCCGTTGAACGTGGCGGCGAGCCCCAGCTCCGGGTCGACCATCGGCTGTGCGCCGCGCTCGGACAGGTCCAGGATCTTCAGCCTCCGGTGCCCGAGCGCGACGGCGCCCGCCGCATACACCCCCGAGCCGTCCGGGCCGCGGCGGTGCATCTCGGCGGTGATCCGTGCGACCGCCGCGACGTCCGGCTCGACGCCGTCGAACCGGATCTCGCCGGCGATCCCGCACATGGGCTGCCTCCCGATCGTCCTGCGTCGAGTGGACGACGCGGTGGGGCCCCGGCGCAAGCCGCGACGTGTTTCCAGTTCGTGTCGGGCCCGCATGGTGTGATCGGCCCCGTGACGGATCCGACGATCGGCGTGACCTTCCGCCCGCAGTCGCCGCCCGAGGAGTTGCGCGAGGTCGCGCGGTCGGCCGAGGCGGCGGGCATCGCCCAGCTGTGGCTGTGGGAGGACTGCTTCTGCGAGGGCGGCCTCAGCGCGGCGACGGCGGCGCTGGCCTGCACGGAGCGGCTGCACGTCGCCGTCGGGCTGCTGCCGGTGCCGCTGCGCAACCCGGCGCTCGCCGCGATGGAGATCGCCACCGTCGCCCGCATGTTCCCCGGACGGTTCCACCCCGGGCTCGGCCACGGCGTGCTGGAGTGGATGGAGCAGGTCGGGGCGCGGGTCCCGTCACCGATGACGCTGCTGCGCGAGTACACCACCGCGGTCCGGGACCTCCTGCACGGCCGCACCGTCGACGTCGAGGGCCGCTACGTGCGCCTGCGTGACGTCGCGCTGGACTGGCCCCCCGCGTCCCCGCCGCCGCTGCTCGTGGGTGGCCGTGGGCCCAAGACGGTGGGCCTGGCCGGTGAGGTGGCCGACGGCGTCATCCTCGACTCGGTGCTCAGCCTCGACCAGGTCCGGGAAGGGGTGGCCATCGCGGCCGCGGCGAGCAGGGCCGCAGGCCGCGCCGACGAGCCGTTCGACACGGTCGTCTTCGTCGAGGTCGACGCGGCAGCGCCGGACGTGGCCGCGCGGATCGACGAGTCGGTCGCCACCCTCGCCGGGATCGGCGCCGGCACCGTCGTGTTCCAGCCGACGGGGGAGGCGCCCGACCCGCTGCCGCTCATCGCGGCCTGCGCGAAGCGGGGGTAGCCCCGCGAGATCCACTCGGGCTGGGTAGAAAGGAGCTGCTGCGCACCGTCCCCGTGATCCGGAGCAGGAGTTGATGGAGGAGAGTCCCGGCAATGCCGGCGGCCACGCCGTGCGGCCGCCGTCGCGCCGCCGCCCGTTCTCCTCGCTGCTCGCGGTGCTCGCCACGGTCGCCTTCCTGCTGCCCGCGCTGTGGGCAGGCACCGCGGCGGCGTCCGAGGTGCGGAGCGCGTCGAACGGGGAGCGGCTGGAGCCGCCCGCCGCCTCGGCGTACTGCTCGGCGCCCGGGGTCGTGTGCATCACCGGGGACCAGACGTCCCGGATCACGGTCACCACGGGAAACCAGATCATCGACGGGCAGGGGCACAGCGCCCCCGGCATCACGGTGAACGCGGACAACGTCACCGTCCAGAACTTCACCTTCACCAACTGCGCCGGCAACTGCGTGTGGACCGAGGGCGCGAACAACGCCGTGCAGGACAACACGATCTCGCAGGTCTACTACGCAGGCGACGACATCGACGGGCTGCGCTTCTTCGGTGACGGCGCGAAGATCCTGCGCAACCGGTTCTTCGACATCCTCAAGGGCGCCCAGGAGGACGCCCACCTCGACTGCATGCAGACCTACGCGACCCCGCGCACCGGCGGGGGCAGCGCGGGCGCCGTGATCGCCGACAACCACTGCGAGGACCCGAACTTCCACCAGTGCCTGATGGTGGAGGGCCCGCGCAGCAGCGACGGCGGTGGGGGCGGCGGCGGGGTCACCAGGGATTGGGTGATCGAGCGCAACTACTTCCGGTGCTATGCCAACCAGACGATCGCGCTGCGGGACGCGCACGACTTCGTCATCCAGAACAACACCTTCGCGGGCGCGGGCCGCAAGGCCGTCCAGCAGACCGACGGCAGCTCGGGGATCACCATCCGCGACAACGTCCTCGGCTCGGGCTACGGGCGGGTCACCGGCGACTGACGCTCTCTCCCGAACCCCGGGCCGTCAGCCCCCGCTCCGCGTCTCGAGGACCTACGCGCTCTTCACCAGTCCGCCGTCGATCAGGTGGTCGGCGCCCGTGATGCTGCCCGCGCGCGGCGAGCAGAGCTGCACGATCAGGTCAGCGACCTCACCGGCCTCGATGAGCCGCCCCGTCAGCATCCCCGCCTGCGCCGGCAGGGCTGCCAGCAGCTGGTCGTGCGGTACGCCGAGCCTGGCGGCGAGCTGGCCGCCGTAGGACACCGGGTGCTCCCAGAGCGCCGTGCGCACCGGCCCCGGGGACACGGTGTTGACGCGCACGCCCTGCGGTCCGAACTCCTCGGCCAGCGCCTTGCCGAGAGCGGTCAGCGCGGCCTTCGCCGTCGTGGAGGGGACCGGCCCGCCCGGACACCGCGCCACCCCTGGTCGCGCTCTACCGGGCCACCGCGAACGTGCTCCGGGTGAACATCTCCTGGGGCTTCGCGATGGACAGCGCCCTCGCCAAGGGCGAGGAGGTGGAGGAGATCCAGTGCCGGATGCTCGACACGTGCGACCGGCTGTTCCGGCGCCTGAGGGACACCGGGGCGCTGCGCTCCGACGTCGACCCGGTCTGGGCCCGCCGGGTGTACTACGCCCTGATCCACGAGGCCTGCCAGGACGTCGTCGCCGAGTCCGCCCCCGACATCGACACGCTCGCCACCCAGCTGATCGACACCCTGCTCCGCGGGGTCGGCACCCCGGCCGCTCCACTCTGACGTCGACGCGCTCCGCTCTCGACCGATGGAGGTCAGCGCAGCACCCACGTGTCCTTCGCCCCACCCCCGCGGGACGAGTTGACGATCATGGTCCCGGCCGGCGCCACGCGGCTCAGGGCGGCCGGGGCGACGTCCACGGCGGTCCGGTCGCCCAGCCGCGACTGGAGCACGAAGGCCCGCAGGTCGACGGCCCGCGGTTCCAGCTGGTCGCCGGCGAGGGTCGGGTGGGTGGACAGGTGCACGACGTCCTGCGCCACCCAGCCCGCCGGGTCGGCCCGCACCGCCTTCTCGAGCTCGGCGAGCTCGGCCCGGCCGGCGTCCGGGCCGATCACGATGCCCTGCCCGCCGTAGCCGTCCACGGGCTTGAGCACCAGCTCGTGGAGCCGGTCGAGCACCTCCTCGCGCCGGTCCGGGTCGACGCAGGGGTAGGTCGGGACGTTGTCGAGCAGCGCGTCCTCGCCCAGGTAGTACCGGATCATCTGCGGCACGTAGGCGTAGACGAGCTTGTCGTCGGCGAGGCCGTTGCCCAGCGCGTTGAGCACGGCCACGGTGCCGCGGGCCACCGCGTTCGACAGGGCCCGGCCGATCGGGCGCATGTCCGCGCCGGTCGCCGTGAGGAGCTCGCGCTCGTCGAGGCGGCGGTAGAGCGCCGACAGCCTGCGCCGGGCCCCGATGCTCACCAGGTGGACGCCGTCCTCGGTGACCTGCAGGTCGCGCGGGGTCACCAACGGAACCCCCATCCGGTCGGCGAGGAGGCGGTGCTCGAAGTAGGCGGAGTCGGACGGGCCCGCCGACAGCACCGCGACCTCGTCGTGCCCCGGCGCGTCGGGTTCGGTGGCCGACAGCAGGGCCGAGCGCAGCATGCCGGGCACGCCCTCGACCCCGACGACCCCGGCGGGCGGCTCGAGGTCGGGCATCGCGCTGCGGATCAGGCGCCTGCTGATCAGCGCGTACCCGATCCCGGACGGCACCCGCAGGTTGTCCTCCAGCACGAACCAGTGGTCGGCGCGGTCGCGGACGAGGTCGATGCCGGCCACCGCGATCCGCACGGCGTCGGCGGGCACCAGCCTGCCCTGCCGGCTCCGGCCCGGTGCGCCGTCCACGACCCCGGCCGGCACCACCCCGTCCGCGACGATCTTGCGGTCGCCGTACGCGTCGCGCAGGAACGCCTCCAGGGCGCGCACGCGCTGCGCGAGCCCGGCCGAGAGGTTCTCCCAGTCCTCGGAGGTGATGAGCCGCGGGACGAGGTCGAGCGGGAAGAGCCGGTCGGTGTCGCCCTCGCCCACCCGGAAGGTGACGCCCCGCGCCTGCTGCTCCGTGCGCAGCGCCGCCCGGGCGGCCCGCATGCCGCGCGGGCCCAGCCGGTCGAGGGTGCGGAACATCCACCCGTAGTGCGGCAGCACGGTGCCGCCCGCGCTCACCGCCTCGTCGTAGGCCGCGCGCCCGTCCTCGTGGTAGCCGACGAGCAGCCCGGGGGTGCTGGGCACGGTGGATGGTGGCTCGGTGCGCAGCGTGCGGCCCTGGGTGCCCGCGATCAGCACGTCCACGACGTCGGCGAGCTCGCCCCGGCGGCCGAACACCCGGCGCTGCCGGGCCGCCGCGCTGCCGCGGGAGATCGTGGCCTGGGAGAGCTCGAGCACCTGCTCCCAGTCGCCGAGCTCCTCCAGCTGCGGGCGCAGCTGGTCGACGAGCTGACCGATCAGCAGCGCGGGCGCGACGAGCGACGGCCCGACGAGGTCGACCAGGTCGCCCTCCAGCCCGGAGCGGGCCGCCCGCCAGGACGCCGCCCGCAGCAGCTCGTGCCGCACGTCCATCGGCGGCAGCTCGGCCGCGATGTCCGCGCGCGCCTTGCCGACCAGCGCGCGGAAGAGCCCGGCGATCAGCACGACGTCCTCGACGTCCGGGCAGGCGTCGCACACGCGGAGCTCGACGGTGGGCAGGTGGGCGCTGGGCCGGATGTCGAAGTAGACCATCCCCGGGTCGCTGATCGTGCCGGACGCGATCAGGTCGGCGACCAGTGCGTCGTAGTCCGCCGCCGTCTCGACGTGGGCGGGCGGACCCGCGGTGGGCCAGCGCGACCACACCATGGACCGGAAGCTGGCGTAGCCGGAGTCCCGGCCGTTCCAGTACGGCGAGCTGGCCGATACCGCCAACAGGAGCGGCAGGTACGGCGCGACCCGGCGCACGACCTGCACCGCGAGATCGCGGTCGGGCACGTCCACGTGCACCTGCGCACCGCAGATGTGCTGCTCGCGCACCAGGATCTGGTACTCGTGCTGCATCTTCTCGTAGCGGGCTCCTGCCGAGACGGCATCGCCGCCCGTCTCGGCGAGGGGCACGGTGCCGGCGGCGACCACCCCCAGCCCGAGCGGTTCGGCGACGGCGTCGAGGCGCCCCCGCAGCCGCGTGATGTGGGAGCGCAGCTCGTCGAGCGTGCCGCACGGCGGCGTGTTCGTCTCCACCAGCGAGCGTTGCAGCTCGGGCGCGAACTCCGTGCCGTCGAGCTGGGCGAGCAGCGCGTCGACCTGCGGCGCGGCCCGGCGGGACCCCAGGTCGACGACGTGGAACTCCTCTTCGACGCCGAGCAGCGGGAGGTCGCCCATGGAGCGAACCGTGCCACACCGATGTTGCAGGCGTGTACCGCCGCTCGACCTCGCCGAGGGCGTCTTCCCGCCGCGGACGCGGCGTCGCTAGCCGAACTGGCCCGGCCGGTAGTCCCCGGCCGGCTGGCGCACGATGACGTTCGCGCGGTTGAAGGCGTTCATGACCGCGATGAGCGACACCAGCGCGGCGAGCTGGTCCTCGTCGTAGTGCGCGGCGGCGTTCTCCCATGCGTCGTCCGTGACCCCACCGGATGCGTCGGCGATCCGGGTGCCCTGCTCGGTCAGCTCCAGGGCGGCGCGTTCGGCCTCGGTGAAGACCGTGGCTTCCCGCCAGGTGGCGACCAGGTTGATGCGGGTGGCGGTCTCCCCGGCCTCCGCGGCGTCCTTGGTGTGCATGTCGGTGCAGAACCCGCAGCCGTTGATCTGGCTGGTGCGCAGGGCCACCAGCTGTTGCGTGGCGGCGGGCAGCGTCGAGGCCTCGACCGCCCTGGATGCGGCGACGATGTGCTTCACAGCCTTGGCCGAGACGGGGTTCGTGGCGAGATCCAGGCGAGCGTCCATACCTCCACGACGCGGTAGCCCGG
This sequence comes from Pseudonocardia adelaidensis, assembly GCF_039543345.1. Classification (NCBI taxonomy): domain Bacteria; kingdom Bacillati; phylum Actinomycetota; class Actinomycetes; order Pseudonocardiales; family Pseudonocardiaceae; genus Pseudonocardia; species Pseudonocardia adelaidensis. The sequence goes on along the minus strand of NZ_BAABJO010000001.1, from coordinate 269,564 downwards.
CGGGATGTGAGGTCGCCCGCCCTGGTGCGACCCGCGTCCGCGCCGGCTCAGGTGTACGCCGCGTCGAAGAACGCCAGCTCGAGGTCGACGGCGCGGACGAACAGCTCCCGGACGCGGTCCCGGCGAGACGGCTCGAGGTCGGCGCACACGCGGTCGAACTCCGCGCGCAGGAACTCCACCCACGCCGCGAACGCCCGCCCGCTGTGCAGGGCGATCCACTCGGCCTGCAGCGGCTCGTCCGGCACGGCCTCCTCGGGCCGCGTGGCCCATTCCAGGTACAGCCACTCGGCGACGAGGAGCACCGCCAGGCACGAGGGGTAGTCGCCGCTGCGGCGGGCGTCGTCCATCAGCTCGACGAAGCCGCGGGTCGGTTCCCGCAGCTCGGGATCGGTGCGGTCGGCCAGCGGGACGTCGAGGGTGTCCAGCGCACGGGCGAAGAAGTCGTTCTCGGGGCCGGCGATGATGCCGAGCTGGCGGGCGTGCACCACGCGGGCGTCCGCGCGGTCGGCCGACGCCACGGCCGCGCCCATCAGCGCGAGGAAGGCGTCGACGAACTGGTGGTCCTGCACGAGGTAGGTCGTCAGCACCTCGCCGTCGACCCCGCCGCGCCAGATCTCTTCGACGAACCGGTGCCCGACAGCGGCGTCCCACGTGGCCGCGGTCAGCTCCCGCAGCTGCGCTGAGAAGGTCACTCCCGCGACCCTAGCGGCGACGAACGCAGCGGCCACGGGACGCGCGGGTAGGGGGAGCGGCGGGCCGCCTCGGCGGCGGACAGGGTGCCGCCTGCGACCGCGGCGTGCAGGGCCGCCACCTCGGCCAGCTCCGCTCGCTGGCCGGCCACGAAGGCGGGGTCGACCGGCTCGCCGTGGCCGGGCACGACGGTGCGGGGCCGCAGCGCGAGCAGCGCGTCCAGGGTGGCGGGCCACTCCGGCACGACGGCGTCCTCCAGGTCGGGTGGGGCGCCCTGCTCGACCAGATCACCCGCGAACACGACGCCGGCGTCGGGCACCGCGACGACGAGGTCGTGGTCGGTGTGGCCGCGGCCGAGGTGCAGGAGCTCGACGGTCCGGCCGCCGAGGTCCAGCGTGGCGGGAGCGTCGGCGTCGGGCAGCGGGGGCTCGGTGGCGGAAAGCGCCTCGGCGGTACCGGGGTCACCGCGGTCGCGGTAGTACGCGGCCCACCGGTTCCGCTGGTCGGCAGAGGTGGCGGCGAGCACCGCCCGGCAGCGGGGCAGCGCGTACACGGGGGCGGGGGCGAAGGCGGCCGTGCCGAAGCAGTGGTCGAAGTGCGCGTGGGTGATCGCGACGGCCTGCGGCAGCGGGGTGACCGCCCGCACGGCGGCGGCGAGCTCCGCGCCCTGGCGGGCGTCGCCGCGGGTGTCGACGACGAGGGCCCGCTCCGGGCCGAGCACCAGCCCCACGGTGAGGTCCAGCTCGGTGTACCGGCGGGTGAGGACGCCGTCGCCGACCTCCAGCCACCGCCCGTCCATCACGCGGCCCGCAGGAAGCCGGCGCGCAGGCGCGGGACGGCGGCGCTGGCGTCCAGTGCGGCGGCGAGCTCGACGTCGGCCGCGAAGCCCTCGGCGTGCAGCTCCCGTCCGGAGCAGGTGGCCGCGAGCACGTCGCGGAGCCCCCGGTTGCGTGCCGCCGCGAACTGCGCGGCGGCGAGCTCGGCCTCCGGGGAACGCCCGGGCAGTGCGGCGGCGATGGCGCCTGCGCCCAGCGCGTCCTCGGCGGCGACCCGCATCGTGTCGTCCGGCCAGCGCTCACCGGCCGGAACGATGCCGATCGGACCGCCGACCGCCCGCGCCGCCGCCGCCACGGCGGACGCGTTGCGCAGGCACCCGGCCAGCAGCACCGCCCCGGTGGCGGCGACGGCCGCGCAGAGGGTGGCGCCGTTGGGAGAGGGCAGGGCGAGGCGGGTACCCGCGGACAGCCCGGTGAGCGACGCGGGCGAGAGCGACGGGCCCGGCCCGCGCCGCGGACCCGCGCGGACGACGCCCGGCGGAACGGGGCGGTCGCGTTCCACGGAACGCAACGGGAGCACCGCCGCCCCGCGGCCCACGGCGACGTCCACGGCCGTGGAGAACGACAGCACGTCGACCACGATCACCACCGAGCAGCCGGCCGCCAGCAGCGCCGCGCCCTCCCGGCCCCACTCCAGGCGTACCTCGTGGTCGAGCTGGCGGTGTTCCGGGCGAGGGAGCGCGGCGGGCACTCCCCGAACCTACGGGCGATCGATCTCCGGGCGGAGTGGCGCAGATCACATCTTGGTTCTGGATCGGAAGGTGGAGCTTCCCTCCGCGGCGGGCCGGGGGGACATGCGGTGTGGGGGGTCCGCTACGCGGGCCTCCGGCGCCTCGTCAGCACCTCCGAGGTGGTCGTGCTGCTCCCCTCGGGCTGGCGGAAGGGCGAGGGGAGTGCGTTCCTCAGCCCCGACGTGGACGGCGTTCGGTTCGACGTGATCGCTCCGGGGTAACGCCGCACACTCGGCACCGACGGGGTCCGTCCGACGCCAGTAGCGTGACCTTCGTGAAGGTCCGCATCGGCATCGGGTCGGTTCCACTCGCCTGCGGGCCGGGTCCCGGCCCGGAGCTGGGCGCGCTCGTCGACGAGCTGGAGGCGCGGCGGATCGACTCGCTGTGGCTGGCGGACCAGGCGTCCGGCCCGCTGATCGACCCGCTGGTCGGGATGGCGTTCGCCGCGTCCCGCACCCGCAACCTCAAGGTCGGCAGCGGCGTGATCGTGCTGCCCGGGCGGAACCCCGCAATGGTCGCCGCGCAGCTCGCGTCGCTGGTCGCCCTCGCGCCCAAGCGCATCCTGCCCGCGTTCGGGGTGCGGCCGGCGATCGGGGCGGAGCGGCAGCTCTTCCCCGCCCCGGACGGGTCCCGCGCGGCCCTCTTCGACGAGTCCCTCGAGGTGGTCCGCCGCCTGCTCGCCGAGCCGCGCGTCACGCACCACGGCCGGTTCCTCCACCTCGACGACGTGTCCGTGGCCCCGCTGCCGCCCCGGCCGCCGGACATCTGGCTGGGCGGGCGGGCACCGGCCGGGCTGCGGCGGGTCGGGCGGCTCGCCGACGGCTGGCTCGGCAGCTTCGTCACCCCCGACGAGGCCGGCGACGCCCGGGAGCAGATCGAGCGCGCGGCCGCCGACGCGGGCCGGGAGATCGAGGACGACCACTACGGCACCAACATCGCCGTCGTGGCGCCGGACGCCTCCGACGCCGAGGTGGCCGCGGCGCGGGAGCGCGTCGTCCGGCGCAGGCCGGACCTCGACCCGGACGGCCTCGTGCCGCACGGCTGGGGGGAGGCGCGCGAGCTCGTCCGCCGGTTCGTCGACGTGGGCATCACCAAGTTCGTGGTGCGGCCTGCCGCGCCCGTCCCGGCGTGGGCCGGGTTCCTCGACCAGTTCGTCGACGAGCTCATGCCGCTGGAAGACGAGCTCAGCGACGACTGAGGCGGCACCCGCGTCCGCAGCAAGGTGGCTCTGCTCCGGTTCAACCGGAGCAAAGCCACCTTGCTGCAGTTCGGGCCGGGCTCAGCGGATCCGCCGGCCCGTCTCCGCGCAGTCGTAGCCGCCCAGCGCCTCGACCTCGGCCCGGAACCCCTCGTTCGCCAGCAGCTCCCACAGCGGGGCGAGCAGCGGGTCGTCCACCGTCGACGCGCGCAGGACCAGGTCGTAGGGCTCGCGCGCGACCGGCACGAAGCCCAGCCCGAACGCCCGCGCCGCGGCGAGGATGCCCATCCCGGCGTCGGCGCGACCGGCGGCGACGGCCGCGGCCACCGCGAGGTGGGTGTGCTCCTCGCGGGAGTAACCCTCGACGTCCGCGGGGTCGATGCCGCGCTTCGTCAGCTCGTGGTCGAGCAGCACCCGGGTGCCCGCGCCGCGCTGCCGGTTGACGTAGCGGACGCGGGTGAGGTCCTCGATGCCGGATAGACCGAGCGGGTTGCCGGGCGCGACGATCAGGCCCTGGTCGCGGTGCACCAGCCGCACGACGGCGACGTCGTCGCCGCCGCCGAGGACCTTCTCGACGTACGGGAGCGTGTACTCGCCGGTCGCCGGGTCGAGCAGGTGCGAGCCCGCGAGGTGGCACAGCCCGTCGCGCAGCGCGACGAGCCCGCCGAGCGACCCGACGTTCGAGCCGGCGAGCGTCAGCAGCGGGTCGGCGGCCCGCAGCGCGGACGCGGCCACGTCGAGCACGAGGTCGTGCGACCCGATCGCGACGATCGTGCGTCCGATCTCGCCGAGCCCGCGCAGCAGCTCCACCCGCACCCGCTCGCCGGCGTGGTGGCCCTCCAGTCCGGCCGGGACGACCAGCAGCCCGTCGGCGCGCACGAGCGAGGTGAGCACGCCTGCCCCGCGGGGGAGCGGCGTGGCGACGATCTCGCCGCCGACCCGCCCGAGCCGCACCCGCACCCAGTCGTCCATGCCGATGTTGGAGGCGAGCTTGCGGGCCAGCCGGGCCGTCGTGACCGGCCGCTCGCGGGGCGCCGCGCCCTCCAGCGCGGCGAGCAGCGGCGCGGCGAAGATGTCGAAGGTCAGCGCGGCCGACACCGGGTAGCCGGGGGCGCCGAGCACCGGTGTGGCGTCCACCGCGCCGAGCACCACCGGGTGGCCGGGCCGCACCGCGACGCCGTGCACCGCGAGCGTGCCGGCGCCTGCGACGACCCGGGCCGTGTAGTCGTCGCGCCCGGCGCTCGATCCGGCGACGAGCACCACCAGGTCGGCATCGGCCGCGGCCTTGCGCATCGCCTCGGTGATGAGCGCCGGGTCGTCGGGGATGATCGGGGTGATACGCGCCGTGCAGCCCAGCTCCCTGGCCTGGGCGGCGAGCATGAGCGAGTTGGTGTCGAGGATCTCGCCCGGCGCCGGCTCGGCGCCGATCGGGCGGATCTCGTCACCGGTCGGCACCACCGCGACCACCGGGGCACGCCGGACCACCAGTTCCACCGCCCCCGCCGCCGCGGCGGCCGCGACGTCGACCGGGCGCAGCCGGTGGCCAGCGGGGAGCAGCAGCTCGGCTGCGGACACGTCCTCGCCGATCGACCGCACGTGCTGGTAGGGCGGCACGGCGGCGCGCACCTCCGCGGCGCCGCCGACGTGGTGGACGTGCTCGCGCATGACCACGGCGTCGTAGCCGTCGGGCAGCGGGTCACCGGTGTCGACCACGGCGAAGTCGGTGAGGAGGACGGGCGTGGTCTCCGCCGCCCCGACGGTGTCGGCCGCGCGCACCGCGATCCCGTCCATGCCCGCCGCGTCGAACGCGGGGGAGGAACGGCGGGCCCACACCGGCTCGGCCGTGACCCGCCCGACCGCCTCGCCGACGGGCACCCGCACGGCGTCCACCCGCGCCGGGCACCCCGCGGCCGCGCACGCGTCCCGCCACGCGTCCAGCGCCGCGACGGCGGGAACGTCGGACACGAACGGCGAGTCGGCGACCACCTCGGAACGGTACGTCGTGTCGGGCCGAGGTGTGTGCACCCCCGCTCCCGCCGGTCGGGACAACCCCACCTCGATCCGGGGGTCCACCGCACCGGGCGACGTGTTGCCCCCATCGTTCCGCGCCGCCGCCGATCGCATTCTTGTGCCAGTGACGCACCGGCCGATCGAGAGATCCAGTCGGTTCAGCAATGAGGGGGCATCATGCCGATCATCTCCGTTCCTCAGGAGTTCAACCAGGACGATCTCTACGTCGACCTGCGATCGATCTTCGGGAACCCGCTGTTCCTGAAGTGCGAGGGATTCAATTTCGCGGGGTCCGTCAAACTGAAGGCCGCGAACGAGATGGTCGAGGCGGCCGAGCGCGGGGGCGCGTTGCGCCGGGGGTCCGTCCTGGTCGAGTCCTCGTCGGGGAACCTGGGCGTGGCGCTGAGCATCATCGCGGCGAGCAAGGGCTACGGGTTCCGGTGCGTGACCGACTCGCGCTGCAACCTGGCCACCCGCCTGCTGATGGAGGCGCTGGGCGCCGAGGTGCACGTCATCACCGAGCCCGACCCGGAAACCGGATACCTCGGCGCGCGCCTGAACTACGTCCGCAACCTCTGCGCGTCCGACCGGCGTTACGTCTGGCTCAACCAGTACACGAACGCCAATGCGTGGAAGGCGCACTACCGCACGACCGGACCCGCGATCGCACAGCAGTTCCCCGGGCTGGACGTCGTGTTCGTCGGGGCAGGCACCACCGGGACGCTCATGGGCTGCGCCCGCTACTTCAAGGACCACCACCCGTCAGTGCGGGTCGTCGCCGTCGACACCGTCGGATCGGTCAGCTTCGGCACGCCGGCCGCGCGCCGGATGCTCCCCGGCCTCGGGATGAACGTCCGCCCGCCGCTGCTCGACGAGAGCTACGTGGACGAGGTCCTCCACGTCGAGGAGGCCGACGCCATCCGCACGTGCCACCGGCTGGCCCGGCGCGGGTTCCTGTTCGGCGGCTCGACCGGCACGGTCGTGAGCGGCGCCACGGGTTGGCTGGCCCGCCACGGTGCGCGTGACCTCACCGCAGTGGCCATCGCGCCGGATCTCGGCGAGCGCTACCTCGACACGATCTACCAGAGCAACTGGGTGCAGGACCTCTACGGCGAGGGCGTGCTCGCCCTCGACGACCCGTCCGCCGGCGTTCGCGCGGCCTGAGGAGCACCACGATGAGCACGCAGCAGGAGATCCCGCTCACCGAGCGCGACGACATCCGGCGGTCCGTCCCGATGTCCGAGCTGGTGTTGGTCGACCGGTACGAGGCGCAGGGCTGGCGGGTTCGCAAGGACGAGCGCCTCGACCACCTCTTCGAGGAGCGCTGCGACTGGGTCCGCACCTACGGCCGCGCGGGGCAGCTCGCGATCGACTCCGCCGAGCTGTCGCTCACCTACGAGCAGCTCGACGCTCGGGCCAACCAGCTCGCCCGGTTCCTGCGGCTGCGGGGTGCGAACGCGGGCGACCGGATCGGCCTGCTGTTCGGCCGTCCGGCAGACGCGTACGTGGCGGTGCTCGCGGTGCTGAAGATCGGGGCCGCGTACGTCCCCGTCGACGTGAGCACGCCCGCGCACCGCATCGAGGCCATCGTCGAGGACGCCCGCATCCGCATGGTGCTGTCGTCGTCGGACGTGCTCGCCCGGGCCGACGTCGCGGCCGCGGGGAGCGTCGAGATCGTCCGGCTCGACCGGGTGGCCCGGCTGCTCGACGAGCAGGCGGAGCACCGGCTCACGCCCACCGAGCGGGGTCTGCGGGAGGACTCGATCGCCTACATCACCTACCGGCCCGGCCCCGACGGCAGGCCCACGGGTGTGGCCGTCGACCACCGGAGCATCTGCAACTTCGTCCGCGTCGCCGCCGAGGTGTACGGCATCCGCCCGTGGGACCGCGTCTACCAGGGCGCGCACGACGTCCCGGTCGAGGAGACCTGGGTGCCGTGGGCCGTGGGAGCCACGCTGGTGCCGCGGCCGGCAGGCGTCGATCTGCGGGGCCGGGACCTGCACGCCTTCCTGACCGCGCACCGCGCCACCGCGATGCGCTGCACCGCGGACCTGCTGGGCACGCTCGAGCGCGACCTCCCCGACCTGCGGTTCCTGCTGGTGGCCGGGCAGGCCTGCCCGCAGGACCTCGTCCGGCGGTGGCACAAGCCCGGCCGGCGGTTCCTGAGCGTGTACGGCCCGTCCGAGGCGACGGTGTCGGCCACCTGGACCGAGCTGCGCCCGGACAAGCCCGCGACCATCGGGATCCCGCTGCCCACCTACAGCACGGTCATCCTCGACCCGGCGGACCCGTTCTGCGCCCTGCAGCACGGGCGGGTCGGCGAGATCGGCATCGCCGGCATCGGGCTGACGTGCGGCTACCTCAACCGCGACGACCTCACCGAGAAGGCGTTCATCCCCGACTTCCTGGGGATCCCGGCGAACCCCTCCGGCCGGATCTTCCGCACCGGCGACCTGGGCCGGGTCAACCCCGACGGCGAGATCGAGTACCACGGCCGGCTCGACGGGCAGCGGACGGCGACCGGGTTCGGGACGGGCGAGATCGGGTCGGCGACACCGCAGGCGCGCCCGACACCGTCCCCGCCCCCGACACCGTTCCCGCGGACGTCCCGGCCTCCCGTGCCCCAGGCCGTGGAGTTGCCGGTGCCGCAGGCGGTGGAGTTGCCGGTGCCGCAGGCTCTGGAGCTGCCGGTGCCCCGGGCTCTCGAGCTGCCCGTTCCGCAGGCCGTCGCCCCCCTCCCGACACCGCTCGTCGACCCCCTCCCGACGCAGGTCGGCGCGGCCGCGGGACCGGTGGACCGGGCGGAGCCGCCGACCCCGTCCACGAGCGCGGGTCCGGCCTCCGACGTGGAGCGGGACCTCGCCGGACTGCTGGCCGAGGTCATCGGGGTCTCGCAGGTGGCGGTCGACGCCCACTTCTTCGACGACCTGGGTGCCGACTCGATGCTGATGGCGCGGTTCTGCGCCCGGCTCCGCAAGCGGGACGGCCTGCCGAACGTCGCGATGAGGGACGTCTACGAGCACCCGACCGTCAGGAGCCTGGCGACGGCCTTCGCACCGGCGACCGGTGGGGCCGACCCCGGCCTCGCGACCGAGCTCGCCGCGATCCTGGCCGAGGTCATGGGGGTCTCGCAGGTGGCGGTCGACGCCCACTTCTTCGACGACCTGGGTGCCGACTCGATGCTGATGGCGCGGTTCTGCGCCCGGCTCCGCAAGCGGGACGGCCTGCCGAACGTCGCGATGAAGGACGTCTACGCCTACCCCACGGTCACGACGCTCGCCACGGCGTTCGGCACGCCGGCCTCCGGCGTCGTCGGCCCGGACGATTCGGCGGAGCCGCCGGTGCTCGGGACGCAGATCATGCGGGCGGTCCGGGCCGTCCGCACGGTTCGCGCCGCCCGGCACCGGCAGGTGCCGACCCGCAAGCAGCGGTACGTGCTCTGCGGCGTGCTGCAGCTGCTGTTCCTCATCAGCTACCCGTCCGTCGTCGCGGTCGCCGGGGTCGAGGGCTATGAGTGGATCTTGGTCGGCCCGGACCTGCTCACCGTCTACCTGCGGTCGGTCGCCGTCGGCAGCGCGCTGTTCTTCGGCATGTGCGCCCTTCCGATCCTGCTCAAGTGGGTGCTCGTCGGGCGGTGGAAGCCCCAGGAGATCCCGGTCTGGAGCATGGCGTACTTCCGCTTCTGGCTCGTCAGGACGCTCGTGCAGCGCAGCCCGATGGCGCTGTTCGTCGGCTCACCGCTCTACGTGTTCTACCTGCGGATGCTCGGAGCGAAGATCGGCCGGGGCGCCGTGGTGCTGTCCGGCAACGTGCCGGTGTGCACCGACATGCTCGAGATCGGCGACGGCGCGGTGATCCGGAAGGACTCGTTCTTCCCCGGCTACCGGGCCCACGACGGCGCCATCCAGACGGGTGCGGTGAGCCTCGGCAACGGCGCTCTCGTCGGAGAGGCGACGGTGCTCGACATCTGGACGTCGCTCGGTGACGGCGCCGAGCTGGCGCACTCCTCCTCGCTGCACGCCGGGCAGACCGTGCCCGACGGCGAGCGCTGGCACGGTTCCCCCGCGCAGCGGGCGGAGCTGGACGCCCGGCCGCTCGACGCGCGGAAGGTCGGCGTCGTGCGACGAACCGTCTTCGTGACGGTGCAGCTCGCCAACCTGCTCCTGGTGGGCACGCCGTTGGCGATCGGCGGTCTGGTCCTCCTGCTCACCGAGGTCCCACAGCTCGCCACGCTGCTGGCCCCGGGAGCCCTGTCCCTGACGAGCTGGACGTTCTACCTCGACGCGCTGACCATCTCCACCGTGCTGCTCCTCGGCGGCCTGCTGGTCGGTCTGTTGTTCGTGGGAACCGTTCCCCGTCTGCTGAATCTGGCGATCCGGCCGGACCGGGTCTACCCGCTCTACGGCTTCCACTACTGGGTCCAGCGCGCGATCACACGCACGACCAACCAGAAGTTCTGCACGCGCCTGTTCGGTGACAGCTCCTACATCGTCCACTACCTGCGCTGGCTGGGATACGACTTTCCCGCGCTCAAGCAGACCGGTGCGAACTTCGGCGAAGAAGTCAAGCACGATACGCCGTTCCTCAGCACGGTCGGCAGCGGAACGATGGTCGCGGACGGGCTGTCCATCATCAACTCCGACTACTCGAACACATCCTTCCGGCTGTCCCGCGTGTCGATCGGAGCCCACAACTTCCTCGGCAACAGGATCGCCTATCCCGCGCAGGGCCGGACCGGCGACGACTGCCTCCTCGCGACGAAGCTCATGGTTCCCGTCGACGGACCGGTGCGGGAAGGCGTGGGCCTGCTGGGCGCGCCCGGCTTCGACATCCCGCGGTCGGTCGAACGCGACAAGCAACTCCTCGTGAACGGCGCCGACGAGTTGCGCCGCGGCCTGCGGGCCAAGAACGTCCACAACACCATCACCATCGCGCTTTCCCTGCTGGTCCGTTGGATCTACCTCGTCGTGGTCACCGTGCTCTACATGGGCGCCGTCGACCACTGGGGGTCGATGGGTGCGCCCGTGATCGCGGTGGCCACCGTCGGTGTCTTCGTCCTCACCGTCGTGTACTTCGTCCTCGTCGACCGGCTGCTCCGGCCGCTGCAGGCCTTGCGGCCCATGGGCTGCTCGCTCTACGACCGTGCGTTCTGGCGGCACGAACGCTTCTGGAAGGTGCGTGCCGACGCGTACTTCACCGTCTTCAACGGCACTCCGCTCAAGAACGTGGTGTGGCGGCTGCTGGGTGTGCGGATGGGCCACCGCGTCTTCGACGACGGCTGCTACATGTCGGAACGGTCCTTCGTGACGATCGGCGACAACTGCACTCTGAACGCGGGCAGCGTCATCCAGTGCCACTCGCAGGAGGACGGCGGGTTCAAGTCGGATCGGACCGTGATCGGCGCCGGCTGCACGATCGGCGTCGGCGCATTCATCCTCTACGGCGTCTCGATGGGCGACGGCGCCGTACTCGCCGCCGACTCCTTCCTCATGAAGGGCGAGGAAGTGCCCGTAGGTGCGCGCTGGGGCGGAAACCCCGCGAAGAAGATGCGCGAGCAATCGGCTGATCTGCAGGTGCGCCGGATCAGCATCGACGACAACTGCGCCGCCGTGCTCGTCCGCGGCTAGCAGCCCCGGCAAGGAGAGGAACGATTCGATGAACACGCAGATCGAGACCGGCCGGGATTTCTGGCAGCGGGTCCTCGCCGGGGGCGGGGCGACCGCGATCCCGCGGTGGACGCTCGACCCGGTCCCCGGCACCGCCGAGCACGTCGCGCCGCTGCGCGCCGAGCTCGTCGCCGCGATGCGCCGGTTGGCCGGTTCGACGAACCTGCCGCTGCACTCGCTCGTGCTGGCCGCGCACGCGAAGGTGCTGTCGGCGCTGTCCGGCGAGCCGGACGTCGTCACCGGCTACGCCGCGGGACCGGCCGGGCGGGCGCTGCCGTGCCCGCTCACCGCCGAGCCCGGCTCGTGGCGGTCGCTGCTGCAGGCGGTCGCCCCGGTCGAGATGGACGTGGTGCGGCACCGGGCGTTCGACCTGGACGCGCTGACGGACGAGATCGGTGTGGCCGGGCCGCGGTTCGAGACCGAGTTCGACCCGATCGACACCCTCGAGCCGCGCGACCTCGCGGGCGGCGTCGTGCTCCGGATCGGGCTGACGAACGGCGGCGGTGCGCTGCGGCTGACCTACCGGACCGACGCGCTCGACGACCCGAGCGCCCGGCGGATCGCCGGCTACCACCTCGCCGCGCTCGAGGCGATGGTCGCCGACCCGGACGCCGAGCACGGGCGGGCGGTGCTGCTGTCGCCCGAGGAGCTGCGCTTCCAGCTCGACGGCCTCGCCGGACCCCGCCGGGAGCTGCCGGACCGCCGCTTCCACGAGCTGTTCGAGCAGCGCGTGCGGATGCACCCGGACGCCGTCGCCGCCGTGCACCGCGACCGGCGGTGGACGTACCGGGAGCTCGACGCGCGGGCGAACCGGCTGGGGCGGGCCCTGCTGGCGCGCGGGCTGCGGCGCGAGGGCGTGGTCGCGGTGGTGACCGAGCGGAACCTGGACTGGGTGGCCGCCGTCATCGCGATCTTCAAGGCCGGTGGCGCGTACCTGCCCATCGAGCCGCACTTCCCGGCGGACCGCATCGCGAGGACCCTGTCGCGGGCGGACTGCACGCTGGTGCTGACCGAGCCCGGCAGCACCACCACGCTCGACCCGGCCCTCGAGTCGCTCCCGGGGGTGCAGAAGGTGTTCGTCGGCACGGCCTACGCCGAGGGGCACGCCGACACCGGCCTCGGTGTCGCCGTCGCGGCGGACCAGCTCGCCTACATCTACTTCACCTCGGGCTCCACCGGCGAGCCGAAGGGCGCGATGTGCGAGCACGCCGGCATGCTCAACCACCTCCACGCCAAGATCTCCGACCTCGGGATCCGCGAGGGCGAGGTCGTGGCGCAGGTCGCCCCGCAGTGCTTCGACATCTCGCTGTGGCAGCTGGTGTCCGCGCTGCTGGTCGGCGGGCGGACGGTGCTGGTCGAGCAGGACGTGATCCTGGACGTCGCGCGCTTCGTCGAGACGCTCGAGCGGGAGCGGGTCGGGGTCGCGCAGGTCGTGCCCTCCTACCTCGAGGTCGTCCTGTCCTACCTGGAGCAGCACCCGCACGAGCTGCCCGACCTGCACTGCGTCTCCGCCACCGGCGAGGCCCTCAAGACCGAGCTCGCCCAGCGCTTCTTCGCCGTCCGGCAGGGGACCGCCCTGGTCAACGCCTACGGCCTGACCGAGACCTCGGACGACACCAACCACGAGGTCATGCACGCCGCCCCGGAGGGGGGCCGGATGCCGCTCGGCCCCGCGGTGCAGAACGTCGACGTCTACGTGGTCGACGAGCACCTCCAGCCGGTGCCGCTCGGTGCTCCCGGGCTGATCGCCTTCTCCGGCGTGTGCGTGGGCCGCGGGTACGTCAACGACCCCGAGCGGACGCGCGCGACGTACCTGACCGACCCGCACCGGCCCGGCAGGCGCCTCTACAAGGGCGGCGACTACGGCCGCTGGCGCCCGGACGGCAAGCTGGAGTTCCTCGGGCGCCGCGACAACCAGGTGAAGATCTCCGGTTTCCGCATCGAGATCGGCGAGATCGACGACACCCTGCTGCGCGTCCCCGGCGTCCGCGACGGCGCGGTCGTCGTGACCGGGCGAGGCTCCGCCGAGCGAGCGGACGGCACCGAGCGGCCCGACCGCGGGAAGCACCTGGTCGCGTTCTACTCGGGCGACCGGCCCCTCGACGTCGACCTCCTGCGGGAGCGGCTCGGGGCGTCGTTGCCGCACTACATGGTGCCGGTCGCGTTCCACTGGCGGGAGAACCTGCCGCTGACCGGCAACGGCAAGATCGACACGAAGGCCCTCACCGCACTGGCCGCCGAACTCGCGGCCACGACCGACGATGACGAGCACGAACCGCCGGCCACCCCGACCGAGGTGCGGCTCGCGGCCGTGTGGGCGCGGATGCTCGGCCTCGACGCGGACCGGATCGGCCGGCGGGATCGCTTCTTCGACCTGGGCGGCTCCTCGCTGTCCGCCGTGAAGCTCGCGGTCGCCCTCGACCGCGTCGTGTCCCTCAAGGACGTCGTCCGGCACCCGGCGCTGGCCGATCTCGCCGAGCTGATCGACAGCAGGCCGGCACCGGACGAGCTGTCGGGCGAAGGCCGCAACTTCGTCGTCGCCTGCCGATACGCCTGATTGATCCGATCCGAGTCCACCACGCGAACGAATCCGACAAGAGGAGAACGCGATGTCGTCCCCACACCTGGCGCCACCGCTCGACGTCGAGCTGCGCCCCGGCCGGACCCCGCTCCTGCCCGTCGAACCCACCTCCGACGCCGCGGGCTGGACGGCCCAGCACCGCGACGGCTTGCGTGGCGTCGTGGCGCAGCACGGCGCCGTTCTCGTCCGCGGCCTGGGGCTGCGCGACGCCGCCGAGGCGGCGGCCGTGTTCCAGCACCTCGGCCTGGGCCTGATGGCCGAGCGGGAGGCGTTCGCGCCGCGCCAGACGTACGTCGAGGGCGTCTACTCGTCGACCAAGTGGCCCGCGAACCAGCCGATGTGCATGCACCACGAGCTGAGCTACACCCTCGAGGTCCCGTCGCTGATGCTGTTCGCGTGCATCACCCCGCCGGCGGCGGGCGGCGCGACCGGCGTGGCCGACTCGACGGCCGTGATGAACCAGCTGCCCCCGGACCTTGTGCAGCGGTTCGCGCGCGAGGGCTGGATGCTCGTCCGCAACTACAACGACGAGATCGGTGCGTCGTACGCCGACGCGTTCGGCACGGACGACCGCGGTGCCGTCGAGGCCTACTGCGCGGCGAACGCGATCGCGGTCGAATGGCGCCCCGACGGCGGCCTGCGGACCCGGCAGCGGCGCCACGCGCTCGTCGGACACCCCGTCACCGGGCAGGCCTGCTGGTTCAACCAGATCGCGTTCCTGAACGAGTGGACGATGGACCCCGACGTGCACGAGTACCTCGTGGAGGCCTACGGCGCGGACAACCTGCCGTTCACCACGTGCTTCGGCAACGGTGAGCCGGTGGGCGCGGACGTCGTCGAGCTGCTCAACCAGGTCTACGAGGCCAACACGCTGCGCGAGCCGTGGCAGGCCGGTGACCTGCTGCTCGTCGACAACGTGCGGACGGCGCACAGCCGGGAGCCCTACGAGGGGGCACGCGAGGTCGTCGTCGGCATGAGCGCCCCGCTGCGCATGCCGGTGCCGGGGGCCGTCCGATGACCGGCGTGCCGCCGTTCGCGGTGATCTCCGGTGCCCAGGTCCAGCGCGCGTTGCAGGGCCGCGAGAAGCAGGTCGTGGAGCTGGTCGAGGCCACCTACCGGCTGCACGGCTCCGGCGACTCGGTGAACCCGCCGTCGTACTTCCTGCGGTTCCCGGACCGCCCGACCGCCCGCATCATCGCGCTACCCGCGTCGATCGGCGGGGCGATCAGGGTGGACGGCCTGAAGTGGATCTCCAGTTTCCCGGAGAACGTGTCGGCGGGCATCCCGCGGGCCTCGGCCGTGCTGATCCTCAACGACCACGACACCGGCTACCCGTTCGCCTGCCTGGAGAGCTCGATCATCAGCGCCACCCGCACCGCGGCGTCGGCGGCGCTGGGGGCCGACCGGCTGACGCGGGGACGGGCGCGCCCGGCGCGCGTCGGGTTCGTCGGCACGGGCCTCATCGCCCGCTACATCCACACGTTCCTCACGAGCACCGGCTGGACGTTCGACGAGGTCGGCGTGCACGACCTGTCCGCGGGGAGCGCCGCGGGGTTCCGCGGTCACCTGGAGCGATCAGGGGTGGCGGGGCGCGTCACGGTGCACGACACCGCCGAGCAGCTGATCCGGTCGTCCGACCTGGTCGTCTTCGCCACGGTGGCGGGCGCCCCGTACGTCCACGACGTGTCGTGGTTCGCGCACAACCCGGTGGTGCTGCACGTGTCCCTGCGCGACCTCGCACCGGAGATCCTGCTCGCGTCGGCAAATGTGGTCGACGACGTCGAGCACTGCCTCAAGGCCGACACGTCGCCGCACCTGGTGGAGCAGCGCACCGGCAACCGGGACTTCCTGGACGGCACGCTCGACGACGTCATGTCCGGGCGGGTGCACGTCCCGGCGGATAAGCCGGTGGTGTTCTCCCCGTTCGGCCTCGGCGTGCTCGACCTCGCGGTGGGCAAGTACGTCTACGACGAGGTGACCCGCTCCGGTGAGCTGCAGGTCGTCGACGGCTTCTTCCACGACCTGAGCCGCCACGGATGACCGCGCAGCGGGTCGTCGCCATGGTTCTGATGGCGCTCGTGCCGCTGCTGCTCGCGGCCGGGAGCGCGGCCGCGGCACCGGGCGGGACCGGGCTGGTGATCGAGCCGGGCCACGTCGCGCCCGGCGCCCGGGACGTCACGCTGGCGTTCCGCCTCACCGACGGTGACCCGGCGGTTCCCACCACCCGGTTCCGGCTGCTCCTGCCCACCGGGCGGCCGCTGGGGGGCGTCACGGCGCCGGACCCGCCCGGGTGGACGGCCGCCCTCACCACGACCGCGCTCCCGGCCCCGGCCCCGAGCGCGGACGGCCCGGTGACCGAGATCGTGTCGGCCGTGACGTGGACGGCCACGGCGCCCCGGGCCACAGGCCCGGCGGACTTCACCCTGCACGTGGGCCTGATGCCGGACGGTGCAGGCCCGGTGCGCTTCCGGGCGGCCTGCACGGACGCGGCCGGGAACACCGTCGAGTGGACGGACAGCTGGGCCGATGGCGGACCCGAGCCCGCGCACGACTCGCTGAAGCTGGCGCTGGGTGCCGCTCCCGGCCCGGTGGTGGCGCCGGCCGTGCACCGCGGCCACCACGACGGCACGGGGAGCGAGGTCCCGCTCCCGGGAAAGGCCACGCCGGGAGGAATCGCGGCGACGATGGCCGCCGCCCCGGCGGCCACCGTGACCCTGACGATGACGCTGAGAGCGTTGTCCCGCCGCCAACACCGCCACCTGGATCACAGAATGGCTCCATGATGCTGTGGGGAGGGCTCGAAAGCAGCACTGTGGCGCCATGACCGGCTCTCCTCACCGCGCACCGGGGCCGGCCCTGGACTAGGAGGCGGTCGGGCTGCCTCGAGGTGTCGTGGGTTCGAACGCGCTGCGGTTCTCGTCGACGAACGCCTCGAGAGTTTTCGGTGGTGAGCCGCCGATCGTTTCGACCACGTCGGTGGCGATGTCCTGCTCACCGTGTTTGTGGGTTTCGGCTACATGACAGAGGTGTTCGACCAGGAATGGGGGGAATCCGGCCTGAGCCAGGGCCTGCCCCCAGTCCTCGACGGGGATGTCCACATAGTGGATCGGGCGGCCGAGTACGCGGCTGATCGTGTCGGCTTGTTCGGCCATGGACAGTGAGATCGGGCCCGTCGCCGCGTAGGTCCTGCCGTGGTGCGGCACGGGATCGACCAGCACACCGACGGCCACGCGGGCGAGGTCCTCACCGGCGACGGGGGCATGTCTGCCCTGGCCGTAGGGCAGGTAGATGCTGCCTTCGCTTCGCATGGCCGCTGGATCGGCGATGGTGAGCAGGTTCTCCAGGAAGTAGGGCGGGCGTATGTGGGTCACGCCGATCCCGGACCAGTCGAGTACGCGCTCGGCCAGCCAGTGTCCGCGGGCGGCTGGGCTCGCGTGATCCGGGCGGGCGGTCAGCTGGGACATGTTCACGATCGACTCGACGCCCGCTTGTTTTCCGGCAGCGGCGAAGGTTGTCGTTGCCGCGAGGAGGCTATCGGCGAGTGGGTAGGTGAAATAGGCGCGCCGCACGCCTTCGAGGGCGGCGCGTGCGGTGGTGAAGTCGCCGACGTCACCGACAACGATCTGCGCGCCCAGCGCCTCGAGTGCGGCGGAACGGTCATCGTCGTGGTGGACGAACGCTCGAACTGTCAGCCCCTTTGCCAGTAGCTGTCGGGCGACGTGGTTACCCGTCGCCCCATGACTGCCACCCGCGCCGACGATCAAGAACACCGTCGAAGTTGCCTCGGTCATCACGGCTGATGTGGTCATGGCGGCCTCCCTCGTGGTTGGGCTGGGTCGGTGGTCGGGTTGAGCGAGATGGTGGTGGCACCCGACAGCGACCGGGTCTCACCTCTACCGACGCCCGGCAGCAGCCGGGATCGACGGCAGGCGCGGAGAATTCGGCAGCGCCGGTGTCGATGCCGCCCCCGCTCGCGCGTCGAGGTGGGTGGAGGGTCCGAGTGGCGGACCGCAACGGGAAGGACGAAACGATGGCCCAGTACCTGGTGTTGATCTACGATGCCGAGAGCGCGCTGGCCGGCGCCGGCCAGGAGGAGTCCGAGCGGCTGCTGGCCGACCACCAGCGGTTCATGGCCGCGCACGAGACGGCCCTGCGCGGCGGCAATGCCCTGCAGCCGACCGCGACGGCCACCTCGATCCGTCCGGACGGCGCAGGCGGGTTCAGCGTCACCGACGCGCCGTTCGCCGAGACCAAGGAGGCCCTCGTGGGCTACTACCTCATCGAGGCCGACGACCTCGACCGGGCCGTGGCCATCGCCGAGCAGGTGCCGACGTTCGCCGGCGGGGTCGAGGTCCGGCCCGTACTCACCTTCGACTGACGACCCGAGGACGCCGCGTGATGGCAGTGGACCCGCAGGTGGGTGCCGCGGTCGCGGACGCGCACCGCCGCGAGTGGGCCTTCGTGCTCGCCGCGACGGTGCGCGTCACCCGCGATCTGGACCTGGCTGAGGAGTGCGTCCAAGACGCCTACGCCAGAGCACTGGCCACCTGGGGCCCCAACGGCGTCCCCAGCAACACCGGGGCCTGGTTGACCACTACCGCCCGCCGCCGGGCGCTGGACCTGCTGCGCCGCCAGGCCACCGCGGCCCGGGCGTTGCCCCTGCTCGTCGAGACCAACACCGACGAGGGAGCCGACCTGGGACGTGAGGAGCGGCTCGTCGGGGCCGAGATCGGCGATGAGCGGTTGCGGCTGGTGTTCATCTGCTGCCACCCCACCCTTTCCCGCGACGCTCAGGTGGCGCTGACCCTGCGGCTGCTGTGCGGACTGTCCACCGCCGAGGTGGCCCGTGCCTTCCTGGTCAGCGAGTCGACCATGGCCGCCCGGATCACCCGCGCCAAGAAGAAGATCACGCAGGCGCGGATTCCCTACCGGGTGCCCGCGCGTGAGGAGCTGCCCGACCGCGTGACATCGGTGTGCGAGGTGGTGCACCTGCTGTTCACCACCGGGCACGCCGCCCCCACCGGCGCCGAGTTGATCCGCCGAGATCTCGTCGAGCGCGCCCTCGACCTGGCCCGGATGCTGCGCACCCTGCTACCCGCCAGCGCCGATGTCACCGGGCTGCTGGCGCTGATCCTGCTCACCGACGCCCGCCGCGGCGCCCGTCTCGACGCACACGGACAGCTCGTGCTGCTCGCCGACCAGAATCGTGCCCGCTGGGACCACGACGCGATCACCGAGGGCGTGGCCCTGGTCCGCGAGGCCCTGCGCCGTCGGCCTCCAGGGCGGTTCGCGTTGATGGCTGCCATCGCCGCGGTCCACGACGAAGCCGACAGCTGGGACGCGACCGACTGGCGCGAGATCGTCGGGCTCTACGACCTGCTCGTAGCCCTGTGGCCCTCACCGGTCGTCGCGCTCAACCGCGCCGTCGCGGTCGGGTTCGCCGACGGTCCCGCCGCAGGCCTCGATGCACTCGACCCACTCGCCACCGAGCCCCAACTCGCCGCTTACAGCTACCTCGCCGCCTCACGTGCCGAGTTCCTCGCCCGCCTCGGACGCACCCGCGACGCCCGCACCGCCTACGAAGAAGCGCTGCTCCTGACCGAGAACACCATCGAACGCGACTACCTCACCCAACGCCTCGATCAACTCCAAAAGTGACTGCTGTTTTCCGGCCATTTCAACAGAATCATGGCTCCGTGGTGCGGTGAGTGCATTCGTTGCGCAACCTTTGGTGGGCCGACCTCAGCTCGTCCTTCGTCGCTTTCGCCGCTGCCAGCACGTAGTCGTCGGCCAGGTGGCGGGCGCGGGACTTCGCTCTCGTGCGGCTCGTCTCCAGCTGCCGGGTGCGCTCGCCGGACAGGGTGGCGCCACCCAGGAGGAGCGCGGACACGAGGGCGCAGGCCACGATCACCCCGACGGGGAGGTGCACGCCCGCGAGGCGGGGCAGGAGCAGCCCCATCATCAGGCCGCCGTAGGCGGACATCACCATGCTGCGACCGCGGGTCAGGAGCGGGCGCCGGGTTCCTCGGGGTGCGTCGCCGGCCGGCAGGTGGCCGACGAGGTCGGGCGGCTCCACCGGCGCCGGCCGCGGCAGCGGGTCCCCGCCGAGCTCCCGCTCGAGCGCCGCGGTGACCGCCGCGGTGCGGCGGGCCAGCACGGCGAACGCCTGCTCGCCCTCGTGGGCGAGCCGGGCGCGCAGCCAGGTCACCACGTCGTCCCAGTCCCGCGCGGGGTCGCTCGCCTCCAGGACGCCCTCGGCGTCGGCGATCGCGGCGCGGACGCGGCGGCGCAGCTCGAAGTCCACGTCCGACGATGCGGCGGCCATGCCGTCGGCGAGCACCTGCTGCCAGCGGGCGCGGTCGGGGGTGGGGCGCGGCCGGCGCCCCGGGGGGCGGTCGACGACGCGGCCGCGGCGGGCGACGTGCTCGGCGATGTCGTCGAGGCGCCGGGCGAGCGTGGGGATGCCGGATGCGGCGGTGCGGGCGGGATCGCCGGCGGCGACGGCCGCGCTGTGCGCGTCGACCGAGACCGCGAAGGGGGCGGCGGTGACGCCGGCGGCCCGCAGCCGCTCGAGGTCGTCGTCGAGCACCTCCTGCCACGAGGGGCACCGGTCGACCGCGGTGAGGGCGAGCAGGATGTGCGGGGAGCGGTGGCACAGGGTGCGCGCCAGGTCGAGCTCGGCGGCCCCGATGACCTGACCGGCCGGGGCGATGAGCACGACGGCGTCCACCGCGGCGCCCAGTGGGCTGCCGGGATGGCCGCCGGTGAACGCGAGGCGGCCGGAGCAGGCGCGCAGCAGTGCCGTCGCGAGCGCGGTCCGGTCCTGCTGCGTGCCGCCGGCCACCTGCACGGTGGCCGGTGTGCCCCCATGGCGGTGCCGAGATGCCGGAGGCCGGCCGGTGGGGTCCGGCCGGCCTCCGGCCCGCGCTGCGCCGGTTCCCGGCACGGGTTGCGCGTTCATGGCTCTCGATCCGAGGTCGGTGCGAGGGTCAGACGTACTCGTGGTCCTCGCTGTCCTCGTCCTCGTCGTAGTCGACCTCCTCGTCGTGCTCGTCCCCGTCCGATTCCTCGTTCTCGTCCCAGTCGACGTCCTCGAACTCGTCGTCGCAGTAGTCCGACATGTTGTCCACCTTTCGGGAAACGGGCCGCGGGACGGATTCCCGCATTTACTCGCCCATGTCGAGAATGGCGGTTCACGGGCGCCGGGAACATCGAGCAGACCCCACCGGTGGGGGAGCTGGCACCCGAGCACGGGTGGTGCGAACCCTCCTCCCGGCGGGGCCCGGCACGCGGCGAGCCCGGCCGCGCGGGAGGCGGCCGGGCTCGTGGGAGGGGGTGTCGGGGTCAGGGCCCCGCGGCCACGCTGGTCACGCCGCCACTGCGGCGCCGATCAGCGCACGGCCGGACGCGGTGAGCACGGCAGGCCCCGTCGCGGGGGCGATGAGCCCAGCAGCGGTGAGGCGCGAACCGGCGAACTGGTCGGCGAAGTACATGCCGTCGACGACCAGTTCACCGCCGGCCGGGGAGATCCGGCACCGGCCGGCGGCGACAGCCCGGAGAACGGCACGGTCACGATTGGTGAGGGGGGCGGCGGTGGTGCTCATCGTCGTTCTCCTTCCGGTCCGGCGCTTTCCCTGACCTGTGAAGGATGTCCCCCTGATCTTCAGCGATACATGACGCCTGCCCTACGAAACCAGCGGGCCGACCCGCCATTCCCGGGTAGGGCGGACCCCACCGGCTCAGCCGGCGACGTTCAGCAGCGTGAGCGTGCCGTCCTTGAGGTTGGTGACGTAGCCGGTCCTGCCGTCCGGGGTCACCGCGACGGACGTGGGCGATCCGCCGGTCGGGATGGTGGCCGTCACGGTCATCGTGTCCGCGTTGATCACCGACACCGAGTTGTCCTCGACGTTGGCGGTGTAGGCGAACCGGCCGTCGGGCGCCCAGGTGACGTCCTGGGGCTTCTTGCCCACCGGGATCCTGGCCACGACCTGCTCGGTGTTCGTGTCGATCATCGTGACCGTGCTGGAGTCGTAGTTGACGTTCGCCACGAGCGGCCGCGTCGGGTGCACCGCCACGCTGTGCGGGCTGACGTCGACGGGGATCTCGGCGATCACGGTGTTGTTCGACGTGTCGAGCACCGACACCAGGTTGGACTCGTGGTTGGCGATGTAGGCGCGCGTGCCGTCCGTCGAGAACTCGATCCAGTGCGGGTTGGGGGCCACCTTGATCTCGTTGGTGACCTGGTTGGTGGCGGTGTCGATGAGGGAGACCGTTCCGGAGTCGTGGTTGGGCACGTACAGCCATTTCCCGTCACGGCTGACGGCGGCGAGGTACGGCCTGGTGCGGACGGGGATCGTGGCGACCATCGAGTTGCTCGTGGTGTCCAGCACGCCGACGGCGGCGATCGTGCGGGCGTCGTCCCAGATGCTGACGTAGATGGTCCTGCCGTCCGGGGAGAACGACAGGAACTGCGGTGGGCCCGCTTCCACGGGGATCGTGGCCGTGACCCGGTTCACCGCCGTGTCGAGGACCGTGACGACGCCAGCCGTCCGGTTCGCGATGTAGGCCTGCCGCCCGTTGGGCGAGACGACGACGAAGCCGGAGGTGGCCCCGGCCGGAACCGTCGGGCCCAGCGACGGCACCGGGACGCTCGCCGCGGGCTTGGCGGCCGACGGTGGCGCGGCCGCGGGCGGCGCGGCCGCTGGTGGTGGCGCCGGCACGGCAGCGGGCTGCGCGACGGGCGCCTGCCGGTCGCCCCCCAGCTGACCGAACGCGACGTAGCCGACCCCGCCGACCACGGCGAGCAGTGCGATCACCGCCGCCACGACGAGCAGGACGCGGTTGCGGCCGCTCGGGCCGCCGCCCAGCGCCGGTGGCGCGGGCGGGCTGTCGGGGGGTGCCGGCGGGCCGTACGACGTGCCCGGAGCGCCCGCTCGTGGGGCGTCGAAGCCCGCGGGCCCGCCGCCCGCGTCGTACGCCTGCGGGACCGGGGGAGCGCCCGCATCGGCCGGGACGTCGTGCGGAACGAACGCCGGGAGGTCGGCGACCGCCGGGCCCGGGGCCCCGCCGGCCGCGCTGTCCCGCGTGGTGCTCACGCCGGTGCGCGCGAGGGCGGCGGCACCGAGCGCGACGGCGTACTTCGGGTGTGCGTCGACCACCGTCGGGCGGCCCAGCTCCTCGGAGATCATCCGCGCCACCAGCGGGATGCGCGACGACCCTCCGACCAGCAGCACGGCGGTGAGCTGGCTCGGGTCGACCTGTGCCGAACGCAACGTGCGGATGAGGGTGCCGATCGTGGACTCGACCGGGGCCCGGATCATGTCCTCGAACTCGGCCCTCGTGATCCGCACGTCGAAGTGCCGGTTGGGCAGGAACACCGGGATCGTCGTCTCGGTGTCGATAGAGAGCGCCTCCTTGGCCAGCACGCAGTCCTGGCTCAGCCGGGCGAGCGCGACGCCGGTCTGCGGGTCGCTCATGTCCAGCTCGCTGAGCGCGCCGCCCGCCACGTAGTTGACGCGGGAGAGGATCGACTCGTCGAAGTCGACACCGCCGAGGCGCTCGATCCCCTCGGGGATGCCGAGGATCTCGATGCCGCCGGGGTGTTTGCGCAGCACGGTGGCGTCGAACGTGCCCCCGCCGAGGTCGTACACGGCGATGACCTCACCGTCGGACAGCTGCCGGGAGGCGGCGTAGTGGGCCGCCGCGGCCTCCGGCTCGGTGACCATCCGCGGTGCGGTGAGCCCCGCGACGTGGGGGACCTCGTCGAACAGCTCCCTGCGGAACGGTCCCCAGTTCGCGGGGTGGGTGAGCACCACGCTCTCCGGCTTGGTGCCCTCGGTCTCGGTGACCCGGGTGAGGACGTCGTGCAGCAGGGTGCCGAGCAGCACGGTGACCGCGTACGGGGTGCCGCCGAGCATCACCGGTGTCGGGTCGCCGAGGCGGCGCTTGAACTCGCGGCCGATCCGGTCCGGGCTGCTGACCGCCCGGCGGGCGGCGGCGTCACCGGAGACGAGCGTGCCGTCCTCGCGCAGGTACACGACGGCGGGGGTCACCACCGTCCGGTCGCCGAGGGTGAACATCTCGACGCCGCTGTCGGTGGCCAGCGCGGCAGCGACGAACGTCGTTCCGAGGTCCACTCCGAGGTGATAGCCCACGTCTCCTCCCGGGAACGGGTCGCATGTGCACCGTCGTCGCCACCAGGGGGCGTTCCATTACGGTTCTGGGCGGATCCCGCCGGAACAAGGGGGACAGCCCTACCAGAGGTGGGGTGCGCCCCATTCACTGATACGCGCTGTCGCCGGACGATGACGGCATGATGCTCGAGCCAGCGCAGCGCGCCGGCGACGCTCCCCGCGCGGCCTCCGAGCAGGGCCCGTCCCCCGCACCCGGCACCCGCCTGCCCGCCCCCACGGGAGATGCCCGCCTGCGCGCCGAGCGCGAGCAGTGGCGGCTGCGCCGCAACCTCGAACGGCAGCTGCACGACGGCGCATCGCTGCGGATCTCCGCGCTCACGCTGCAGCTCGGGTTGTTGCGCCACCGTGCCGCGAAGGCCGAGTGCGGTGACCTCCACGCCTACATCGAGGGCTTCCAGGACGAGCTGCACGCCGTGCTGCAGGAGCTGCGCGACGTCTCCGTCCGGATCTACCCGCCGCTGCTCGACGAGGCGGGCCTCGGGCCCGCCCTGCGTGAGGCGGCCGACCGGGTGGACGTGCCGCTGCGGGTGGACGTCCCCGAGGACCGCTTCGGACCCGCGGCCGAGGGCGTCGCCTACTTCGCGGTGGTCGGGTGCCTGGAGGCCCTTCGGCCCGGTACCCCCGGCCTCGCCGTCGTGGCGCGGCGGGAGGACCGGACGCTCGCGGTGGACGTCGTCGGCGTCGAGCCGTGCCACGCCGACGCGATGCTGGGAGCCGTCGGCCGGCTGGACGGGGTGATCGACGTGGTGGGCGGTCCAGGTGTCGGCACGATCACGGTGAGGATCCCATGCGAGTAGCGCTTGCCGAGGACGGTGCACTCTTCCGCGAGGGCCTGGTCATGCTCCTCGAGGCGGCGGGGCACGAGGTGGTGGGTTGCACCGCCGACGGCGACTCGATCGTCGAGCTGCTGGCGGAGGAACCGGCGGACATCGCGATCCTCGACATCCGGATGCCCCCCGAGCCGGACGGCGGCCTGGTCACCGCGGAACGCCTGCGCGCCGCGCACCCGGGCCTCGGGCTGCTGTTCCTGTCCCACTACGCCGAGTCGCACTACCTGATGCGCATCCTGCAGATCGGCACGGAGTCCGTCGGGTACCGCCTCAAGGAGAAGGTCGGGAGCGTCGACGTCCTCAGCGACACGCTCGCGCGGATCGGCGCCGGTGAGATCGTCATCGAGCCGGTGCTCGCCAGGCGGCTGGTGGAGCGGCCGCGCGGGGAACGGAAGGGGATCATCTCCACGCTGTCCGAGCGCGAGCTCGACGTGCTGCGCCTCATGGCGGAGGGCCGCTCGAACAACGGCATCGCCGGGCAGCTGTTCGTCACACCGAAGGCCGTCGAGAAGCACATCGCCAACATCTTCGGGAAGCTGAACCTGCACGCAGACACCACCGAGCACCACCGCAGGGTGCTCGCCGTGCTCACCTACCTGCGCTCGCAGCGCAACGGCGACTGACGCCCATCGATGGACCGCCCTCGCCCGTCCGCCCGATTGGCCTCCGCCGCCATGGCGCATAGCGTGGCGACCTCGGGAGCGCGATGAATCGGACGATCGTGGCGCGGTCGCTGCGGGCGGTGCTCGTCGCCTGCGGCGTCGTCGTCGTGCTCGTCGTCGTGGTCGACTGGTCGGCTCGCCCGCTGGGCCACGGCCCGCTCGAGATCCTGATGCCGTTCGTGGCCGTGACCGTCGCCGTGCTGGGGCTCGGTGCCGTGCAGCCGCGGATCGACCGCATCGTCGAGCGGGTCACCCACAGCCGCGAGATCACGCCGTACTCGTCGCTCGCCGCCGCGGCGGCGCGCATCAGGGCGGGGGCGCTCGAGCAGGCGCTGCCCGGGCTCGCGCAGGTGCTCGCCGACGGCACCGGCGCCACGAGAGCGGTCGTGTGGCTCGCCGTCGGCGACCGGCTGGTGGGGGCGGCGGAGTACCCCCCGCTCGGCACCGGCAGCGGGCCGGACACCGTGGAGAACCTGGCGGTACTGCTCGCCCGGCCGGAGGTCGACCACGTCGTCCCCGTGCTGGACGGCACGGTCCTGCGGGCGGCCCTCGCGATCACCAAGCCCGACTCGCCGATCACGCCCGGCGACCAGGCGCTCGTCCGGGACGTCGCCAACGGGGCCGCACTGCTGCTGCGCGGGGTGGCGCTCAACGCCGAGCTCGCCGAGCGGGTGCGCCGCGCCGACGACCTCGCCCGGGAGCTGCAGGCGTCGCGGCACCGGCTGGCCCGCGCGCGGGAGGTGGAGCGCAGGCGGCTGGTGATGGAGCTGGGCAATGCCACGAGCGTCCGGCTGGCCGCCCTGCGCACCGACGTCGCCGCCGCGGGCGCCGAGCTCGGGCGCTCGCCGGAGGACCCGGCGGCGGCGCAGCGGGCGCTCACCAGGGCCCGGGTCGCGCTCGACGAGCTCCTGGACCGGTTCCGCCTGATCGCCCGCGGGGTCTACCCGGCGGTGCTGCGCGACCAGGGGCCTGCCGCCGCCCTCGACGAGGTGGCCGCGGACCTCCCGCGGCCGGTGCGGGTGTCCGGCGGCCTCGGCGCCCGCCTGGACTACGAGATCGAGTCGGGCGTCTACTACGTGGTCGCCGCGGCACTGGGCCTCCTCGGCGGTCGCGCGGCCGACGGCGACCTGCTCGTGCACCTCGGCCGCGCCGACGGGCACGTGGTGGTGGACATCGAGGACCCGGCCGCTGCGGTGGGCACCGACGAGCTCCGCGCCGCCCTCGCCGACGAGAGCGAGCGGCTCGCGGCACTCGGCGGGGACCTCACGATCACCGCGGGCGGCGGCACGGCCGGGTCGGCCGGGCCGGGCCCGGTCGAGGTGCGCGTCCGGCTGCCCGACCGGCTCGAGCCGGTCGTCGAGAGCAGCGTCGGCGCCGAGCTGAGGGCCCCGTGATCGCCGTGGCGGGCGTCGCGAGGGCCCCGCGTCGCGTGCTCGTCCTCACCGCGTACTGGGTGTTCCTCGTGGCCTGCGCCGTGCTGTCGCTGATGTCGCTCGCGGTCGGTGCGATCGGCTGGCTGGCGGGCCATGACACGCTGATCGACTGGATCGGGGTGCAGGGCGTCCTCGACTACGGCCTCAGCGTGCTCTCGCTCGTGGTGGCGGGCGCGTTGGTCGCCGGGAGGCGCCCGAGCTGGTCGACCCGGTTGCTGCTGCTGGCGATGGTCGCGTCGGCGGGGGCGTTCAACCTGCAGTCGATCGCCACGGTCATGCTGGTCGACGCGGTGACCGACCTCCGGATCGGCCTGCTCCAGCAGGTGCTGCTCCCGGAGGTCGCGGTCGCCGCCTACGTCCTCGCGCTGCTGGTCTTCCCGCCGGAGCGGGAGCCCCGCGTGGGGCGGCCCGCCCACACCACGTTGCTGGCCGCCGGTGCCCTGCTGGTGGGGGCGCTCGGCACCGCGCTGCTCGCGCCCATCGTGAGCTGCGTCTTGTTCTTCGGGTTCCTCGGGCCGGTCGTCGGCGTCGTGGTCCTGCCGCGCCAGATCAGGAGTGCCCGGACGGCGACGGCACGCACCCAGGCACGGCTGCTGTTCAGCGTGGTCGCGGTCGCGTCCGCGATCGCGATCGTGCTCGCCGTGCTCACGTTGTTGATGTGGGCGACCGGGTTGGGCAGCCTGCTCCTCCTCGCCGACCCGACCGCGGGCGTGGGCGGGCCGGCGGGCGAGCCCACCGCGCTGCTGTTCTGGTTCTCCCGCCTGGCCGGCATCTCGATCGCCTGCGCGGTGTTCATCGCGACCCGGACGGGCGGGCTGTTGAACGCCGAGCGCCTGTTCAGCCGCGGGCTCGCGACGGGGCTCACGGCGGCGGTGGTCGGCGGCGGCTACTGCGTCGTGCGCAGCACCACGGGCCTGCTCTTCGAGGACGGGACGCTGCTCCCGGCCGCGCTCGCGGTCGTTCTGGCGGCGGTGGCGCTGCGCCCCGCCTACGTGTGGTCCGAACGGTGGACCGACCAGCTCCTCTTCGGTACCCGGCCCACCCCGTACAGCGTCCTCGCCGGGATCACGGCGTTCTCCCGCGTCACGGCGACCGACGCCCCGGACCTGGCGCGCGTCGCGGAGGCCGTCGGGCGCGGGCTCGGCGCCGCCACCTGCCGGCTCACCGTCACCCGGCCCGGGCTGCGCGACCGCAGCTACACGTGGAACGAGGAGGAGGAGCGCCACCCGGACGAGCTCGTCCAGGTGGTCGTCCGCCACGGCACGGAAGCGATCGGCACCCTCGCGGTGGACTACGACGCGGTCGCCGGCCTGCACCGGCATCGGCAGCACCTCCTGGAGGACGTCGCCGAGAGCCTCGGCGCCGTGCTGCAGGCCAGCCGGTACGGCATCGAGCTGGAGCGCCAGCTGCGGGCCGCCCTCGCCCACGCGAGCGAGATCGCAGCGTCCCGCCGCGCCGTGGTGGCCGAGATGGACGGGGAGCGGCGGCGCATCGAGCGCGACCTGCACGACGGTGCACAGCACCACCTCGTGTCGCTGCGGCTCGCGCTCGGCCTGGTGGAGCACCAGGTCTCCACGGCCCAGTACGGGAAGGCGCGGGAGCGCCTCGCGCAGGTCAGCGGCCAGATCGACCTGGCGGAGTCGATCCTCGCGGAGACCGCGATGGGCGTGTCGTCGCCGCTGCTGGCGGAGTGCGGGCTGCTGCGCGCGCTGGAGAAGGAGCTGGCGGGCGGGGAGCCGCCGGTCGCGGTCGACGCGAGCGGCGTGGACGGGGACGGCCGGTTCCCGCACGACGTCGAGTCGGCCGTGTACTTCTCCTGCCTCGAGGCGGTGAACAACGCGCGCAAGCACGCCCAGGGCGCCACGATCGCGGTGCGGCTGTGCACCGGGAACGGCAGGCTGCGCTTCACCGTGCGGGACGACGGGCCGGGCTGGGACCGGAGCCGGGCGAGCGGCTCGCCGGGCCGGGGCTTGCGCAACGTCACCGTCCGGATCTCCGCGGTCGGCGGGGAGATCGACGTGCGGTCCGCTCCCGGGCAGGGCACCACCGTGGAGGGGTCGGTGCCCGTTCCGCTGCCGGCCGCTAGGGATGCCAAGGGGCAGCCCGCCGCCGTGGGGCCGGCCCAACCCCTCATCGACCAGGTGCGCGACGCCGTGCGGGAGGCGCGGGAGCGCTATCGCAGCACCGCCCGGGCCGATGCCGTGCGCGTGCTCGGCGAGCGACTCGATGCGCCGCTGCGGATCGGGGTGGCCGGTGACGGCTCGGCGGCGTTCGCGGCGCTCGGAACGGACGGGACGGCGTGCCTGGTCGACGTCGCGGCACCGGCGGCGCCGCATGCCGACGCCTTCGTCGTGCTGCTGCGGCGCGGCCCCGGCGGTGACGTGGTCCTGCCGAGCCGTTCGTTCGGCTCCGCGTGGCACCGCCCCGCGCATGCGGTCGGGGCGCTCCTGGTGGACGGACCGGTGGGCGAGGTGGCGCAGCGGGTGGCGATCGGGTGCGCGGCGGTGCCCGACGTGCGGCGGCTGTGCCATGTCGTCGTGCCGGTGGCGCCCGCCTTCGCGCAGGCCGGGCTGGCGCTGTCCGACGAGCAGTTCCGGACGCTGCTGGCCCGGGCCGGGCGCGGTCTCGAGCCCGCGGTGGACGGGGTGACCATGCCCGTGGTGGTCGGCACCCGCCCGGCGGGCGCGGCGCGGGCCGGGGTCCCGGCCGGTTCCGGCGCGGGAGCCCCGTCACCCGCGGACGGGCTCGACCGGGAGCGGCCCGTCCCGTTCGAGCACACGGTCGTGGGGTTCGCCCTCGCGGAGATCCGGTCCGGACGGGCCCCGACCCGCGAAGCGCTCGCCGCCGCGCTCCTGCGGGGCAGCGGTCTGCCCCGGTTGCGCGAGCTCGTGGACGAGCGGCTGAACCGGCGCGCGGACCCGCTCAGGTCGCGCGGGGTCTTGCTGGCACTGGAGGACCTGGTGCGGCACGAGCCGCCGCCGGTGGGTGGCGATGTTCTCCGCTACCGGCTGGACCGCATCCGTTCCGGCGCGTTCGAGCTCACCGAGATGGACGTCGTGGACGTGGTGCGCGCCGGAGAACTGGATCTGCCGGACGGCGAGCGCCCCGTCGTCGAGCGGCTGCTCGGCGCGGGCGGAACCGATCCCCGGTCCCGGCTCGGGCTCGCGCCGGGCGCGTCGCAGCAGGAGGTCTCGCGCGCGGCGGCCGAGCAGCTGGCCCGGTGGCAGCGCCACGCGGCGAACCCGCTTGCGCGGGTCGACCTGCGCAAGGTGACCGACGTCCTGGTGCAGGCGTGCGAGCGGCTGCTCGTCGCCGCCGGGCAGGACCCGGACGCGTTCCGGACCGATCCTGTCCGGATGGGGTCGTAGCGTCGCGGGCATGAACGCGATCGAGAACGTGACCGGGCCCGTGTTCCGTCCCGGGGACGACGGGTTCCCCGGGGAGCTCGCCGGCTACCAGGTGGCGCACCCCCACCGCCCGGACCTCGTCGTCGGCGCGACGAGCGCGGACGACGTCATGGTGGCCGTGCGGTACGCCGTCGACCACGGGCAGCCGGTTGCCGTCGAGACCAGCGGCCACGGGCGTGGGGAGCCGCTCCGAGGCGGGGTCTTGATCAGCACCCGGCGGATGGACGGCGTCCGGATCGACCCGGTGGCCCGGGTGGCGCGGGTCGAGGCGGGCACCCGCTGGGCGCGCGTGGTCGCGGCGGCGGCCGAGCACGGGCTCACCCCGCCCAGCGGCTCCTCGCCGGAGGCAGGCGTCGTGGGCTACACCCTCGGCGGCGGCATCGGCGTGCTCGCCCGGGAGCTGGGCTGGGCGAGCGACCGGGTCCGCAGCATCGACCTCGTCACCACCGCGGGGCCGCGGCACGTCACGGCCGACTCGGACCCGGTGCTCTTCCGGGTGCTGCGCGGGGCGGGCCAGGGCCTCGGCGTGGTGACGGCGATGGAGATCGAGCTCGCGCCGGTCGGCCGGATCTACGGCGGCGCCCTGTCCGTCGCGGCCGAGCACGTGCCCGCCCTGCTCGCCGCCTACCGGGAGTGGACGGCCGACCTGCCCGAGCGGCTCGCGTCGTCGATCGGGGCGCTGCCCTACCCGGACCTGCCGATGGTGCCGGAGCACCTGCGCGGCCGGTACGTGGCGCAGGTCCGGATCGCCCATACCGGCCCGGCCGCGGAGGGCGAGCGGCTGGTCGCACCCCTGCGCGCGGCCGTGCCGACCACCGGCACGCTCGGCGAGCTGCCCTCCACCCGGGCCGCCGAGATCTTCAACGAGCCGCCCACCCCGCACGCCTACACCGGCACGAACGCCATGCTCCGCGAGCTCGACCCCGCCGTGCTGGACGCCGCGCTCGGCATCGCCGGGCCGGACGCGCCGGTCATGTGCGTGCTGGGCCTGCGGCACCTGGGCGGCGCGCTGGCCCGCCCGCCCGCCGCGCCGGACGCGGTGGCGCACCGCGACGCGCCCTACCTGCTCCAGGTCCTCTCGCTGGTGGACGGCACGGACGCGCCCGGCCGCCTGCACCGCGAGCTGATGGACGCGGTGGCCCCGTGGACGGCCGGCCGCACCCCCAACTTCCGCTTCGGCGAGCAGGCGGCGAAGGACTGGCCGATCGAGGTGCCGGGCCGGGCGGAGCTGAAGGCGGACCTGGACCCGAAGGGCGTGTTCCACGCGTAGGCCCGGACGTTCCGGGGCGGCGCGCCTACCCGTACAGCGTCACCTCCACCTCGCGCCCGGCGTCCAGGCCCGTGGCCGGTTCCGGGACGACCAGGTAGCCGTCGGCGCGGGTGAGCACGGACAGGAGGGCCGACGGGCCGAAGATCGGTTCCGCCCGGTCGTCCCGCAGGGCGACCTGCACCACGTCCAGCCGGCCCGCCGCCGACGGGAGGTCGCGCGACAGCCGGGCCCGGGTGGACGGTTGCGGGGGCGGGGTGGCGCAGCCGGCCAGCCGCCAGACCAGCGGCACTCCGACCAGCCGGAACACCACCAGCGCCGACAACGGGTTGCCGGGCAGGCCGACCACCGGTACCCCGGAGCACTCGGCGAGCAGGGTCGGCTTGCCGGGCTTGATCGCGAGGCCGTGGCACCAGACGTCGCCGAGCGCGGCAACGGAGCCCGCCGTCTCGTCGCGGGCGCCGACCGAGGAGCCCGCGGAGACGACCACCAGGTCGCCCGTCGGGAGCACCTCCCGCAGGCGGGCCTCGAGGGCGCCCGGCTCGTCGGAGACGATCCCGGCGATCAGCGGGTCGCCGCCCGCGTCCCGGACGAGCCCGGCCAGGGCGGAGGCCGTGGCGTCGCGCACCTGCCCGGGGAGCAGCGCCGCGGTGTCCGGGGGCACGACCTCGTCGCCGGTGGAGAGGATCACCACCCGGGGCCGGGCGTGCACCGGCACCGAGGTGACGCCCGCCGCCGCGAGCAGCCCGAGGTCGGGGGCGCGCAGCGGCCGCCCGCCGGGCACGAGCGCGGCGCCCGCCGCGACGTCCTCGTCGGCGCGGACGATGCCTCCGCCGGGTGCGACCGGCCGGGTGACCTCGATCGTGCCGGGCATCGTCTCCGCGGTGTGCTCGACCATCACCACGGCGTCGGCGCCCTCGGGCAGCACGCCGCCGGTCGGCATCCCGACCGCCCCGCCGGGCCGGACGGCCACGTCCGGTGCCGCGCCCATCCGGACCGCACCCAGCAGGTCGAGGTAGGAGGGCAGGGCCTCGGACGCCCCGTAGGTGTCGGCGGCGCGCACCGCGTACCCGTCGACCGTGGAGCGGGCGAACCCGGGCAGCGGCGCCGCGGACGGCACCGCGCCCGCGGGCACCCGGTGCAGGGCGTCGGCGAGCGGCACGTCCTCCACCGCGGTGCGCCGGGCGGGCCGGAACCCGGCGAGCGCCTCGGCGACCGTGCGGGTCGAGAAGAACTCCCTCCCCGCGAGCCGGGGCCCTCGGGTCATAGGGCCTCGACCTGGACGGCGCAGAACTTGAACTCCGGGATCTTGCCGTACGGGTCGATCTCGTCGATGGTCAGCAGGTTGGCCGCCGCCTCCCGGAAGTGGAACGGGATGAAGACGTTGCCCAGCTGCTCGCGGTGGCTCACCCGCACCAGCAGCTCGATCGTGCCGCGCCGCGAACGCACCCGCGCCCGTTCCCCGTGGGCCAGCCCGCGGTCGGCGGCGTCCTTGGGGTGCATGTAGACCTCGGCGACGGGCGAGATCGCGTCGAGCGCGAACGAGCGCCGCGTCATCGACCCGGTGTGCCAGTGCTCGAGCAGTCGCCCGGTGTTGAGCACCATCGGGTAGTCGGCGTCGGGCAGCTCCCTGGGCGGCAGCCACTGGGCGGGCACGAGGTGGGCGAGCCCGTCGTCGGTGTTGAACCGGTCGTCGAACATGACGATCGTGCCGTCGGTGTGCTCCGGGTCGGCGTTCGGGTAGAGCTTGCCGGTGGAGCCGAGGTTGTCCCACCTGAGGTTCGCGTACGACGGCATGAGCTCGACCATCTCGTCGAACACGTCGCTCGGGCTCTCGTAGTGCCAGTCGAGCCCCATCCGCCGCGCGATGTCCTGCACGATCTCCCAGTCGGGACGGGCCTGGCCCGGCGCGTCGAGGACCTTGCGCCCGAGCTGCACCCGGCGGTCGGTGTTGGTGTAGGTGCCGTCCTTCTCCAGGTACGACGTGGCGGGCAGGATCACGTCGGCGAACTCGGCGGTCTCGGTGAAGAAGATGTCCTGCACCACCAGGAAGTCGAGCGCCGAGAGCGCCTTGCGCACCTTGTTGGTGTTGGGGTCGGACAGGAACGGGTTCTCGCCGAGCATGTACATGCCCCGCACGCCGCCCGGCTCCAAAGCCGACTTGACGATCTCGGTGACGGTGAGGCCGCGGTTCGGGTCGAGCGGCGTGCCCCACGCCTCCTCGAACCGCAGGCGGGTGGCATCGACGTCGACGCCCTGGTAGTCGGGGTAGAACATCGGGATCAGGCCGGCGTCGGAGGCGCCCTGCACGTTGTTCTGCCCGCGCAGCGGGTGCAGGCCGGTGCCGGGTCGCCCGACGTTGCCGGTGATCGAGCACAGTGCGATGAGGCACCGCGCGTTGTCGGTGCCGGTGGTGTGCTGGGAGATCCCCATCCCCCAGTAGACGACCGCGGCGCCCGCCTCGCCCCAGGTCCGGGCGACCTCGCGGATGGTGTCCGCGTCCACCCCGGTGATCTGCGCGGCGCGCTCGGGCGGGTAGTCGGCCACCGTGCGGGCCAGCTCGTCGTAGTTCGACGTGCGGGTGGCGATGAACTCCTGGTCGATCAGCCCGAGCCGGATGATCTCGTGCATCAGCGCGTTGTAGAAGGCCACGTCGGTGCCCGGCTTGAGCTGCACGAAGATGTCGGCGTGCTCCGCCACCGTGGAGGCGCGCGGGTCGACGTAGATCACCTTCGTGCCCCGGCGGCGGGCCTGCTTGAAGAACGAGCTCGCGACGGGGTGGTTCGCCGTGGGGTTGGAACCGGTGATGATCACGACGTCGGCGTTCGCGACGTCGCCGTAGGTCGTCGACACCGCCCCGGAGCCGACCCCTTCGAACAGCGCTGCCACCGACGAGGCGTGGCACAGGCGCGTGCAGTGGTCGACGTTGTTGGTGCCGAAGCCGGTACGGATCAGCTTCTGGAAGAGGTAGGCCTCCTCGTTGGAGCACTTCGCCGACCCGAACCCGGCGATCGCCCCCGGGCCGCCCTCCGCGTGGATCTCCTTCAGGCGCCGGGCGACGAGGTCGAGCGCCTCCTCCCAGGTGGCCTCCCGGAAGTGCGGCATCACCTCGTCGTAGTCGACGAGACCGCCGGGCTTGCGGCCGCGGTCCTTGCCCGGCCGGTTGTCCCGGCCACCGCCGCTGCGGCCACCGCCCGCGCCGGCGCGGCCCCGGTCGTTGTCGCCGTTCCGGTCACCGCGCACGTCCGCGGACAGCGGGCCCTTCGGGTACGAGGAGTCGATCCGGATCAGCGGCATCGTGAGCCGCTGCGGGGAGGCGGAGTAGTCCCAGCCATAGCGGCCCTTCACGCAGAGCCTGCTCTGCGAGCCGGGCTGGTCGCGGCCCTCGGCGAAGACGATCGCGCCGCGCTCGCGGTCGACGTTGTAGGTGAGCGCGCACCCGACGCCGCAGTACGGGCACACCGACTCGACCTGGTCCAGCTCCTCCCGGGGCCGGATCGGGATGCCGCCGATCGGCTTGTTCGTCAGCGCCCCGGTGGGGCAGGCCTGCACGCACTCGCCGCACGTCACGCACGAGCTCTTGCCCATGGGGTCGTTCAGGTCGAACGCGATCCGCGTGGAGTAGCCCTTGCCGGAGCGGCCGATCACGTCGTTGCCCTGCACGTCGTCGCACGCCCGCACGCAGCGGTCGCACAGGATGCACGCGTCGTGGTCCACCGCGATCACCGGGTTGGACAGGTCGGTGCCCCGCCCCGACCCGCGGGGCAGGGTGTCCTGCCCGACGGCATAGCCGTCCGCGAGGTCGAACAGGAGGTTGTCCCGGGTGGTCGTGTGCTTGCGGTCGTCCTCCGGCGCAGGCTGGTCCGCCATCAGCAGCTCGGTGAGCACCGCGCGCGAGCGCTCGACCTCGGGGGTGGCGGTCTGCACCTGCATCCCGTCCTCGCACGGCCGGACGCACGCCGCCGCGTACGCGCGGGAACCCGTGTCGACCACGCACATCCGGCACACCCCGACCGGGTCGTAGCGCTCGTTGTGGCACAGCACCGGGATGTCCACGCCGACCTGTTTCGCGGCGTCGAAGATCGTGGTGCCTTCGGCGACCGTGACCTCTCGGCCGTCGATCGTGGCGGTGACGGTGCGGACCGCGGTGGACGGTTCCTGGACGGCGGTCATCGTGCTCCCCATTCCGCGGCGAACGTGGTGGGACCGAGCCTAGTTGACGGTGCGACCACTCAGCAGGGCATCCGGGCGAGCATCTCGCGGGCCGCGGTCCGCGAGGCGTTCCACCCCGTCCAGCTCTTCTCCGGCACGGCCATCACGGCGGCGATCCGCGGGAGGACCTCGCAGCGCTGCGGCTCGGGCAGCCGGGCGAGGGCGGGCACGGCGTCGGCCGAGAGCGTGCCGAGGTAGTAGGTGTCGAGCTGCCCGGTGCTCGCGAACCGGTCGACGTTGGAGGTGGCCACGAACGCGTCCGGGTCGAGGGCGGCGAGCCCGAGCAGGGCCGCGACACCCGCGGCGGCCATCTCGCGGACCAGCGGTCGCGCCCGCAGGCGCAGCACCGCTACCAGCACGAGCAGGAAGCAGGCGCCGAGCCACAGCTCGCAGGTCAGCACGACGAGCCGCAACGTCGTGAAGCCGTAGGCCTCCTGGTAGAGCCACATGCGGCGCAGCGCCGACGCGACGATCACCAGCGTGAGGCCGGCGAGCACCGCGAGGAGGCCGCGCTTCCACGCGCGGTCGGCGCGGCTCGGGGCGGGTGCGTACCGCGAGGCGAGCAGCACCACACCCAGCGCGAGCACGGTGACCGCGAGCAGCTGCCAGAACCCGCCGCGCGCGTACTCGGCGTAGGTGACGCCGGTGGTGCGGCGGACGTAGTCGTCCGAGCCGAAGAGTGTGGCGAACTGCACACCGACGAACAGCCCGAAGAGCGTCACCAGCAGCCCGATCGGCAGTGCCCACTCGACGCGGCGCAGCCGGGCCGGCCCGCTCGCGCGCGGTCCGGGTGGGGCGGGCGGTGCCACGAGCAGGAACCCGCTGCCGAGCACGGCGCAGGCGGCGAGCACGAACAGCACCGCCCGCGCGACGCCCGCGTCGTCGACGGTGGGCACGATGTCGTGCAGCAGCCGGGCGAACGCCGGGTCGGCCGAGGCGAGCAGCGGTGCGAACACGGCCACCAGGCACAGGCCGACCGCTCCCGCCACCGCAGTGCGCGCCGCCTGCCCGCCTGCGCCCTGCCGCGCCGCCCACAGCGCCTTGGCGACCCAGGGCAGAGCCCTCAGCGCGGCCAGCGGAACGGCCATCGCGCTGAAGGCGAGGCTGCGGAAGTGCCGTCCGGCCACCGCGATCGACGCGGCGCACGGGGCCGCGAGCAGGCAGAGCGCGATCAACCAGTCCGCATCGCGCACGGCGGTGACCCCGACCAGCCCGATGGCGGCGAGCGCCCACGCCCCGTCGACGACGTGGGCGCGCCGCGCGTGCGCGGTGGGCTCGAGGCGATGCGCGTGCCGCGCCACGGCGGCGATCACGACCGCGGCCACGACCGCGGCGACGAACCAGCCGAGCCCGGGCCGTTCGAGCGGCAGCACGACCGCCGTGGTCAGCCCGACCGCGGCCGCCGCGCCGAGCAGCAGCCGGGACGGCGGGGCGGCCGGGGCGCGCCAGTTCGGGAAGACCTCGACGGGCGTGGACCCGAGCGGCGGTGCGCCCGTTCCCACCTGCGCCACCGGTGCGACCGCGACCGCGACGGCCGGTCCCGAGTCATCCGGCTGCGTCGTCGACCCGGGCGGCGACCCGGCCTCCTGCGGCGTGCCCCGGTCGTCCGGCGCCCGGTTCACGACAGCCCCGGCAGGGTCACGCGGATGCGGCAGCCCGGGTGCCCGTTCGCCGCCGGCCCGTCGACGACCGCGATCCGGCCGCCGTGCAGGTCCACCACCCACCGGGCGATCGCGAGCCCGAGCCCGGTGCCCCCGCCCACCGCGCGCTCCCCGCGCGTGAAGCGGTGGAACACGCGGTCCCGCTCCTCGGGCGCGATCCCCGGCCCCTCGTCCCGCACCTCGAGCACGAGATCCCCTCCCTCACGACGCCCGACGACGTGGACGTCCGTTCCCGGCGGCGCGTGCCGCGCCGCGTTGTCGAGCAGGTTGAGCACCACCTGGTGCAGCCGGTTGGCGTCGGCTTGCACCGAGAGCTCCGGTGGCGCGACGTCGAGCCGGAAGCCGACGTCGCGCCCGGCCACCTCGGCGGCGACCCGCGCCTCGGCCACCGCCCGGTCCAGCATCGGCACGAGCCGCACGAGCTCCGGCTGCAGCGTGAGCGCGCCCGCGTCGATGCGGGACAGGTCCAGCAGCTCGCTGACGAGCGCGCCGAGCCGCTCGGTCTGCGCCAGCGCGGTGCGCAGGGTGGCCGGGTCGGGCTCGGCCACCCCGTCGGCGACGTTCTCCAGCACGGCCTGCAACGCGGCGATCGGCGTCCGCAGCTCGTGCGAGACGTTGGCGATGAGCTCGCGGCGCTGCCGGTCGGCGGCGGCGAGGTCGGCCGCCATCTGGTTGAAGGCCGCGGCGAGCCTGCCGACCTCGTCCCGCGAGGTGGCCCGCACCCGGCGGGTGTAGTCACCCTGCGCCATCGCGATCGCGGCCGCCGTCATGTCGCGCAGCGGCCGGGTCATGCCGTGGGCGAGCACCTGCGCGGTGAGTAGCACGATCGCGAGCGCCACGAGCGTGGTCGCCAGCGGCGGCAGCCAGCGGTACTCCAGCCACAGGTACACCGCGCCCGCCGCACCGGACCCCAGCAGCAGGACGCTGATCTTGAGCTTGATCGACCGCAGCGGGTCGAGCGGCCGCGGGAGCAGGTCCATGAGCGAGCGGAGCTTGCGGAGCGAGCGAATCATCAGCACAGCGCATCCGCGAAGCGGTCGCCCGAGCGCAAGCGAGGGCGGGCGATGAGCGAGCGGAGCTTGCGGAGCGAGCGAATCATCAGCACAGCGCATCCGCGACGCGGGCGATGAGCCTCATCGGGGCACGTCCAGGGCGTAGCCCACCCCGTGCACCGTGCGGATCAGGTCGGCGCCCAGCTTGCGCCGCAGCGCCTTGACGTGGCTGTCGACGGTGCGGGTGCCGGTGGCGTCGGCCCAGCCCCACACGTTCGCGAGCAGCGCCTCCCGCGGGTGCACGGTGCGTGGCTGCCTGGCCAGGTGGACGAGCAGGTCGAACTCGATGGGCGTGAGGTGGGCGGGCTCGCCGCCGCGCAGCACGCGCCGCTCGGCCGGGTCGATCTCGAGGTCGCCGAGCACGATCCGGCCCGTCGCCTGCTGCGCGGCGGCCGCGCGCTCGACCCGGCGGAACAGCACCCCGACCCTGGCGGCCAGCTCGCGGATCGAGAACGGCTTCGTGAGGTAGTCGTCCGCGCCGACGGCGAGGCCCACCAGCAGGTCGGTCTCGGTGTCGCGGGCGGTCAGCATGAGCACCGGGATCGACCGGTGCGCCTGGATGCGCCGGCACACCTCGAGCCCGTCGAAGCCGGGGAGCATGACGTCCAGCACGACGAGGTCGGGCTCGTCCGCCTCGAACCGGGCCATCGCCGACGGGCCGTCGTGCGCCACCTCGACCGCGTACCCCTCGGCCCGCAGGCGCGCGGCGATCGACCCGGCGATCGTCGGCTCGTCGTCGACCACCAGCACCCGCCGTTCCCCGCTCATGGCGGCGAATCTATGCGGCGCCTGTGGAGGGGAGCGGACCGCGATGTGGAGGAAGTGTGGAGGTCGCCCGCGCACGTGCACCCGGTCGACAGGCCGAGCTGCGCACGCCTTCTCCGCTCACGCACCGGTTGTCGGCCCGCGCCACCCGTCGACGGATCGCGTCGGCGGAGTAGAGGTGCGTCCGGCGGATCAGGGACGGCCGGGGGAGGGCTCGCCGTGCTCGTCCAGGCGGGAGGCGAGCAGCCGCTTGGCCTGTTCGTGGGCCTGGCGACGGGCTTCGGCGAAATAGGTGGCGGGGTCGCTCAGCAGGCGTGCCAGCCGAGCGCGCTGCACGTCGTCGCCGTTCTTGCGGGATTTCGCCACGACCCCAGGATAGCTGCGCTCAGGCGCCGAGGGCGACCGCCAAGAGGCGGGCGAGCACCCGCACGGCCGCGACGTCGTCCTCGGTGAGGTCGCCGACCTCGAGGCCGTCGACGGTGAGGATCCCGAACTGCCGGGCCTCGGTGGCCACCGGCACCGCGATGAAGGTGCGGTACTTGTGCGGGCCGGGGTCCCAGCCGGGTGGGAAGGCGGTCTCGGTGTCGGCGCAGAACAGGTCCTCGCGCCGGGCGAGCAGGCCCAGCGCGAAGTCACCGAGCTCGGTGCCCTCCACGAACGTGGTGCGGGGCTCCTCCGCGCGCCCGTGGAACGCCGATGGCACGAGCCGGACCGGCTTCTCGTCCACGCGGGCGAAGAAGCAGGAGCGCAGCCGGTTGGCGCCGAGCACCTCGGCGGCCGCCGAGAGCACCACGGCCATGGCCTGGCCCTGCAGCTCGGCCGCCTCGCGCCCGAACGACCAGCGCCTGCGGTCGGTGATGCGGCCGATGAGGTAGGTGAGCGGTTCGAGCGCGTCGTTCAGCACGAGCTGGATGCGCGCCGAGGCGTCCTCCGCGATCTGCTCGGCGGTGCCGGCGCGCACGCGGGCGTTGTGCTCGGCCCGCAGCGGGATGCCGACGGCGAGGGCGGTGAGCACGGCGCCCACGGCTGCCGTGAGCGTGAACGGCCAGCCGTGGAGGTCGTTGACGACGGCGCCGAGCACCCACGCCACGGTGGCGGCGCCGACCGCGACCGGGCGCGCCGTGGCCCGGACGAGCTCCCTGGTTCCCCCCATCGCGGGGGAGCGTAGCCGCGGGGTCCGTCACACCGCGGCACCGGCATGTCGCTCAGGAGTGCGGCGGCAAGTCGGCCCGAAAGGATGAAGATCGCGCGCACTCGCTCCATTTCGGCTACTCCTCGTGTCCCTATTCGCGTTGCTACGCGACGACACCTCGTGCGGGCCGCGTACGTTCACCCGGTCGGGTCGGCCCCGTCGGAAACGGCGCTCCCCATCGTGCCCGAAATTCGATCTTGCAGGTCGCGGCCGCGGAACCGGTTGGTCCCCCGGTCGTTGCACCGGGCTGGCAGACACCTCGAAAGCTGATTTGGGACGGTGCCGGTGAGAGACGAGCAGACGCTCCACGAGTGGGTGCAGGCCAGCCCCGAGTTCGCCGAACTGCGGTCGCGGCTGCGGCGGTTCGTGTTCCCGATGAGCGCGGCCTTCATGCTCTGGTACCTCGGCTACGTCCTGGTCGCCTCCTACGCGCCCCGCGTCATGGCGATCCCGGTGCTGGGCTACATCAACGTGGGGATCGTCGTCGGCCTGCTGCAGTTCGTGTCGACCTTCGTGATCACCGGCGTGTACGTGCGCTACGCCGGCGCCCGGCTCGATCCCGTCGCGGACTCCATCCGTACCCGCATGGAGGGGCACTGATGTCCGAGAAGCTCGGCAGTCCGATCCTCAACATCTCGGTGTTCGCGGCGTTCGTCCTCGTGACGCTCGTCGTGGTGTTCCGCGTGAGCCGGAACAACCGGACCGCATCGGACTACTACGCGGCCGGGCGGTCGTTCACCGGGCCGCAGAACGGCGTCGCGATCGCCGGTGACTACCTGTCCGCGGCGTCGTTCCTCGGCATCGCGGGTGCGATCGCGGTGAACGGCTACGACGGGTTCCTCTACTCGATCGGTTTCCTCGTCGCGTGGCTGGTGGCGCTGCTGCTGGTCGCGGAGCTGATGCGCAACACCGGCAAGTTCACGATGGGCGACGTGCTCAGCTTCCGGATGCGGCAGCGTCCGGTGCGGGCGGCGGCGGCCACGTCCACGCTCGTGGTGTCGCTGTTCTACCTGCTGGCGCAGATGGCCGGTGCGGGTGCGCTGATCGCGCTGCTGCTGCAGATCCCGAACAGCAACACGGTCGGCCAGGGCGTCGTGATCGCCGTGGTCGGCGCCTTGATGATCACCTACGTGCTGGTGGGCGGCATGAAGGGCACCACGTGGGTGCAGATCATCAAGGCCGGGTTGCTGCTGGTGGGCGCCGCCACGATGGTGACGTGGGTACTCGGCAGGCATGCGTTCGACTTCTCCGAGCTGCTCGGCGAGGCGGTGGAGAAGAACCCGTCGATGACGACGGCCACGGGCGCGGTCAAGGAGCTGGGGGAGAAGCTGCTCATCCCCGGCCTGCAGTACGGTGCGTCCGACCTCGCCAAGATCGACTTCCTGTCGCTCGCCCTCGCGTTGGTGCTGGGCACGGCGGGCCTGCCGCACATCCTGATGCGCTTCTACACGGTGCCCAACGCCCAGGAGGCGCGGCGTTCCGTGGTGTGGGCGATCTGGCTGATCGGCATCTTCTACCTGTTCTCCCTCGTGCTGGGCTACGGCGCGGCAGCCCTCGTGCCGGGTGGGGCGCAGCGGATCGCGACCGCGCCCGGCGGCAGCAACTCCGCGGCCCCGCTGCTGGCCTACCAGCTGGGCGGCGAGTTCTTGCTGGGGGTCATCTCGGCGGTCGCGTTCGCCACGATCCTCGCGGTGGTGGCCGGGCTGACGATCACGGCGTCGGCGTCGTTCGCCCACGACGTGTACGCGAACCTCATCAAGCGGGGCGCCGCATCCCCGGACGCCGAGGTGCGGGTCGCGCGCCGCACCGCGGTGCTCGTCGGGGTCGTGGCGGTGGCGGCGGGCATCCTCGCCCGCAACCAGAACGTGGCGTTCCTGGTGGCGCTCGCGTTCGCGGTGGCGGCGTCGGCGAACCTGCCGACGATCCTCTACTCGCTGTTCTGGAAGCGGTTCAACACCATGGGCGCCCTGTGCAGCATCTACGGCGGCCTGGGCATCAGCGTGGTGCTGATCGTGCTCTCGCCCGCGGTGTCCGGCAGCCCGACCGCGATGGTGCCGAGCCTCGACTTCGCGGTCTTCCCGCTGGCCAACCCCGGGCTGGTGTCCATCCCGGCGTCGTTCCTGCTCGGGGCGATCGGCACCCTCCTCGGCCGCAAGGACGAGGCGGCCGATGCCCGGCACGCGGAGATGGAGGTCCGCGCGTTGACGGGTGCGGGCTCGGAGAAGGCGACGGGGCTGAAGAAGCCGACCCCGATGCCGAAGATCCAGGTGTAGGCCGGCAACGCCGGCATAGTGGCCTTACTGCCGTCTTGTGCCAGTAAGGCCACCATGCCGGCGTCCGGGCGGCCCTAGAAGTTGCCCCGCCTCGCCTGCTCTCGTTCGATCGCCTCGAACAGCGCCTGGAAGTTGCCCTTGCCGAAGCCCAGGGAGCCATGGCGCTCGATGAGCTCGAAGAACACGGTCGGGCGGTCGCCGATCGGCCTGGTGAAGATCTGCAGGAGGTAGCCGTCCTCGTCGCGGTCGACGAGGATGCCGCGGGCCTGCAGCTCCTCGATCGGCACGCGCACCTCCCCGATGCGGGCCCGCAGGGCGGGGTCGGTGTAGTAGGAGTCGGGCGTCGGGAGGAACTCGACGCCTGCATCGCGCAGCGCGTCGACGGTGCGCAGGATGTCGTTCGTGGCGAGCGCGAGGTGCTGGGCGCCGGGCCCGCAGTAGAACTCCAGGTATTCGTCGATCTGTGAGCGCTTCTTGCCGGCCGCCGGCTCGTTCAGCGGGAACTTGACGCGGTGGTTGCCGCTCGCCACCACCTTGCTCATGAGCGCCGAGTACTCGGTGGCGATGTCGTCGCCGATGAACTCCGCCATGTTCGTGAAGCCCATGACCCGGTGGTAGAAGCCCACCCACTCGTCCATCCGGCCCAGCTCCACGTTCCCGACGACGTGGTCGAGCGCCTGGAACAGCCGCTTGCGCGGCGGCCGTCCCGAGGTGCGCGCGACGTAGCCGGGCAGGTACGGGCCG
The DNA here is from genome assembly GCF_039543345.1 of Pseudonocardia adelaidensis. Lineage (NCBI taxonomy): Bacteria > Bacillati > Actinomycetota > Actinomycetes > Pseudonocardiales > Pseudonocardiaceae > Pseudonocardia > Pseudonocardia adelaidensis. Next base: position 226,161 of record NZ_BAABJO010000001.1, on the reverse strand, counting down.
GTGTAGCGGGAGCGGTCCACGAGCGTGTGCCGGGTCTCGCCGTAGGTGGCGATCGCGGCGAGCCGGACGGTGCCGTGCTCGTCGGTGACGTCGTGCGGCTCCTCCAGCACCGTGGCGCCCTGGGCGCGGGCGTGCCGGATGCAGCGGTCGACGTCGGGCACCTCGAGCGCGATGTCGACGATCCCGTCGCCGTGGCGGCGGTGGTGGTCGAGCACCGGGCTGGCCGGGTCCACCCCGCCCTTCAGCACGAACCGGACCGCGCCCGAGCGCAGCACGTACGCGTGGTGGTCGCGGTTGCCGGTCTCCGGTCCGGAGTACGCCACCAGCTCCATGCCGAAGGCGAGCTGGTAGAAGGCCGCGGCCTGGGTGGCGTTGCCGACGGCCCACACGACGGCGTCCCATCCGGTGACCGGGAACGGGTCGCCCTGCTCGTCGTACTCGACGAGCCCGACGAGCTGCTGCAGCTGGTCGAGGCCGAGCTCGGCCAGGCGCTCCTGGTTGGTGAGGGTCTGCTCGATGGCCATGCTTCAGGACAGCTCACACCAGAACTGCTGCGCAACTGTCCGCGCTCGATCTGGTCGGCCTGAACGGATTGCCGGTCAGATGGCCGATTCAGCTGTACAGTCCGCCCACATGGAGCTGGACGCGCTGGACGTCGACCTGATCCGGGCGTTGCGCGCGAGCCCGCGGGCGGGGGTGCTGGAGCTCTCGCGCACGCTGGGCGTCGCGCGGGGCACCGTGCAGGCGCGGCTCGACCGGTTGGAGCGCGAGGGTGTGATCACCGGCTACGGCCCCGACGTCGACCTGGCAGCGGCCGGCTACCCGGTGCAGGCCTTCGCCACCCTGGAGATCGCCCAGGGCCAGCTGGCGGACGTCGCCGCGGAGCTCGCGGCCTTGCCCGCCGTGCTGGAGGCGTACGCCACCACCGGCTCGTCCGACGTCCTCTGCCGGCTCGGCGCGTCGTCGCACCAGGACCTGCAGGACACCCTGCTCGCGCTCGGGCGCAGCCCCACCATCGCCCGCTCGACGAGCGTGGTGGTGCTCTCGGTCGTGGTGGAGCCCCGCGTCCTGCCGTTGCTGGAGGCGCGGCCGCGCACGGGCCCCAGCCGCGCGCCTAGATACGGACGTGCGCCGGCTGGTGCGTGATCTGCTCGATGTCCGACGCCGTGGCGTCCACCAGCTTGTGGGAGAGCTCCGAGAGGGCCCTGGCCACGGCGAGCTCGTCGCCGATCTGCGGCACGTCCCGGTCCTCGGGGCTGCACCGGGCCAGGCCGACCCCGGTGAGCTCGGTGGCCCCCGCGTCCAGGCGGGCCACCGCCCGCGTCCTGCCGTCGTGTTCGTCGATCTCGATCGCGACGCTCCAGCGCTTCAGGGCCTGCATGCCGCTCACCTCGGCTCGCTCGGTCCGGACAGTGTCCGCCCCTCACGGGCGCAGCGCCAGCTTGCCGACGGTGGCCCCGGCCTCGAGCGCAGCGAGGACCTCCGGCCCGTCGGCCAGCTCGTGGACGGTGGGCCGGCCGGGCGGGTAGACGCCCGCGGCGATGAGGGTGGCCAGCTCGGCCATGAGCTCGGTGAAGAGGTCCGGCGCCTCCTGGGCCAGGGTGCCCATGTGCAGGCCGATCAGGTGGATCGGGTGGGTGAAGTCCAGCTCCCGGTTGCTGATCGCGGCCTCGCCACCGGCCATGCCGTACACGACCATCCGGCCGGTGATCCGCCTGGTCGCCGCCAGAGCGGCGCGGAACGCGTCCCCGCCGGCGGACTCGAGCACGAGGTCGGCGCCACGGTTCGCGGTGAGCCGCAGCACCTCGGCCCCCACGTCCGCGTTCCGGTCGAGGGCGTGGGTCGCGCCGAGCGCCCGCACCACGTCGTGCTTGTCCGGGGACGCGCTGCCGATCACGGTCGCCCCGTGGTGCGTCGCCAGGCGCACCGCGGCCTGTCCGACCCCGCCGGCCGCCGCCTGGACCAGCACCGTCTCGCCGGCGGCGATGTGGCCGATCCGCAGGGCGGCGAGCGCGGTGCCCCAGTTCAGGACCAGGCCGAGCGCCTGCTCGCCGGTCCAGCCCGCCGGGACCGGCGCGGCGCCGGCCGCGGGCAGCACCATGTACTCGGCGAAGGCGCCGTACCCGGTTCCGATCACGTGGTCGCCCCGCCGGAGACCGCTCACCCGGGCGCCGAGCGCGACCACCTCGCCCGCCGCCTCGAAGCCGGCGACGTAGGGCGCCCGCGGGCCGCCTGCGTAGGTGCCGCGGGTCTGCATGACGTCGGCGAAGTTGACGCCGGCCGCGGTGACCCGGACCAGGACCTCGCCCGGGCCCGCGGTCGGCACGGGAGCGTCGGTGACCAGGCACATCCGGCTCGGACCGGTCAGTTCCGTCTGGTGGAGGGCTCGCATGCCCCTACACTCGAACCCTCACACAAGTGTGATGGTCGATATGAGGTGGCGCACATGCGCATCGGGCAGCTGTCGGAGCGCACCGGCAGGTCCCGACGCCTGCTGCGGTACTACGAGGAGCAGGAGCTGATCACCTCCGGCCGGAGCGCGAACGGGTACCGCGAGTACGACGTGGCCTGCGTGGACCGGGTGCTGCAGATCAGGGGCCTGCTCGACGCCGGGCTGCCGACGCGCGTCATCAAGCAGATCCTCCCGTGCCTCACCACCGGCGCGGTCCACGTCGCCGATCCCACGCCGGAGACCATCGCGATCCTGGAACGCGAGCACGCGCGCATGTCCGAGCGCATCGGGTGCCTCGTCCGCAACCGGGACGCGATCTCCGACTACCTCGACGCGGTGCGCCGTCAGGGCGTCCTGCCCATCCGGTGCAGCAGCCGGTCCTGGGTCGAGGCGCCGGATCCGGGGTCGCCGTCCGGCGTGGCGAAGAACCGGTGGGTGGACTCGGCCGAGACCGGGGTTTCCGCCAGGCCGGCGTAGATCTCGTCGAGGTGCTCGTCGATCCACCGGACCAGCCCCGCGTCGAGGGTCTCGTCGGCGCCGATGGCCCGGGCGAGGTCCCAGGTGTGGATCGTGCTGTCCGTGGTCCGCACGGCCAGCGCCTGCCGTCCGGTCACCCGGCCCAGGGGGTAGTCGACGGTGCGCTGCATGACACCGGGCGCGGTGAAGGCCGCCGCGCAGTCCTGGACGGATCGCGCGTAGGCGGCGACCGGGTCCGCGCCGAGCGCGTCGGCGTCCCGGGACCTCAGGAACTCGGCGCCGGTCGCGCCGTCGATCAGCCGCACGTAGTTGACGTTCCCCCGGGTCATGTGGTTGACGAGGGCGCGCACGTCCCACTCGGAGCAGGGAGTGGGCAGCGTCCATTGGCCGGGCCGCACCCGGCGCAGCTTCTCCTCGAACTGCGCGCTGGAGAGGAGGTACCGATCGATGAGCTCGTCGACGCCGTCGGCCATGGCACCGAGCCTGCCCGCAGGGCCGGGACGTGCGCTGGCGGGAAACGGACGTGGGATCAGACCGCCCGCAGCCGCGCCCACGTCGACAGCGACTCCTCGGTGAGCACCGCGTCCAGGGCCGTGGCGGCTGCCCCGTGCAGCGCCGCGTCGTCGCCCAGCGCGGCGGCGCGCAGCGCGGGAGGTTTCGCGCGGCGGAACGTCATGAGGCCGTCGGTGAACGCTGCGGTGAACGCCTCGCTCGCGGCCGCCCGCAGCGGGTCCGCGAGCCCGCCCAGCGTCACGACCTGCGGATCGAGCGCGTTGGCGAGACCCGCGATCCCGCTGCCGAGGCTCGCCGCCGCGCGTGCGACGGCGGCCAGGGCGGCGGCGTCGGTCCGGCTGAGCACCGTCGTGGCGTAGGTGCGCGGGTCGGCCGGCGGCGGCTCGCCGAGGTGGCGGGCGAGCGCGCGGCCGTCGACGGTGAGGTCCCAGCAGCCGAGCGCGCCGCACGGGCACCGGAGCGTGCGGTCGCCCAGCGGCAGGTGGCCGAACTCGCCACCGGCACCGGTGGCCCCGCGCACCGGCCGCCCGTCCACGACGAGCGTGCCCCCGACCCCGACCTCCACCGTGACGTGCAGCGCCGTGCCGGCACCCGCGCCGGCGCCGGCACGTGCCTCGGCGACGCCGGCGAGGGTGGCGTCGTTGTCGATGCGCAGCGGGACGCCGGGCAGGCCGAGCGGTGTGAGGTCGACCGGGCCCCAGCCCAGCGTGGACGCCTGCACGACGCGCCCGTCCTGCACGGTGGCGGCGACCGCGACCCCGACGGCGCGGACCCGGTCGCCGAGGCGGGCGTGGGCCCGCCGGACCGCCTCCCGGACGGCGGCCACGGCCTGCTCGGGCTCGCGGCTGGGGTGCGGCGCGGCGTCCAGTACGACCGGGTTGCCGTCGAGGCCCGCGAACGCGCAGCGCCAGTCCTCGTGGCGCAGGTCGACCGCGAGGACGACCGGGCCGTCGGGGTGCGGGGAGAGGACCGTGGTCGGCCGGCCGCGCCCCTCGGCGGGCGCCGGGGTCTCGGTCAGCAGCGCGAGCTCGCGCAGCCGGGCCGTGATGTCCGTGGCGGATCCGCTGGAGAGGCCGAGCCGCTGCGCCACCGCGGCGCGGGTGACGCCCGGGCTGCGGCGCATCTCGACGAGCACGGCGAGCGCGCCGTACCAGCGTGGGCTTGCCATCGCCCCTCCCTCCAGGATTATGCTCGAAGTTCGAGTTTAATGGGAGGCCCCCGTGGACATGACGTCGGTACGTGCGGTCCTGCTCGACATGGACGGCACCCTCGTCGACTCGGACGCGTCCGTCGAGCGGGCGTGGACCACGTGGTCGGCCGAACACGGCCTCGACCCGGCCGACGTGCTCGCGATCGTCCACGGCAGCCCGCCCGCACCCACCGTGCGCCGCCTGCTCCCCGCGCTGGACGACGCGGCCGTCGCGGCCTCCGCGCAGCGCCAGATGGACCTGCAGTACGACGACATCGCCGACGTCGTCGCCGCACCGGGCGCGCCGGAGCTGCTCGCCGCGCTCGACCGGCTCGGTGTGCCGTGGGCCGTCGTGACCAGCGCGGACGTGCGGCTGGCCGAGGCGCGGCTGGGCGCGGCCGGGATCGAGCCACCGCTGCTCGTGACGGTCGAGGACGTGCGGCGCGGCAAGCCCGACCCGGAGGGGTTCCGGATCGCGGCGGCACGCCTGGGCGTCGACCCGGAGGCCTGCCTCGTGGTGGAGGACAGCGAGCCCGGCCTCGCGTCGGGCCGCGCCGCCGGCATGCGCACGGCAGCGCTGCGCGGGCTGGACGGCGACCTGCGGATCACCGACCTCGCCCAGCTCGCGCACCTGCTGGAGCGGGCCTGCGTGCGGCCGTGGTGGTGCGACGCCGTGGGCTACCAGGTCTACCTGCCCTCGTTCGCCGACAGCACCGGAGACGGCTGGGGCGACCTCGCCGGCGTCACCGCGCACCTGGACCACCTCGTCCGGCTCGGCGTCGACGTCGTGTGGCTGACGCCGTTCTTCGTCTCGCCGATGCGCGACCACGGCTACGACATCGCCGACCTCCGCGCCGTCGACCCCCGCTTCGGCGGCGAGGAGGCCCTCGACGAGCTGCTCGACCAGGCCCACCGGCGCGGCCTGCGGGTGCTCGGCGACCTGGTCGTCAACCACACCAGCGACGCGCACCCCTGGTTCGTCGCCGCCGCGTCCTCCCGCACCGATCCCCGTCGCGACTACTACATCTGGCGCGACCCCGCCCTGGACGGCGGCCCGCCGAACAACTGGCTCTCGCACTTCGGTGGACCCGCCTGGACGTCCAGCCCCGGCACCGGCCAGTACTACCTGCACCTCTTCCGGCCGGAGCAGCCCGACCTGAACTGGCGCAACCCGGCTGTCGTGGCCGAGGTCGACGCCGTGCTGGAGCACTGGTTCGCGCGCGGCCTCGACGGGTTCCGCGTCGACACCGCCGCCTACCTGCTCAAGCACCCGGACCTGCCGGACAACCCGGCGGCCGAGCGCCCGTTCGTCGTCGCGGGCGTCACCGAGGCGTGGAAGAACCAGGAGCACCGCTACGACATCCACCAGCCGGACGTGCACGCGATCCACGAGCGGTGGCGGCGGGTGGCGGACCGCCACGACGCGCTGCTGGTCGGCGAGGTCTACGAGCTCGACCCGGTGGCGCTGGCCCGCTACGTCGGGGCCGAGCGGCTGCACTCGTCGTTCTGGTTCGGGCTCGTCGAGTCCGGGTGGGACCCGCGGCGGATCGTCACGATGCTGGACGCCGCCGCGGCCGCCTCCCCGGAGCTGGCGTGGGTGCAGAGCAACCACGACCGGATGCGCGCGGTCACCCGCTACGGCGGCGGCCGGCTCGGCAGGCGGCGCGCGATGGCGCTGCACGCCGTCACGTCGCTCCTGCCCGGAACGATGTGGCTCTACCAGGGCGAGGAGCTCGGCCTGGAGGACGGGCAGGTGCCGGATGGAGCCGGCGCCGACCCGCTCGGCACCGCGGAGCCGGGCCAGAGCCGCGACGGGGCACGCACGCCGATGCCGTGGCGGCCGGGGCCCGGCCTCGGGTTCACGACGGGGAGACCGTGGCTGCCCGACGGCGACCGGACCGAGGCCGAGACCGCGGCCGCCCAGGCCGTGGACCCCGGGTCTCCGCTCGCCACGCTCACCCGCCTGCTCCGCACCCGGCGTGCGGTGGCCCACCGGCTCGCCGACCCGCGGGTCTCGCGGGTCGACCGGGGAGCAGGGATCACCGCGTACCGCCGGGACGGGCTCGAGGTGCTGGTCGCGCTCGGCGACGGGCCGACCGAGGAGATCGCGCTGCCCGCTCCCGCCGTGTTCGACACGGACGACGCGGCCGTCACCCCCGGGCGGCCGCGGACCGGGCGGGTCCGCCTCGCCGCGCAGCAGGCGCTCCTGCTCGTCCACCCGTGACGGACCGCGTCGTCCTGCGGGTCGCGCCGGGGCCGGCCGCCGTCGGCTTCACGATCAACAGCCTGGGGGCGTGCCTGGTGCTGCTCGCCCGCGACCTGGACCGGCCGCGCGAGGAGCTGGTGTGGCTCTCGTCGTCGTTCGGGGTGGGGCTCCTGCTCATGGGTGCCGTGGGGCCGGTGCTCCTGCGCCGCGGCCCGCGGCCGGTGCTGCGGGGTTCCGCGCTCGTCGCGGCGGGTGGGTCGGCGCTCCTCGCGACTGGCTCGACGGCCGCGCTCGCGGGAGCAGGCGCCCTGCTGCTGGGCACGGGGTCGGCCGGGCTGGTGCTGGTCACGCCCGCCCTGCTGCGCGGCCCGGCGGTCGGGGCGCACCTGTCGCAGGTCAACGCCGTCTCGAGCGGGTGCGGCATCCTCGGCCCGCTGGCAGTCGGCGTGCTGGACGTGCAGCTGGGCAGCGGCCGGCTCGCGCTGCTGCTCGCCGTGCCGCCACTGCTGGCGCTCGCGGCCGCAGCGACGTGGGCGGCCGGGCCCACACCGGCGTCCGAGACGACGGCCGCCCGACCGGCCGCGCGGCGCGTCGCCACCGCGTGGGCCGCCGTGGTGCTCGGCGTGTCGATCGAGTTCTGCTTCACGATCTGGGCCGCCGCCCGCCTGCAGGACGCGGGACTGGCGGCGGGCCCCGCGGGCGCGGCCGCCGTCGCGTTCCTGCTCGGGATGGCCGCCGGCCGCTACGGGGCCCCGTGGCTGATCGCCCGGGGGTTCCCGGTCGTGCCCGTCGGGTGCGCGGTCGTCGTCGCCGGCACGCTCGCCGTCGCGGTGCCGAACGCGCCGGTGCCGGTCGTCGCCGGGCTCGTCGTCGCCGGCCTGGGCACCGCCGCGTTCTACCCCGTCACGCTCGCCCGCCTGGTCCGGGTGCCGGGCATGTCGGTCACGCGGGGGCCGGCGGTCGGGGCGCTCGCGTCCGGCACCGCCATCGTCGTCGCGCCCGCCGTGCTCGCCGGCCTCGGCGCGACGCTCGACCTCCGCGCGGCGTACCTGCTCGCCGTGCTGCCACTGGCCGCCGCGCTCGCGGTGGCCGTACGAAGGGAGCAATCATGACCGTGACACCGTTCCGCATCGACGTGTCCGACGCCGAGCTGAAAGATCTGCGCGACCGGCTGCGGCGCACGCGGTGGCCCGAGCCCGGGACCGCAGAGGGCTGGACGCAGGGCGTGCCGCTGGCGCACCTGCAGGAGCTGTGCGCGTACTGGGCCGACGGCTACGACTGGCGGGCCACCGAGGCCCGCCTGAACGCCCTGCCGCAGTTCCGCACCGAGATCGACGGCCTCGGCATCCACTTCCTGCACGTCCGGTCGTCGGACCCGGACGCACTGCCGCTCGTGCTCACGCACGGCTGGCCCGGATCCGTCGTCGAGTTCCTCGATGCGATCGCGCTGCTGACCGAGCCGCTGGACGCGTTCCACGTCGTGGTCCCGTCCCTCCCGGGATACGGGTGGAGCGACCGGCCGGCCCGCTCCGGCTGGAACCTGGAGCGCATCGCGGCCGCGTGGACGCAGCTGATGGCCCGGCTCGGCTACGAGCGCTACGGCGCAGCCGGGAGCGACTGGGGAACCTCCGTCACCGCCTGGATCGGGAAGCTCGACCCGGCGCACGTCGCCGGCATCCACCTCGTACCGCCCCTGGGCGCACCGGACCCGGCCACCCTCGACGACCTCACCCCGGGCGAACGGGCCGCCCTCGACGACCTCGCCCGCGCCCAGGCGGACGGCGTCGGCTACGCGATAGAGCACTCCACCCGCCCCCAGACGATCGGGTACGGCCTCGTCGACTCCCCGGCCCTGCTCGCCGCGTGGATCATCGAGAAATTCCACGAGTGGACCGACCCGGGGAGCACGCTCACCCGCGACCAGCTGCTGGACAACCTGATGCTCTACTGGCTGCCCGGCACCGGCGCCTCGGCGGCGCGGCTGTACTGGGAGAGCCTCAGCGAGGTGCAGCGCATCTTCGCCGGCGAGATCACCGACGAGGTGCGCGGCGTCCCCGTCGGGTGCTCGGTGTTCCCGCACGAGAACCCCCGGCTGTCCCGCCGCTGGGCGGCCCGCCGCTTCCCCGACATCCGCTACTGGAACGAGCCCGACCGCGGCGGCCACTTCGCGGCGTTCGAGCAACCGGAGCTCTTCGCCGCGGAACTGCGGGCCTTCTTCCGCCTGGTGCGCTGACGCCCCCCGGCGCGGTGGCACACCAACTGTGGTGCCGTGCAATGGCGCCTGTGCCGGCAGGCCAATTGGTGCGAATGGGATGGGCGCCGCCAAACGGTCACGAGCTCCGCCCACGGTTCTCTGGTATTCTCGCGTGTGGCGGCTCTTCCTCGCGGCGCTCTTGGCAAGTTCGGTCGACCATGTCCGTGCCCCTAGAACCGTGGCGGATGGTCGCCAGTGAGGTTTCACGAAGGCGGGGCGACCTCCAATGGTTCGCATTTCGTTCGGTTCGCGACGATTGCACGAGCCGCACCATTTACTTGGGCCGCTCTCGGTGCAAGTTGAGCCGTGCCCGGAGCCATGGGAGCTCGCCGAGTGGGACCAATTGGTCCGCACCGCACCGGGAACTGACGTCACCCAACTCTCCGCATGGGCGCGAGTACGTGCTCACGTCGGGTACTCGCCGTTATACATATTCGTGCGCCAAGAGGAGGGCAGGCTGCTGGCCGGGGGACTGCTGCTTCATCGCAAAGTTCTAGAATGCGGCAATATCGGATATAGTATCGGCTACCTCCCCTACGGCCCGGTTTGTCCGTCCGGGCATCATTCGACACTTGCCTTGCAGCTGTTGACGCGGGTGCTGTCCGAGCTCGCAGCGCGGCGGTTCCATGCGCTGTTCATCCAGCCACCCGAGGATGGGGAACTTCTGAGGGGTAGTCTGCTGAGCTCCGGTTTCCGCCCCTCGTACGCTCAGCTCGCCCCCATCGGATCGCTGCGGGTCGACGTTCAAGTCGAAGAGGACGAGCTGCGCGCCCGGGCTCGTCGGAGAGTGCGCCCGGCCGCAAAGCTCTGGGACAAGTATCGCGTCACGGTGCGCGAGGGCGGGCTGCGAGACATTCCAGTGCTGGCCCGACTGCTCGGCTGCTCGGCAGAAATTCACGGCTTCCGCCCGTTCGAATTGGACTACCTTCGAACGCTGTATCGCGAGCTTCGACCATCTGGGCAAGTCGTGCTCCTCATAGGGGAGGTTGATGGCGTTCCGCTGGCTGCCGACCTACTGACCGTCAACGCGGAGATGCTACGCGGTCGATTTGTCGGGTTCGACCGGTCGGGCGGGGCAGCGCGAACGGCTGTTCCGGCGGCCGTTACCTGGGCCGGTATCCAGTGGGCGAGGAGGCACGGTCTCCGCTGGTATGACATGGGTGGCCTCCCTGAGCAGGTTCTCTCGGACATGCTCGACCGCGGCCTGAAATACAATTCAGATTGGCCGAGTACGGCGCTGGCTAAACTCGGATGGGGGGCACTGCCGTTCCGCTACCCAGCGGCGGTCGAACTCGTTCGTCCCGGGGTACTGCGACTGGCGTATGAATTCTCCCGGGACAACCCGGCCACCAAGTACCTCGTGCACAGAGCTGAGATGCGGCTGCGCGGCTGAGCGAGCACCACTCCTGCCCCACTCCGATGCAGTCAGGTGGCACGAACATCGATCATCTCGTGCTGACCGGCGATGGCTGGTTGATGATCGATGCGAAGGGGTGCTGGTGGCGAACGCAATAGTTGGACGCAGTTGGTGTGCGAGCGGCCCTCAGAAGCGGTAGCGCAGGATCCGGCCGACGTCGCGGAGCTTGGGCAGCAGCGCGAGCACCCGCATCTCGACGCGGCCCGCGCGGGGGAGCAGGTCCAGGCCGGGCATGTCGACGCTGCGCAGCGCGTCGAGCAGCACCAGGCCGTCGTGCCACGCCTCGAGTTCGCGTGGGTCGTCGATTCCCCAGTGCAGGGTGGCGCCGGAGTTGCGCACGGCCGTCACGAGCTTCTGCAGCCGGATGCCGATGGTGCCGTAGCAGTCGAACAACAGCTGCCCGCCCGGGAATCGGCCGGTGATCCGCTCGATCAGCCGCCGCCCGTCCTCCTCGCGCAGGTACATCGTGAGGCCCTCGAACACGGCGACGGTGGGGCGGTCGGCCGGCACCGCCTGGAGCCAGCGGTCGTCCGTGACGGACGCGCCGACGAGGCGGTAGTCGCCCGCCGGGGGCGGCAGCAGCCGCTCCCGCAGTGCGACGACATCGGGGTGGTCGAGGTCGATCCACCGGACGGACGGGCCCGTGGCCAGCCGCTGCGTGCGGGTGTCCAACCCGCAGGCGAGGTGCAGGACGGTGGCCTCGGGGTGGGCGTCGAGGAACTCACGCGTCCACGCGTCGAGTTGGCGGCCCCGCAGCGCGACGCCCGCCGCGGTGGTGGCGGTGATCCCGGTGCGGCGGAAGTCGTAGTCGATCCGCTCGACGGCGCGGGCCGCCGCCTCATCGTGCAGGACGGAGCGGGGTGCGCGGCTGTCGAGCGCCCTCCCGTACAGCGTGGCGAGCAGCGTCTCCGGCGCCCCGGTCAGCGTGACCTTCTCCCGCTCCACGCCGCGGAAGCTACCCGATCACCGGCTCCCGATCGTGCCCTTCGGCCTCCCCACCTCGGGTGACGTCGTCTCGAGCGGTACGTCGGGCCCGCGGACGAGCCCGAGCTGCACGGTCTGGCGGGGCAGCACCGCGTCGAGGAGCCAGTCGGCGGCGGTGCGGGCGCGGTTGGTCGGCATCGACAGCAGGTGGTAGCCGCGGGTCACGGCCTTGGCCACGACCCCGGAGAGCGGCACGTGCAGCGGGTTGGCCGCGGCGTCGTGCCCGCCGAGCTCGACGACGAATCCGAGGTCGTGGTGGCGGTAGCCGCGGGGTGAGCCGACCCCGAGCGACGCGGCGACGTTGCGCGCGGCGAGCTTGCCCTGCCGGGTGGCGTGCTGTGCGGTCATCGCCGTGACCTCGCCGGGACGGGTGAGGTCCGGCACAGCGGCCGCGTCGCCGCAGGCGAACACGTCGGGGTGGCCGGGGACCGTGAGCTGCGTGTCGACGACGAGCCTGCCCTTCTCCGTGGGCAGCCCGAGGCCCTCCACGAGCGGGTCGGGCCGCACCCCGACGCACCACACCAGGGTGCGGGTGGGCACCTTCTCCCCCGTGGTGAGGCACACGTGCTCGCGGGTGGCCTCCTGCACCGACTGCCCGGTGCGCACCTCGACCCCGCGCTCGCGCAGCACCTGGTCGGCGGTGTGCGAGAGCCGCGGGTCCAGCTCGGGCAGAACGCGCTCGGCGAGGTCGAGCAGCAGCCAGCGCACCGGCTGGTCGTTCAGCTCCGCGTGCTGGCGGACCAGCGCGTCGGTGAGCAGCGGGCCCTGGGCGGCGACCTCCGTTCCGGTGTAGCCGGCGCCCACCACGACGAACGTGCAGCGCGCCTCGCGTTCACCGGGGTCGGTGGCGCAAGCGGCCAGCTCGATCTGGCGGGTGATGTGGTCGCGCAGGTAGAGGGCCTCCGGGATGCCGCGGAAGCCGTGGGCGTGATCGGCGACGCCGGGGATCGGGAGCAGCTTGTTGACGCTGCCTGCGGCGAGCACGAGCCGGTCGTACCGCAGCTCGCCCCGCCCGTCCTCGGGGTCGGTCCAGCCGACCGTGCGGGCGTCGAGGTCGATCGTGTCGACCTCCCCGAGCGCCACCCGCACGCCGGGCAGGGTGGCCGCGAGCGGCACCGTGATCCGTCGCGGGTCGATCACACCGGCCGCCACCTCGGGCAGGAGCGGCAGGTAGAGGAAGTAGTCCGTGGGGTTGATCAGCACGATCTCGGCGGTGTGGCCGATCCGCTTCGCGAGCCCGCGTGCCGCCGTGTGCCCGGCGAACCCGCCTCCGACGATCACGACCCGCGGCCGGGCTTCCGCATCTGTCGACGTCATGGCCTCGCCTACCCGGGCCCCTGGATCGGCAATCGCCGCGCCGAGCCCCACTACGCTCGGTTGCCGGGCGCCCGATCGGTCGGCGCCCAGACGGGAGCGTAACAGCATGTGGACCCTCTCCGGCTTCGCCGACGAGATCTCCCCCGATCTCGACGAGCAGTGCCGGGTCCTCACCGACCTCGGGATCCGGCACATCGAGTTCCGCAGCGCGTGGGACACCAACGTGCTGGACCTCGACGACGACCAGTTGGAGAAGGTGCGTGCCACGCTGGAGCGCGCCGGCATCGGCAGCTCGTCGGTCGGCTCGCCGATCGGCAAGATCGGGGTGCTCGACGACTTCGACGCCCACCTGGTGCGCATGCGCCGCGCCCTGCACGTGGCCCGGGTGCTGCAGGCGCCCTACATCCGGATCTTCTCCTTCTTCATCCCGAAGGGCGACGACCCCGCGGTGCACCGCGACGAGGTGCTGCGCCGGATGGCAGCGCTCGCCGCGGAGGCGCGGCACCACGACGTCGTGCTGCTGCACGAGAACGAGAAGGAGATCTACGGCGACATCCCGCAGCGCTGCCTCGACATCGTGGAGGCGGTCGGGTCGCCGACGCTGCGGCTGGCCTGGGACCCGGCCAACTTCGTGCAGGTGGGCGTCACCCCGTTCACCGACGGTTACGAGGCGTTGCGCCCGTACCTCGAGTACCTGCAGGTGAAGGACGCGCTGCTGGCCGACGGCACGGTCGTGCCGGCCGGGGAGGGCGACGGCGAGGTCGAGGCCACCGTGCGCGCCCTCCGGGCCGACGGCTACGACGGGTTCTGCTCGATGGAGCCGCACCTGGCCACCGCGGGGACGCTCGGCGGGTTCTCCGGTGAGCACCACTTCCGGCGGGCCACCACGGCGTTCACGCGGATCCTCGACACGGTGGGGGTGGAGTACCGGTGACGCTGCGTTTCGCGGTGGTCGGCTGCGGGGTGATCGGGAAGCTGCACGCCGAGGTGCTCGCGGCCGACCCGGACACCACTGTCAGCGTGCTGGTGGACGTCGACGCGGCCGCTGCCGAGGCGCTGGCCCAACGCCTCGACCCGGCGCCGTTCGTCACGACGTCGGTGGACGAGGCGCTGGCCCGCGACGACGTCGACGCGGTGGCGATCTGCGTGCCCAGCGGGGCGCACGCGCAGGTCGCGGTGGCCGCGCTCGGGGCGGGCAGGCACGTGGTGGTGGAGAAGCCGGTCGACGTCACCGTCGAGGCGGCCGCGCCGATCGCGGCGGCGGCCGCAGCTGCGCCGGAGGGCACCGTGGTCACGGTGATCAGCCAGCACCGCTTCGACCCCGCGAGCGTGGTGGTGCGCGAGGCGATCGCCGCGGGCCGATTGGGCCGGATCACGTCGGCGGTGGCGACGGTGTCGTGGTGGCGCAGCCAGGGCTACTACGACTCCGGTGCATGGCGTGGCACCTGGGAGCTCGACGGTGGCGGCGCCCTCATGAACCAGGGGGTGCACACCGTCGACCTGCTGCTGTGGTTCCTCGGCACGCCGGTCGAGGTCATGGCGCTGACCGGGCTGCTCGCGCACGAGCGCGTCGAGGTGGAGGACACCGTGGCCGCGGTCGTCCGGTTCGAGTCCGGCGCACTGGCCACCCTGCACGCGACCACGGCCGCCTACCCCGGCCTCTCCGTCCGGCTGCAGGTGCTGGGCGACGCAGGCTCCGCGGTGATCGACGACGACCGGCTCGGGTATTTCCACAGCAAGGAGCTGGCGTCGGCCGAGGCGGCCGGGGACGCCGGGGTCAGCGCCGACCAGGGCGACCGCGCGGACCAGACCGCGCGCGTCCTGCCGGCCGAGGAGCCGGACCCGGCGCACGGTCCGATGTTCACCGGCCACGCCCGGCAGTACCGCGACGTCGTCGAGGCGATCCGCACCGGCCGGCGCCCCGGCGTCACCCTCGACGACGCGCTGCTCGCGCTGGCCACCGTGCGGGCGGTGTACGAGTCGGCCCGCACGGGCGTCCCGGTGCGGGTGGCGGACGTCCTCGCTGCGGTGCGGATGCCGATCGCCTGACGCTCGTCAGGTCGCTGGTGTCGCGCTGCCTTCTCCGACCCGCAGTTCCAGAGTCACCGCGAGCGCTACCCCGACGGCACGGTCGCCACCCCCGCACCTGCCGCGCAGGGAGGCCGTTCCGGGCATCTGCGCGGCCTGACGGCCTGTACCAAGTGGTACATTCCTCGGTGTGGAGGGGGACGCACGGGCGGCGCTGCTGAGGTCCGCGATCGGGCACCTCGCCGAGCACGGCCTCGGCGGCGCCACCCTGCGCGGCATCGCGGCGGCGATCGGCACCAGCCACCGGATGCTGATCTACCACTTCGGGTCCCGCGACGGGCTCGTGCTCGCGATCGTCCGCAGCGTCGAGGAGGAGCAGCGCGCCGCGCTGGCCGAGCTCGCCGCCGACGCCGGCGCGTCGACGGCCGAACTGGCGCGCCGCATGTGGGAGCGCGTTGCCGATCCGCGGCTGCACCCGCACGAGCGGCTGTTCTTCGAGCTGTACGGCCGGGCGCTCCAGGGCGACCCCGGAGCGGCACCGATGCTGGAGTGGGTCGTGCCGACCTGGGTCGACCAGCTCACCACGCTGCTCGTCCAGCGCGGGCTGCCCGCCGACCAGGCGCGCGCCACCGCGCGGCTCGGTCTCGCGACCGTGCGCGGGCTCCTGCTCGACCTGTTGGCCACCGGCGACCGCGCGGCCGCCGACGCGGCTCACGAGCTGTTCATCAGGAGGGTGACATGAAGATCCAGCGGATCGCCGCCGAAACCACCACGGAGGCCGCACCCGACGCGGTCTGGGCGTTGCTCTCCGACCGCTCGACGTGGCCGAGCTGGTCGCCGCTCGGCTCGCACTCCGGCGTGCGGCCCGGCCGGGACGGTGCCCCCGACGGGCTCGGCGGTATCGCGCAGTTCGTCACCGGACGGAACTGCGTGCGGGAGGAGATCGTCGAGCGGGAGCCCCCGCGGCGACTGAGCTACGCGCTGCTCTCCGGGCTGCCGCTGCGCAACTACCGGGCCGTCGTGGAGCTGACCCCGACGGGGACGGGTACGCGCATCCGGTGGAGCGCGTCGTTCTTCCCCGGGCGCCCCGGCACGGGCTGGATCTACCGCCTCGTGCTGACCCGGATCTTCCGCGGCATGGTCACGGGGCTCGCCGCGGCTGCGCGCGACTGAAGTTCGTTCGTGCTGGGGGTGGGTAGCCCTGGTCAACGGCACGGGGCCGAAGGGGACGGCGATGGCGACCACTCAGGAGCGGCGGGACCACGACGAGATGCCCGCCGGGGTAACGGGGAAGCTGTCGATCTTCGACCGCTTCGCGACAGCGGTGAACGAGTTCGTCTCGCGGGCGTGGTTCTTCATGTTCTGCGTGCTGCTGGTGGTGCTGTGGGTGCCGTCCTTCCTGGTGCTGCCGAGCATCGACACCTGGCAGCTGATCATCAACACGGCCACGACGATCGTGACGTTCCTGCTGGTGGCGCTGCTGCAGAACACCCAGAAGCGCGCCGACGACGCGTCGCAGAAGAAGCTGAACGCCATCGCCGATGCGATGTCGGACCTGATGGCGCGGCTCGCCGCCGACCACCCGGACCTGCGCGACGACCGCAAGCAGCTGCGCGCCGCCGTGGGCCTCGAGGACCGGGAGAGCGCGGAGGACTGACCCGCGTCACCGCCTGGTGACGGTGAACCGCAGCCGGTACGGGTCGAGCGTGCCCGGCAGCGGCCGCTCCGGCCCGAGCGGCGGGCCTGCGTCGAGTCGCACGTCGTGGTGCTCCAGCACGGCGGCGAGGAAGGTGCTCGCCACGAACTGCACCACGCTGCGGCCCGGGCAGATCGCAGGCCCCGCGCTGAACGGCACCAGACCCGTCGGCGGCCCACCGTCCCGCCACAGCTGCGGGGCGAAGCGGTCCGCGTCGGGCAGGCGCTGGTCATCGCGGTGGAAGAACGGCGTGAGCACGACGACCAGGGTGCGGGCCGGCAGGGTGCGCCCGCCCAGCTCGGTGGGCGTCGTCGTTTCGCGCAGGATCGCGGGCGTGGTCGGCCAGAGCCGCACCGACTCGAGCACCGCGGCGCGCAGACCGGGCAGGTCCCGAGGGGCGTCGGGACCGTGGCCCGCCAGTTCGCTCCGCGCGGCGTCCAGCTCCGCCGGATGCGTGGCGAGCAGCGCGAGCGCCCGGAAGGTCGCAATCCCGGCCGGGTCGAAGGCGAAGAGCCATTGCGGTACCTGCTCGACCGGGCGGGTCCGCGCCGTCACGGGCGTCTCGGTGACGACGGCGCCGAGGCTGCCCGGATCGGCCGTGGCCAGCCGCTCGCGCAGCCGGTCGAGGAACTCGGCGCGCAGGCGGGGCCGCCCAGGATGGGCCAGCGACCAGTTGGCGGCGCCGCGCAGCCGGGCGAGCAGCTCGGTGAGCTCGGCGTCGTCGCGGGCCGAGTCGCCGAGCACCACGCGCCGCACGATCCGCATCCACGTCGTCGCGAGCGTGTCCCAGTCGAGCAGCCCGTGGTGCCCGAGCAGGTCGGCAGCCTCCTGCCGCACCACGCCGACCATCGGCTCGGCCAGGTGGTGCAGCGGGCGTTCGGGCTCGAGCACCGACTCGGTGAAGCGGCGGCGGTCGGCGCGGTCGGCGCCGTGCGAGATCAGCACGTTGCCCGGCTGGAAGTGTGCCAGCGCGCCGCGCTTCTCCGGTGTGGCGGTCGCGAACGGCTCGGGGGACCGGGCCAGCACGTCGTCGACGTCGGCGGCGTCGAGTACGAGCACCACCGACCGTCCCGGCACCCGCAGCCGCAGCGGCGCCGGCCCGTACCGCGCGCGGAGCCGCTGCAGCGTGCGGACGAGCCGGTGGTCGGCATCCATCCGTTCGGCGGCCGCCATCACCCAGGGCCGCCGGACGATCACCCCGCGGGCGGCGACGGGGGCGAGCGCGGTGCCCACCGTCCGCAGCGTGTCGCCCACGGACGCCCGAGTCGCCACCACCGCGTGCTCCCTGCCCTGAATGCTCGCCATGGGAACGCAAGTACCCGCGGATCCACCGGACGAACGGCGGGTTGCGGGCGTTCGGGCCGCGGCAGCTGCCAGACTCGACGTCGAACTGGGAGGAGGTCCCGTGACGATCCAGCCGGTCGCCCCGCGGCACCTGCTGACCGTGGCCGAGTACCTCGAGATCGGGGAGATCGAGCTCGGCTACAGCGAGCTGGTGGAAGGGCGGTTGCTGATGTCCCCGAGCCCGGCTCCGGACCACAACAGCGCGGGGTTGGAGCTGGCTGTCGTCCTGCGCGCGGGGTTGCCCGAGGGCATGCGTGTCATCCTCGACATCGACGTCGACCTGCAGCTGGCTCCACCGGATGCGCCGGGCACCGTCCGGCGGCCCGACCTGGTGGTGGTGCGCGAGGAGGCGGTGCAACGGGTGCGCCACGATGGCGGCGTTCTCCGGGCATCCGATGTGTTGCTCGTCGTCGAGGTCGTCTCGCCTGGTTCCACCCGCACCGACTACGTGCACAAGCGCGGCGAGTATGCCGATGCGGGCATCCCGCACTACTGGATCGTCGACCCCACCGAGCCGATCTCGGTGCTGGCCTGCCACCTGGCGGGCGAGTTCGGCTACGCGGACGGCGGCTCGGTGACCGGCAGGTTCGCGGCCACAGACCCCTTCCCGGTCGAGATCGATCTGGAAGCCCTCCGCTGAGCCTCATGCTTTCTGCTGTGCGGGCTTGACGCGATCTCCACTGCGAACTACAGTTTTGGGCAGTTGCACGGAGCTTCCGACGGAAGCACGAGTGGCTCGGGAGGTGGTCGCCTGGACGGCAGTCGAGCATCGAGATCATCTATACCGTTGTCATGTTGATCCACGGGCCCGGTCATTCGACCGGGCCCGGTCATGTGTGGGGAGGGTTGTCGTCAGGTGGGTGTCGACCGGCTCGACGACGAGGACTACCCCGCGATGACGATGGGGCAGGCCGCCGAGCTGCTCGACGTGCAGCCGGCGTTCCTGCGCAGCCTCGACGCCGCGGGCGTCCTCACGCCGGTCCGCTCCGGTGGCGGCCATCGGCGCTACTCGCGGCGCCAGCTGGTGCTCGCCACGCGGATGCGCGCGCTGTTCGACGAAGGTCTCACGCTCGAAGCTGCGGCCAGGATCGTGGCCCTGCAGGACGAGTTGAGCGCGGCGCTCGCGCGCATCGCGGAGCTCGAGGCCCGGCTCGGCGGGCAGAACGGCAACGGCCCCGACCGCTGACCGGTCGGGGCCGTTCTCTCGGAGGGCCGTCAGGCGTCGATCTGCTTGGGCGCGCTCTCGGTGCCGCCGATCGAGATCCGGCGCGGCTTCGCCTTCTCGGCGATCGGGATCCGCAGCGTCAGCACGCCCGCGTCGTACGAGGCGTCGATGTGGTCGGTGTCGAGGGTGTCGCCGAGGAACAGCTGCCGCGAGAACGCCCCGAGCGGTCGCTCGGCCACCTGCATCTCCACCTGTTCACCGCTGAACGGCCGCCGCTCCGCCTTGACGGTGAGCACGTTGCGCTCCACGTCCAGCTCGATCGCGTCGGGGTTCACCCCGGGCAGGTCGAAGCAGACGACGAACTGGTCACCGTCCCGGAACGCGTCCATCGGCATGGCGGCGGGTCGGGACCACGTGCCGGGGACGTTGCCGAAGACCTGCTGGGTGAGCCGGTCCAGCTCGCGGAACGGGTCGGTGCGCATCAGCATCGCAGGCCACTCCTTCCATGATCGACGACAGTGCGGCGATGCCTCCCGAGCGCTGGGTGCCGCTCGGATATCTGCAATGATAGCTGTAGGTTTCCTGCTGCGCAAGGGTGCATAGTCATGCACTGGCAGGCTCAAGCTCTGTCCATGCGTGCGGGCGCGCTCCTAGCTGACCCGTCCCCAGACGTCGATCACCAGCAGCACCACGAACAGCGCCGACGCCACCGCGAGCAGCACGTTCGAGAGCCATCCCGACCGGCCGTCGGCCGCGATCCGCTTCGAGTTCAGCAACAGGATCAGGGTGACCCCGAGGAAGGGCATGAACGCGGCGCCGAGTACGCCGTAGATCAGCGTCAACGCGAACGGCTTGTCGAAGAACAGCAGCGCCATCGGCGGGATCGTCAGCCAGACCAGGTACGCGCGGAAGGGCGTGCTGCGCTCGGCCGCCCTGGCCTCGTAGCCCGTCTCGGTCGCGGTCGAGTGCTCGGTGCGCAGCGACTCGGCGCTCACCTCGGCCGCGGCGCCGTGCGGCATGCGGATCGTGCGCGTCCAGTCCGTGAACAGCAGGCTGACCCCGTTCCACACGCCCAGCAGCGACGTGGTGGTCACCGCGAGGAACCCGACGAGGAACAGGATCCGCGCCCAGTCGCCGTAGCGGTTCCCCAACTCGGTGCCGAGGATGAGCAGGCCCTTGTCGTTCTCGGTGAGGTTCTGGCCGAGCAGCAGGTTGGCGCCGACGATGAGCATGGCGATCACGAAGATCGCGGTCATCGTGTAGCCGACGGCGTTGTCGAGCCGCATCATCGACAGCCAGCCGGTGCCCTTCCAGCCCTTCGCGATCATCCAGTAGCCGTACGCGGCCATCGTGATCGTGCCGCCGACGCCGCCGACCAGGCCGAGCACGTAGATCACCGAACCGTCGGGCAGACGGGGGACCAGGCCGCCGGCCAGGGCCACGAGGTCGGGCGCCACCAGGAAGGCCACCGACACCACCGAGACGAACTTGATCAGCACCAGGACGGTGATGAACTTCTCGAAGATCTGGTAGCGCTGCAGCCACACCAGCACGAGGCCCACGACGCCGGCGATCATGGCCCAGTACCGGACGTCGAGGCCGCCGAACAGCGCGTTCAGCGGCAGCCCCACCGCCGACATCGCGGTGGCGCCGTACACGAAGCCCCAGATCACGATGTAGACGCCGAAGAAGACGGTGGCCCAGCGGCCGAGCCGCCGCCAGCCGTCGAGCAGGGTGGAACCCGAGGCGAGGTGCCAGCGGCCCACCCCCTCGGCGAGCGCGAGCTTGAGGACGGCACCCAGCACGGCCGCCCACAGCAGCACCGTGCCGAACCGGGCTCCCGCGACCATCGTGGCGACCAGGTCGCCCGCGCCGACCCCCGCGGCCGCGGCGAGCAGCCCCGGCCCGACCTGCTTGACCTTGGCAGCGAACCCGGTGGGTGGGCTCACCGTTGTCGTGTCGGACGTGCTCATCGCTCGGCCTCGCTGCGCTCGTCCGGCGCTTCGCACGGGCGCTGTGACAATGATCCGCTCGCAAGCTCGCTCATGAGCTCCCGCTCCTCGTCGATGTCGGGGATTGTCGCCCGCCGACCGTAGATCGGCCGGGCGGCGGCCGTGCGCGATCTTTACGGGCTCTTAGGCGACGCCCCTGCTACCCGTGGAGCTCCCGGTACGCGGCCACCGCGCCGGGGTGGAGCGGGATCTCGCCGGTGCCGATGAGCGAGCGCTGGTCGAGGTACTGGGTGCCCAGCGCCGACTCCGGAACCAGGTCGGGTGCGGCGGCCACGAGCGTCCGCGCCACGGCGCCCGCGGTGGCGGGTGGCAGGGCGGGGGTGCAGACCAGCAGGTTGGCCACGCCGACGGTCGGGACCGGCGCGGCGGGTCCGTACGCGTCGGCGGGCACGGTGACCGGGCCGTAGACGCCGCCGTGCCGCGACCGCAGCTGGGGCAGGTGCTCGATCAGCGGCAGCAGGCGCACGGGGCGCCGGGCGGCGAGCTCGGCGAGCGCGGGCGTCGGCACCCCGCCCGACCACAGGAGCGCGTCGGCCGCACCCGCCTCGAGCGCGGCGACGGCGTCGCGCAGCGGGCGGTGCGTCACGTCCGCCGCGATCCCGGCCGCCGCGAGCAGCCGGTCGCCGAACACGGCCGCGCCCGATCCCACGGCGCCGAGCGAGACCGGGCGACCGGCCAGGTCGGCGGTGCCGGTCGCGGGGTCCTCGGCGCGCACCACCAGCTGCATGTAGTTCTCGTAGACGCGGCCGATCGCCTGCAGCGGCACCAGCGCGCCGAAGGGCTCCTGTCCGATGCGAGCCGCGAGCGCGATGTCGGTGAGCGCGAGCCCGAGCGCGGCCCTGCCGCCGCGGAGCTGTTCGATGTTCTCGACGCTGCCGCCGGTGCTCACGACCGCGACGGGCAGGCCCGCCGCCCGGAGCGCCGCGCCCAGCAGCTCGCCGAACTCGACGTAGAACCCGCCCGGCTCGCCCGCGGCCAGCGCGAGGGGCGGCGCCGCACCGACCGCGCAGCCCGCGACCAGCGGCGTGGCGAGCAGCCCGCGCAGGAGCGCCCGGCGGGACGGGGTGGTCGAGGGGGTCATGCCGGCAGCTCGATCGTCACCACGAGGCCCGTGTCCGGCGGGGACGAGATGCTCAGGGCGCCGCCCCGGGCGGTGACGAGGCGTTCCGCGATCGGCAGGCCCAGCCCGGAGCCGCGCGCAGTGCTGCCGGGCGCTCGCCAGTACCGCTGCGTCGCCTGCGCCAGCTGCTCGGCCGGCAGCCCGGGACCGTCGTCGCGCACCTCGAGCAGCGCGCGTCCGTCGGCCGCACGGAGCGCGACCGAGACGGTGGCGCCGCGGCCCGCGTACTTGACGGCGTTGTCCAGCAGGACGTCGAGCAGCTGCTCCACCTCCGACGCCGTGCAGGCCGCCTCCACCGGCTTCGCGGCCGACGCGGCGTGCAGCCGGACACCGGCCTCCCGTGCGGCCTGCCGCCATGCGTCGAGGCGTTCGGCGACGACGGCCGTGAGCTCGGCCCGGTCGTCCGGCCGGGCCACGGCGGCCAGGGCGGTGGCCCGGCTCTCCGCCGACGCCAGGTCGAGCAGCCCGTCGAGCAGCGCCTCGAGGCGGTCGAGCTCCACCACGGTGGACCGGTAGGTCGAGCGGCCGGGCGCCGCGACGTGCGGGTCGAGCGTGTCGACGCGCAGCCGGAGCGCCGCCAGCGGGTTGCGCAGCTGGTGCGAGGTGTCGGCCACGAGCCTGCGCTGCTCCTCCGCGCTGGTCGCGACGGCGTCGGACATCCGGTTGAAGGCCGCGGCGAGCTCACGCAGCTCGGTGGGGCCCGCCCGCGGGGACACGTGCGCCCCCGGATGGCCCGCCGCGACCTCCCCGACGCCCGCCGCGAGCTCCCGGATCGGGCGCAGCACCCACCGGGCCAGCAGCAGCGCGAGCGCCGCGCACGCGAGGGCCGCCAGCAGCGCCCCCGACAGCACGGCCGCCCACGCGGTGGCGATGTCGGCCGCCGCGGCGGCGGGTTCGGCCCGCAGCACGACGGCTCCGCCCACCTCCGTCCCGGTGCCGATCGGGCGGGCGAGCAGGATCGGCGCGGTGGACCACGGCCGCAGCCCGGTCGGCCGCGCCGCGGGCTGGTTGCGCAGCGCCGCGTCCACCGCGGCGACGACAGCCGGGTCGTCGGCGCGCAGCCCGGCCTCGACGATCGCCCGACCGGAGCGGTCGACGACCGCGACCCCCTCGCCGTAGACGGCCTGGTGGGCCTGCACCTCCTGGGCCAGCGTGCCCGCCCCGGCCGGGCCGGTGGCCTGCTGCGCGAGGGCGGCGAACCGGTCGAGGTCGCCCCCGCGGGTGAGCACGAACTCCTGGGTGCGGCCGGCCGCGGTGCTCTGCAGCAGCGGGACCGCGAACCCGGCGACGGCGGCGAGCGCGAACGCCAGGAGCACGACGAGCAACCGGCGCCGCACGCTACTGCCCCCCACGGAGCGGAAGTGCCGTTGGCGCGCAATGTGCGAGCGAAGGTGCCCCTCGCTCCATCAGCGGCCCAGCCGGTAGCCGAAGCCGCGGATCGTCGACACGAGCCCGGGACGCCCCAGCTTGTTCCGCAGCGATGCCAGGTGCACGTCCAACGAGCGGGAGACGGCGAGGTACGCGTCGCCCCAGACCTCGTCGAGCAGCTGCTGCCGGCTCACCGCCGCCCCCGGCCTGCGGGCGAGCGCGGCGAGGATGTCGAACTCCTTGGCGGTGAGCGCGACCTCGTCGCCCGCGATCGTGGCGCGGCGGGCGCTCATGTCCACCCGCAGGTCCTCGACCTCCACGACGTCGGTCCTGGCCGCGTCCGCGGCCCGCGTGCGCCGCACGACCGCGTCGACCCGCGCCAGCAGCTCCCGCAGCCGCACCGGTTTCACGAGGTAGTCGTCGGCGCCGAGCCGGAGACCACGCACGACGTCCCGCTCGGCGTCACGGGCCGTGAGCACCAGCACGGGGGTGCCGGCGACCCGGCGCAGCCTGCGCAGCACGTCCATGCCGTCGGCGTCGGGTAGGCCCAGGTCGAGCAGAACGAGGTCGGCGTCGCGCAGGTGCGGCCACACGTCCGCTGCCCGCGCCACCCGCTCGACGCGGTGACCGTGCGTCGCGAGCGCCTCCACGACCGCGCCCGCCACCCCGTCGTCGTCCTCGACCACCAGCACCCGCACCGGCAGAGCGTGCCGCAGAAGGCCGGGGGCCGGAAAGCTCCGGCCTTCTTCTCCCTGGTCCCGGGGCGCATACTGGGGTGGTCAGCCCCCGTTGTCGTGGGCGGGAGGGTCGATGCCCGTGGACATGTGGGTCGTCTGGTTGATCGCCGCGGTGGGTCTCATCGTGCTCGAGGTCTTCACGCTCACCGCGGCGCTGGGCATCTTGGGCGGTGCCGGACTGATCACCGCGCTCGCGGCGGCGCTCGGGTTGCCGCTGCCGCTGCAGCTGGTCGTGTTCTCCGGCGCGGCGGTGGCCGGGGTCGGGCTGCTGGGCCCGGTCGCGCGGCGGCACCTGACGGGACCGCGCGGTGGCGCCCCGTTCGGGGTCGACGCGCTGCTCGGCAAGCCGGGGTACGTCGTGCAGGAGGTCAACGGCCGCGAGGGCCGGGTGCGGATCGGCGGCGAGGAGTGGACCGCCCGCGCGATGGACGACAGCGTCGTCATCCCGGCCGGCGCCACCGTCGGCGTCCTGCAGATCGACGGGGCCACCGCCGTCGTCTACCCCAGGGAGTGACCATGGACCTGGCCCTGATCATCGTCGGGCTGCTCATCGCGCTGTTCGCCGTCATCACCGTGATGCGGACCGTCCGGATCGTGCCGCAGGCCCGTGCCCGCAACGTCGAACGGCTCGGCCGCTACCAGCGCACGCTGCAGCCCGGCCTCAACTTCGTGATCCCCTACATCGACCGCGTCTACCCGGTGATCGACCTTCGGGAGCAGGTCGTGTCGTTCCGCCCGCAGCCGGTGATCACCGAGGACAACCTGGTCGTCGAGATCGACACCGTCCTGTACTTCCAGGTCACCGACCCGCGCGCCGCCGCGTACGAGATCGCGAGCTACCTGCAGGCCGTCGAGCAGCTGACCGTCACTACCCTGCGCAACGTGGTCGGCTCGATGGATCTGGAGGTCACGCTCACCTCGCGGGACCGGATCAACAGCCTCCTGCGCGGCGTGCTCGACGAGGCCACCGGCAAGTGGGGCCTGCGGGTCAACCGCGTGGAGATCAAGGCCATCGACCCGCCGAAGACCATCAAGGACGCGATGGAGAAGCAGATGCGCGCCGAGCGGGACAAGCGCGCCGCCATCCTCGCGGCCGAGGGCCAGCGGCAGTCGCAGATCCTCACCGCGCAGGGCGACAAGCAGGGCGCGATCCTGCGCGCCGAGGGGGAGCGGGCATCGGCGATCCTCAAGGCCGAGGGCCAGTCCCGGGCGATCGACCAGGTGTTCCAGGCGGTGCACCGCAACGATCCGGACCCGAAGCTGCTCGCGTACCAGTACCTGCAGGTGCTGCCGCAGCTCGCGCAGGGCGAGGGCAACACGTTCTGGGTGATCCCCAGCGAGGTCACCTCCGCGCTGCAGGGTGTGTCGAAGGCCTTCAGCGAGTCCGTCCCGCGCTCGCCCGCCACCCGTGAGCCGACGTCGTCGGACGGGCTCGCGGAGCTGGCAGCGGAGGACGCCGCGCAGGCCGAGGAGGCGGCGGCCGAGGCCGTCGCGGACGCCGCCGTGCCCGACGGCATCCCGAACACCAACGGCGGGCAGCCGCGGCCCGCGCCACCCGGCTGAGCCCGGAGATGCCGCGGCGCGGCCCGGCCGCGCCGGGCGCCGCGCGGGAACGGAGCCCGCACCGGCGCGTGATCACCCGGCTGCTGACCCGGGCGTGGAACGACGACGTGCTCGGTCAGTCCGCCTCGGCGGCGTTCTGGCAGACGCTCTCGTTGCCCCCGCTGCTGCTCGGGCTGTTCGGCTTGCTCGGGTACGCCGAGCGCTGGTTCGGTCCGGACACGGTGGTCGCCGTGCAGGAGTGGATCACCCGGATCACCAGCGGCGTGTTCAGCCGCAACGCCGTGGACGAGATCATCGTACCCACCGTGGCCGAGATCCTCACGACGTCCCGCGGCGAGCTCGTGTCGGTCGGGTTCGTCCTGAGCTTCTGGTCGGGCTCCTCGGCGATGGCGACGTTCGTCGACGCGATCACCCGGGCCCACGACCAGTACCCGGTGCGCGGATGGGTGTGGCAGCGCACCCTCGCGATCCTGCTCTACCTGGCGGGCCTCGCCGTCGGCATCGTGCTGCTGCCGGTCGCGGCGCTGGGTCCCGACCGCCTGCTGTCGCTGGTGCCCGAGGCGGTCGAGCCGGCCGCGCGGACGGCGGTGAACGCCGTCTACCTCCCGGTGGTCGTCGTGGTGCTCGTGCTGGCGCTCACCTCGCTGTACAAGATCGCGCTGCCGTTGAAACCGCCGTGGTACCGCGGCCTGCCCGGGGCGGTGCTGGCCGCGGTGGTGTTCCTGGTGGGGGCCACCGGCCTGCGGCTGTACCTCGACTGGATCACCAGCACCGGCTACACCTACGGAGCGCTGGCGGCGCCGATCGCCTTCCTGCTCGGCATGTACTTCATCGCGCTGGCCGTGATCCTCGGCGCGTACCTCAACGCGGCGGTCCAGTCGGTCCGGCCGGCGCCGTTGCGCAGGCGCGGCCGACCGGTCGGGGATGTCACGGGCTCGGGGGGTGATCCGTCTCAGGTCGTGACCCGACCAGATGGAGGCCCTGATGTCGATCGCACTCGAGCCGTTCGCGACGCAGCGGACCGTGGCGCTCACGACGTTCCGGCGCGACGGCACGCCGGTCAGCACCCCGGTGAGCATCGCGGTGGACGGTGACCGCGCGGTGTTCCGCTCCTTCGCCGAGGCGGGCAAGACTCGCCGGCTGCGGCGCGACCCGACCGTCGAGGTGGCCCCGTCCACGTTCCGCGGCCGGCCGACCGGGCCCGCGATCCGCGCCACCGCCCGGCTGCTCGACGGGGACGAGGCGGACGACGCCGCGCGGCTGCTGCGGCGCAAGCACCCGTTCCTGCACGGCATCCTCGTGCCGCTGGCCCACCGCGTGGGGCGCAGGCGGACCGGCCGGACCGTCCACTTCGAGCTGGTCCCCACCGCATGACGAGTCCGGGCTCCACACGCCCGTGCGGAGCCCGGACTCGACTCGTGGTGCGCTGCTACTGCGGGTCGCGCGGGTGCGGGTGCTCGCGGCTCTCGTCCAGGTGCGACGGGTCGAACTCCACCCGGCCCACCACCAGGTGGTTGACCAGCCAGAGCACCCCACCGACCGCGAGCAGGATGCCGGCGATGACGAACTGGATCGTGGGGCGGCCGGACAGCGGCGTGGCGAGGAAGCCGCACAGGAAGATGCCGAGCACGGGTGCCCAGGTCGGCGCGCGGAAGTGCTTGTGCTCGACCTTGTGCTTGCGCAGCACCAGCACCGCGATGTTGACGATCGTGAACACGGCGAGCAGCAGCAGCGCGGTGGTGCCACCCAGCGCGCTCAGGTCGACGCTCACGACCAGGATGTAGGCGATCACGCTCGTGAACGCGATCGACACCCACGGCGTGCGCCGGCCGGCGTGCACGGTGGCGAACACGCTGGGCAGCACGCGCTCGTTGGCCATTCCGTAGAGCAGCCGGCTCGCCATCAGCATGTTGATCAACGCCGAGTTGATCACGGCGAGCAGGCCGATCCCGGCGAACAGCTGCAGCGGGAAGCCGGGCGCGCTGACCTCCAGCACCGCGAGCAGCGCGCCGCTCCCGGCCTCGGCCAGGTCGTTCGCCGGCATGAGCATCGAGGAGACGATCGCGACGACCACGTAGATGGAGCCCGCGACGGCCATGCCGAGCAGCATCGCGCGCGGGAAGATCTTCACCGGGTCCTTGGTCTCCTCGGCCATGTTCACCGAGTCCTCGAACCCGACCATGGCGAAGAACGCGAGCGAGATGGCGGTGGTGATCGCCAGCACCGGCCCGCTGTCCGCGGTGTTGATCTCGACGAGCCGGCCGGCGTCGCCCTGCCCGCCGCCGATGGCCAAGAGGCCGGCGATGATGATGATCGCCAGGCCGCTCACCTCGATGCAGGTGAGCAGCACGTTCGCCTTGACCGACTCGCCCACGCCGCGGAAGTTGATGAGCGCGAGGCCCGCGATGAAGACCAGCGCGACGATCCAGAGCGGCAGCACCGCGAACTGCCTCAGGTAGGTGTCGCCGAACGCCTTGGCCGCGGATGCCGCGGACGTCACGCCCGAACACATCACCGTGAACGTCACCATGAACGTCAGGAACTGGACACCGAACGCGCGGTGCGTGTACAGCGCCGCCCCGCCCGCTCCCGGGAACTTGCCGACGAGCTCCAGGTAGCTGAACGCGGTCAGGAACGCGACCACGAAAGCGCCGAGGAACGGTAGCCAGAGCGCGCCGCCGATCTCGGCGGCCACAGAGCCGGTCAGGGCGTAGATCCCCGTGCCGAGGATGTCGCCGACCACGAAGAAGAGCAGGAGACCAGGACCGATCGCGCGCTTGAGCTCGGGTTGGGCATGGGCCGGGGCTGAGTCCACCATGGCGAGTGAGTGTGACGGCTGCCACGCGGGCGGTCGAGGATCTTGGTGATGATTTGATGTAAGAGAGATCATGTCGGCAAGGACACCGGGAGCACGGCTGCCCCGGTCAGTGCCAGTAGTCCGCGCGCCGCCACAGCATGACGGCCAGCATCAGCGGGAACATGATCACGTGGGCGCCGACCATGACGGTCATCGCGGAGATCGCGCCCAGCCAGTACGGCACGAGCAGCACGACGAACGGCAGGAACATCGCCGCGCTCATCTCGGCGGTGCGGGGCCACGAGTGGTGCCGGACGCGCATCCAGAGCCCCATCACGATCGTCATGTCGATCGCCATCGACATCGCGTGGACGTCGGGCCGGGCGACCCATTCGGCGGGCCAGAGCGGGGCGAGGGCCACCATCCCGACGATCATGGCGACGACCATCTCGACGTAGTGGGCGACGAAGCGCAGCAGCGGGCGGGAGTGGGGGCGGGTCTGCGTGGTTGTCATGGCCGCAAGGGTCGTGCGGCCGGGCCTTACTGCCAGGTGCCGGAAGTCATGACCCGGGGTCATGACGTCGGCATGACGAGCGCGCTCCTTCGGACCGTTGGTTCCCATCGGGACTTCGTTGCCCGGGGGAGTGGTGTGGGGGAATCAGAGTTCGTGAAGACCGACCTCGGCACCGTCCTGGCCGCAATCGTCAGGGACTCCCGTGGTCGTGATCGCCGTTTCGGTAGGTGTCGCTCCCGGAGATCATTCGGCAGCCATTTTGCCTTGATCGGCGATCCGGTGCGCGTGCCGCACCTCGGAGGACACCACGTGCATGGCGGCCCCGGGTATCACCGTCGTGCGCCCCGACCGCCGCGACGGCGCCCCCGTCGAGCGCTCCCCGATCGCCCTCGACCACTGAGAACCCAGGAGCAACCGTCTACAGCAGACCGAGGGCGCGGGCGCGCAGCGCCGCCTGGGTGCGGTCGCGGGCACCGAGCTTCGCCAGCACGTTCGTCACGTGGTTCTTCACGGTGCCCTCGGCGAGGAACAGCTCCGCGGCGATCTCCCGGTTGCTGCGGCCCTCGGCCACCAGGCGGAGCACGTCGAGCTCGCGGTCCGACAGCGGCACGACCAGCGGTTGGGGGCGCGGCTCCGCGGCGGCGTCGGGCAGCTGGGCGAACCGGGCCACCACCTTCGCCGCCACCGACGGTTGCAGCACCGACTCGCCGCGGGCGGCCGCGTGCACGGCCTCGACCAGCCGCGCCGAGGACACGTCCTTGAGCAGGTAGCCGACCGCGCCCGCGCGCAGCGCCGCGAAGACGTCCTCGTCGTCGTCGAACGTGGTGAGCGCGATGACCCGGACCCCCGGTTGCTCGACGCGCAGCCTCCGGGTGGCCCCGATGCCGTCGAGCACGGGCATGCGCAGGTCCATGAGCACGACGTCGGGCGCGAGCTCCGCGGCCTTGCGCAGAGCCTCGTCGCCGTCGCCCGCCTCGCCCACCACCTCGACGCCGTCGTGCACGGCGAGCAGCGTGGCGAGGGCCTCCCGGAAGAGGGTCTGGTCGTCCACCAGCAGGACCCGGACGCCCGTCACCCCGGCACCTCCATCGTCAGCGTGCAGCCCGCACCGGGCGCCGACTCGACCCGCAGCCGGCCGCCGAGCAGCGCGGCCCGTTCCCGCAGCCCCACCAGGCCGAAGCCCGGTTGCCCGTCGCCGGTGCCCACGCCGTCGTCGCGGACCGCCACGCGGACGGCGGACTCGCCGTAGTCCAGCAGCAGGTCGGCCCGGTCGGCCCTGGCGTGCTTGCGGACGTTCGTCAGGCCCTCCTGGGCGGCGCGGTACAGCGCCTCCCGGGCGTCGTCGCGGAGCGGGCGCTGCGTGCCCGACACCTGGAGCCGGGTGGGGAGGCCCGCGGCCGAGGCCTCCTCGGCGAGCGCGCCCAGCGCTTCCGGCAGCGGGCCGGTCGACCGCGGCTCGCGCAACGCGCGCACCGACCGGCGTACCGCACCGAGCGCCTCCTCCGACTGGTGCTGCGCCTTCGCGAGCACGTCGTCGGCCTTGGCCGGGTCGGTCGACAGCACCGCTCGCGCCGCTTTGACCTGCATCTGGACGACGGTGAGCGAGTGGCCGAGCCCGTCGTGGATGTCGCGGGCCACCCGGTTGCGCTCCTGGGCCGTGGCGAGCCGTTCGGCCTGCGCGGCGTAGTCGCGCAGCTGCTCGTGCGCCTCGGCCAGCTCGCGCCGCAGCTGCTGCTCCCGCTGCAGCAGCTCGGTGATGACCGCCGCGAACACCACCGAGGCGAACAGGCCGACACCCTCCCGCAACGCCGCCTGCCACGAGTCCATCGGCGCGTGCGCGAACGGGACGAGCAGGACCACCACGACGGTGGCCGGCCGCGGGAGCACCAGCACGCACTGGCTCACCAGCACCACGAAGAAGAGCGTGGTGGCGACGCCCGGCTCGAGCGCGAACGTCGCGAAGGCCAGTGCGAGCTGGATCGCCGCGTACCCCGCGGACCAGCCCCGGTGCCCCCGCCTGCGCACCCACCAGAAGCCGGCCGTGGCCACGAGCGTGTACGCCGCGCCGAGCGGCACCGCCGCCACGGGCCCGCCCGTCCCCGCGATCCCGATCACCAGCGTGAGGAACGCGCCGGCCGTCAGCACCGCGAGCGCCCGGTTCACGCCGTCACCCTAAGGCCCGGAACCTCCTTCGTGGAGGCGCTCGCCGCGTTCAGTGCGCGGTCGGGTCCTGGGGGCCGAAGGTGGTGAGGAACCGGTCCCGGAAGTCCTCCATGGGCCAGACGGGGGCGTCCGATCTCGGGTGCAGGCCGTCCTCCCAGCCCCAGCCGTCGATCCGGTCGAGCACGGCCCGGTCCCGGGTGACGATCGAGATCGGGACGTCGCGCCCCGCGTCGGGCCCGACGATCAGCGGCGCCGCCTGGTGGTCGCCGAGCACGATGAGCACCAGGTCGTCGTCGCCAGAGGCCTGCACCCACGAGGTGAGCGTCTGCAGGGAGTAGGCGATCGAGCGGCTGTACGCGGAGTGGACCGCGTCGGTTCCCTTGGCCCACACGGCGTCCCGCGGCTCGCCCGTGGCGAACGTCTGGAAGATCGAGCCGTCCCCGACCTGGTCCCACCCGATCACCGGCGGGATGAGCGGCCACGGTGCGTGGCTCGACGCGAGCGCGATCTCGGCGAAGAGGGGCGGCCGGTCGGTCCGCCCGTGCTCCATCCGCTCGAACGCCGACATCGTGTACTGGTCGGGCACGCTCGCCCAGCCGAGGTCGGGGCCGCGGTAGCCGAGTGCCGGGAAGTCGTCGACGCGCTGGTGGCCGTAGAACCGCGCCTCCGGCCATTCGCCGGTGGTGCCCGGCATGACGGCGACGGTCTGCCAGCCGGCCCCGGCGAACGCGCTGACGAGCGTGAGCCGGTCGCTCGCCATCAGCGCGTCGTGGCGGGCCTGGTTGGCGACCCGCGTGCCGGACAGCATGGTGGCGTGCGCGAGCCAGCTGCTGCCGCCCGCCACCGGCGAGGTGAGGAAGCCGCTGCGGGCCGCGAAACCGGCCGAGGCGAGCTGCGCGTCCCCCGCGTCGAGCGCGGCGGTGACGGGCCCCGCGAGCTCGGGCCGCTCGAGCGCGCTGCGCCCGTAGCTCTCGACGAACGCGAGCACGACGTCCTTGCCGTGCAGCGCGCTGAGCAGCTGGTCGGCGGGCACGTTGCGGAAGGGGTCGGCGGAGAGCGCCGCCGTGAACGACCGCTGGTCGAGCAGGCTCGTGGGCACCTGCACCGCCCGCTGTTCGGCGGCGACCGCGGCGGAGGCCGCCGCCACGGGCACGCCCGGGACGAGCTGCGCGCCGAGCACCGCGCACGCCACCCAGGCCGGTGTGAGCACGGCGAGCGCGCGGGTCGCGGGTCGCGGGTGGCGGACCGTGACACCGGCCAGCCGCACGACCGCGAGCGTCACGAGGACCAGCACCGCGATCGTGACGACGATCGCCGCGACGACCGCTGCGACCTGACCGGCCGGGCCGGTGGACGAACCCAGGAAGCCGAGGCCGTCGTCGAGCAGCGCCCAGTCGAGCACCGGGTCGAACGGGCGGGCGAGCACGGCGGAGAAGCCGAGGTCGAGGACCTTCAGGACGGTGAGCAGGCCCAGCACGGCGCCGGCGGTCACCGCCACGGGCCGGCGTGCCCGGTCGGGGAGTACGAGCAGCACGGCGACGCCGACGAGCACCTCGAGGGGCAGCCGCAGGAAGGCGGCGGGGGTGAGGTCGGTGATCGTATCGGGCGCGACGAGGACGGCGAGCACGAGCAGGGCGGCCAGCACCGTGACCAGCCGCGCCGCGGGTGGGCGCCATCGGGTGCGTTCCGCCTCGGTGCCCGCCCGGCGTCGCAGGATCATCTTCTCGCCCACCTCCGGGTCGGCGCGGGCCCGCGCGGCCCGCCACAGGGGACACGCAGCCCCCCGGCGAGAAGTTCACCACCGGCGCCGGAGGGGCCGGTCACCGGCTGATGTTCACCATCCACCGGACGCCGAAGCGGTCGACGCACATCCCGAACTCGTCGCCCCACATCTGCTTCTCGAGCGGGACGGTGACGGTGCCGCCGTCGGCGAGCTTCGCCCAGTAGCCGCGCAGCTCGTCCGCGTCGTCGCCGCTGAGGCTCAGCGAGACGTCGTTGCCGGGGGACAGGTCCATCCCCGGCGGGTTGTCGGCACCCATGAGCGTGTAGCCGGCGGGCGTCTCCAGCATGCCGTGCATGATCTTGTCGGCCTCCGGCGCGTCCGGGGAGCCGTACTCGCCGTAGGTGTTCAGCGTGGGGGTGCCGCCGAAGACGTCGGCGTAGAACTCCATGGCCGCCCGCGCATCGCCTGCGAAGCTGAGGTAGGGGTTGAGCCGAGAAGGCATCGCGACCTCCTGTGCCGTGGGACGAGCATCGTCCGGGGCTGTCAGAGTCTCGCGGAAGTGCGGCCCGAGGTCCAGGTGTGCAGCACGGTCCGGTGACAGGTCGTCAACGGAGATCGGCCGCCCCTCCGTTTGAGCGCTCCGCCAGTGGGAACTCGCGTGTCACCCCGGCCGGATGTGCGTGCGCGGGGCTGCTGTCGGGGGAGACGATGCGATGCTCAACCAGAACGACCGGCGCCGGCTCGAGGAGATCGAACGCCGGCTGCACGAGGAGGATCCCGAGTTCGCCCGCCGCCTGGCGCGATGGCGGCCGCCGGGCACCCGCACGTCACGCCTGTGGCCCGTTCTCGTGCTCGTCGTCGGGCTGCTCGGGGTGCTGATCTCGGTGCTCGTGGTGCTGCCGGCGGTCTTCGTCCTGTCCCTGGCCGCGACGATCACCGGCGGGGTCTGGCTGCACCGGCGGCGCCGCTAGCGGTCGCCGGCTCCGGACACCGCCGCCCCCGCGGGCGCCCGGCGCAGGTGGGTTGGCCGGGCGAAGCACAGCACCGCGACCAGCCCCACCAGCAGGACGCCCGCGGGCAGCAGTAGCGACTGTGCCATCGCGGCGGCGAACGCCCCGTGCTGCGCGGGCGGCAGCCCGCCGACGGCGGCCTCGGCGTCCCCGGACATGCCCGGTAGCAGTGCGGCCAGCCGCGCCTCCATGATCGCCGCGATCCCGGCGCTGCCGAGCACCGCGCCGACCTGTCGGGTGGTGTTGTAGACCCCAGAACCGGCACCGGCGTGCGCCATCGGCAGGTTGCGGGTGGCCGTGCTCCCGATCGGCGCCCAGACGAACGCGCTCGCGGCGCCGAGCAGTCCCAGCGGCAGCAGCAGCTGCCAGATCGGCGCGTTCGGCACCATCACCGCCGCCAGCCACACCAGCGCGACGGTGACGCCGAGGAGCCCCACGCCGGCGGTGTGGCGCGGGTGGTGGCGGTCGGCCAGCCGGCCGACCACCGGCGCCAGCACCCCGGAGAACACGGCCATCGGGGCGAGGAGCAGCGCCGCCTCGGTGGGGCTGAGCCCGCGCACGCCCTGCGCGTACAGCATGATCGGGAACGCCTGCGACGTGACGGTGAACCCGACCGTGGTGATGGCGATGTTGGCCAGGCTGAAGTTGCGGTCGCGGAAGAGCGCGAGCGACAGCAGCGGCTCGCCCCGGTTGCGGACCTGCCAGAACACGAACCCGGCGAGCACGAGGATCCCGGCGATGATCAGCGACCACACCGAGATCGGCCCGGCGATCCGGCCCCAGCCGAACGCCTGCCCCTCCTGGATGCCGAACACCAGCAGGAACATCCCCACGCCGGAGAGCAGCACGCCGAGCAGGTCGAACCGGTGGACGTGGGTGGGCAGGTCCGGCACGAGCCGCAGCGCGAGGACGAGGCCGACCACACCGACCGGCACGTTGACGAAGAAGATCCACTCCCAGCCGAGGCCGTCGACCAGCACCCCGCCCAGGATCGGGCCGACGAGGGTGGCGATGCCGGCGACTGCGCCCCACAGGCTCATCGCGCGCCCCCGCTGGTCGGCGGGGAAGGTGCGGGTGATGACGGACATCGTCTGCGGGTTCATCATCGACGCGCCGAGGCCCTGGACGATCCGTGCGACGATCAGCTGCGCGACGGTCGTGGTGAGCCCGCACCAGAGCGACGCCAGCGTGAAGATCACGAGCCCGACGGCGTAGACCTGCTTGGGGCCGAAGCGGTCACCGAGCCGGCCGGTGACGAGCAGCGGCACGGCGTACGCGAGCAGGTAGGCGCTGGTGACCCACACGACCGAGGCGACGTCGGCACCGAGGTCCTGCATGATCGCGGGCGTGGCCACCGACACGATCGTCGCGTCCACCAGGATCATGAAGAACCCGATGACGAGCGCCCACAGCGCATGCCACGGGTTGACGGGCGCGCCGGTCACAGCGCGTCCTCGTTCGGCCATCGCAGCTCCTTGCGTTCGAGCCGACCGATGAGGTCGGTGAGCCAGGTCAGCTCGGTAGTGAGCTGCGCCTGGAGGTAGCGGGCGGCGAGGAGGTACGCCTCCTCGACCTTGCGATCCGCGGCGGTGCGCAGCAGCGAGGCGCTCTCGGTGAGCTCGCCCTCGATCCGGCGTACCCGCGCCGTCAGGAGCTCGACCACCTCGTGCCGCGGCAGGTTGTGCGCCTCGCCGAGGGCGACCGGGAACTGCGGGTACTCGTACTCCGGTGTGGCGAGCAGCGCGCGGATCCGGTCCGTGAGGGCCTGGTGGCCGGCATCGGTGATCTGGTAGGTGGTCCGCTCCGGACGGCCGCCGTCGCGGTCGGTGCCGGTGGCCTCCACCAGGCCGATCTCGGCCATCCGGGCCACGGTGTGGTACAGCGAGCCGGGCCGGACCTTCACCCGGCGGTCCTCGTGCCGCTCCAGCAGAAGCCGGTACATCTCGTACGGGTGCATGGGGCGTTCGGCGAGCAGCGCCAGCACGGAGATGCCCAGTGGGGTCACCGTCGTCATCGCCGATCCCCCTGATCACTCCGCACCGATTACTCCACGCCGAATATTACGGGAGGGGTGTGCCGAGGTCGAGGTGGTGTGAGAGTCGCCTCGCGCGCCGGCAGGACCGGGCTCAGCCGAGCTGGTCGAGATCCAGCCGCACCGGGAAGGGCTCGTCGGCGGTGAAGATCCCGCTGACCGGCGCCGCGTCGACGTAGCCGAACTCGCCGGCCAGGTGGCACGCGATGAGCGCGGGACGGGCGTCGAGCTCGAGGATCCAGTAGTGCGGGACGCCCGCATCGGCGTACTCGCCGTGCTTGATCGTGTGGTCCGTCCGCTGCGAACCGTCGGACACGATCTCGACCGCGAGCACAACCTCGTCGGCGCGCAGGAGCCCGCCCTCGGCCCGGCGCCGTTTCAGCCCTTCGCGGGTGACCACGACCAGATCGGGGATCCGGACGAAACCGGGGCGGTGCGACGGAACGAGGACGAGGTCGATGTCCACCTCGGGCACGGTCCTCAGATGATCGGGGACCTGGGGACGCAACTGGTGCAGCAGCTCCTGCAGGCAGACCTGGTGTTCGGGCGTCGGGCTCGGGGACACGACGACGTTGCCCTCCTGCAACTCGAAGCGCCCCTCGGTGGCCTCGTGGAACGCGGCGAACTCGGCGACGGTCAGCAGGCGGCGCGGAGGCTGCAGCGGGAGGGCCGTCATGGCGGCCAGTGTGGCACGCGGCATCGACGGTCCGGGCCGGAACGCGCGGCTACGCCGCGGCCGGCTCCCGCAGCAGCGCGACCACCTCGCGGGCCGCCGACTGCCCGGCGCGGTTCGCCCCGATCGTGCTGGCGCTGGGCCCGTAGCCGACGAGGTGGATCCGCGGGTCGGCGACCACCCGGGTGCCGTCGACGGCGATGCCGCCGCCCGGCCCGCGCAGCCGCAGCGGGGCGAGGTGGCCGAGCGCGGCGCGCCACCCGGTGGCCCAGAGGATCACGTCGGCGGCCACCGAGGTGCCGTCGGCCCACGCGACGCCGTCGGGGGTGATCCGCTCGAACATCGGCAGCCGCTCCAGCACGCCCGCCGCCCGCGCGGCCCGCACCTCGGGCGTGAGCGGGAGCCCGGTGGCGCTCACGACGCTCTGCGGCGGCAGCCCGGCCCGCACCCGCTCCTCGACGCGGGCGACGACGGCGCGGCCGTACTCGTCGTCGAACGGCTCGTCGCGGAACTCCGGCGGGCGCCGGGTGACCCACGTGGTGGCGGCGGCGACGGTGGCGATCTCCATCAGCAGCTGCACCGCGGACGTCCCCCCGCCGACGACGACCACCCGCTTGCCGGCGAACTCGTCCGGCCCGGCGTAGTCGACGGTGTGCAGCTGGCGGCCGCGGAAGGTCTCCGCACCCGGGTAGCGGGGGCGGAACGGTCGCGTCCAGGTGCCGGTTGCATTGATCAGGGCGCGGGTGGTCCAGGTGCCCAGGTCCGTCTCGACCTGGAGATCCGGCCCGGTCGAGCGGACGGCGCCGACCCGCACCGGCCGTCGGACCTGCAGGTCGAACACCCGCTCGTACGCGTCGAAGTAGGCCGGCACGATCTCGGCCGCCGGCCGGGTCCGGTCGGCGGGCTCGAACGGCAGCCCCGGCAGGCTCGCGATGCCGTGCGCGCGGTCGACCCGCAGCGTGCGCCAGCGGTGCCGCCACGCGCCACCGGGGCCGTCCTCGCCGTCCAGCACGACGAAACCGGGGCCGGGTGCGAGCCCGGCCCGGCGCAGCCCGTAGGCGGCGGACAGCCCCGCCTGCCCGGCCCCGATGACGACGACATCGCTCTCAGCCCGCACGCCCGGTCTCAACGCGGGCGGGGCGTGGAGAAGTCCCGGCGGCTCGGCAGCGGCGTCGCGCCGAAGCGCTGCACCCAGCCGGTGACGTCGGCGGTGGTGGCGTTGCCGCCGCACACCACGAGGCCGAGCCGGGCGTCCGGTCCGACCCGGTCGAGAACCCGGTGCGCGGCCGGGACGAGGCAGCCCGCCGCGGGCTCGGTCCAGATCTTCGCCTCCTCGGCGAAGGTGAGGCAGCCACGCACCGCCTCGGCGTCCGGGACGACGATGACGTCCTCGACGAGCGCCGAGACGTGCGCGAGCGTCAGCGCGGAGACGTGCGGCGGCGCCAGCGTGGTGACGATCGAGGTCGGTGTCGTCGGCACCGGCGTGCCGGCGGCGAGCGCTCGGGACATCGAGTCCGCGCCCTCGGTCTCCACCCCCCAGACCCGCACGCCCGGGACCATGGCGCGCACAGCGGTGGCGACGCCGGCGATCAGCGCGCCGCCGCCGATGCTGACCAGCACGTCGGTGACGTCCGGTGCGTCGGCCGCCAGCTCCACCCCGACGGTGCCCTGCCCGGCGATCACGGCCGGGTCGTCGAACGGGTGCACGAGCGTGCGGCCTGCTGCGACCAGCTCGTCGAGGAGCGCGAAGGCCGCCGACACGTCCGGGGTGAGCCGGACCTCGGCGCCGCGGGCCCGCGCGGCCGCGATCGAGCGTTGCGGCGCCGCTTCCGGCATCACCACCGTGGCCGCCACGCCGAGCGCGGCGGCGGCGTCGGCCACCGCGACGCCGTGGTTGCCGCCGCTGACGGCGACCACCCCGGCCGACCGTTCGGCCGCGGAGAGCCCGAGCAGCTTGTGGGTCGCGCCGCGCGGCTTGAACGAGCCCGTGCGCTGCAGCAGCTCCAGCTTGCAGGCGACCGGGACGCCGAGGTGGTCGGCGAGGCCGGGGCTGGGCACGGTGGGGGTGCGCAGCACGTGGGGCGCGATGCGCTCCGCCGCCGCGGTGATGTGGTCGAGGGAGATCAGATCCGGCACGTCCCTCACGGTACGGAGGGGCTGGCGGATCACGCCGCCGGATGATGGGGTGGCAGCGTGCTGCGCGCGTCCCGGGCCGGGCTGCTGAGCACCCGCTACGACATCACCCGCGACGACAGGGCGATCTGCACGTGGAAGCCGTCGGCCTTCCTCGGCGGCGGGAGCTTCGAGCTGGACGGCCACCGCTACGACGTCGCCCGCGGCGGCTGGACCGGCAGGCGCTACCGGCTGCGCGACGAGTCCGGCAGCCTCGTCGCGCTCGCCGACGGCGTGGGCCGGTCGGCCTGGACGGTGGAGACCGGCGGGCAGGTGCACGCGTTCGAGCGGCCCTCCCCGTGGCGGCGTGACCAGGTGCTCGTGCGCGACGGCGAGCCCGTCGGCGCCGTCCGGCGCACGAGCGCGTGGTTCGGCGAGGCCGAGGCGGAGCTGCCCGGCCTGCCGCTGGCGGTTCAGGTTTTCGTGCTGGTCAGCCTGCTCGCGGTGTGGGACGAGGACTAGTCGGCGGGCCGGTGGTGCCGCCCGGCCGAGCCGTCGTCGTCCTCCGGTGCGGCGTGGTCGGCCACCCCGGGGCTGGGGTCGCGGGACAGGTCGATCAGCGGGTCGAGCTCGGCGCCCTCGGGCGCTGCGTGGTCGGCCACCCCAGGGGTGGGGTCGCGGGACAGGTCGATGTGTTCCCGACCCCGGGCGGGCTTCTCGTCGGTCATACCTGCAAGTAGTACTGCATGAACACCTGGCCCCACACCTTTCCCTGCAACCGGACGGGTGAGGCCCAGGAGCCCTGAACAACTCGGGCCTACTGCGCGACGCTCGCTACGGCCGGAGTTGTTCGGGCCACTAGACCACCGGCACTACCTCCGGGGCGCCCATCCGGGCCGAGTCCGCCGTCTCGTCGTCGGGCATCTTCTGGCTCTCCCGCTCCGCCTCCACGCGCTTGCGGTAGTGCTCGACCTCGCGCTCGATCTGCGCCTCGCTCCAGCCGAGGACGGGCGCGACGAGCCGCGCGGCCTCCTCCACCGCGCCGATGCCCCGGTCGAACGTCTCGATCGAGATGCGGGTGCGGCGGGCGAGGACGTCGTCGAGGTGCCGCGCACCCTCGTGCGATGCGGCGTAGACGATCTCCGCGCGGAGGTGGTCGGGCGCGCCCGCGAGCGGCTCGCCGAGGCCGGGGTCGGCCACCACGAGCTCCAGCACCTCGTGGATCAGCGACCCGTAGCGGCCCAGCAGGTGCAGGATGCGCGCCTCGTGGAGCCCGTACTGCTCGGCGAGCAGCGGCGCCGCGTTCTTCACCGCGGCGAAGCCGTCGGCCCCCAGCAGCGGCACGTTCTCCGTGACCGACGGCGGCACCTTGATGTGCAGCCCGTGCACGGCCGCGTCGACGGCGTCCTTGGCCATCACGCGGTACGTGGTGTACTTCCCGCCCGCGACGACCACCAGCCCCGGCACCGTGTGCGCCACGGCGTGCTCGCGGGACAGCTTCGACGTCGACTCCGACTCGCCGGAGAGCAGCGGCCGCAGGCCGGCGTAGACACCCTCGACGTCCTCGTGGGTGAGCGGCTGCTCCAGCACCGCGTTGACGTGGTCGAGCAGGTACTCGATGTCAGCGGCGCTCGCGGCGGGGTGGGCGAGGCCGAGCTTCCAGTCGGTGTCGGTGGTGCCGATGATCCAGTGCCGGCCCCACGGGATGACGAAGAGCACCGACTTCTCGGTGCGCAGGATCAGACCGGCGTCCCCGCGGATCCGGTCGCGCGGGACGACGAGGTGGATGCCCTTGCTCGCCCGCACGTGGAACTGGCCGCGCTCGCCGACCAGCCCCTGCGTCTCGTCGGTCCACACCCCGGTCGCGTTGATCACCTGGCGGGCGCGGATCTGCAGCGTGCGCCCGGACTCGAGGTCGTGCACCTCGGCGCCGGTGACCCGCTCGCCCTCGCGGAGCAGCCCGACCACGCGGGACCGGCACGCCACGTGCGCCCCGTACGCCGCCGCCGTGCGAGCGACGAACATGGTGTGCCGCGCGTCGTCGACCTGCGCGTCGAAGTAGAGCAGCGCCCCCACCAGCGCGTCCTTGCGCAGCGACGGCACCACCTTGCGCGCGCCCCTGCGGGTGAGGTGGCGGTGCGCGGGCAGACCGCGGGAGCGGCCGGACAGCAGGCCCAGCGTGTCGTAGAGAGCGACGCCCGTGCCCGCGTAGAACCGCTCCCACCAGCGGTGGGTGAGCGGGTAGAGGAACGGCACCGGCCGCACGAGGTGCGGCGCGAGCGTCTGGATGAGCAGTCCGCGCTCCTGCAGCGCCTCGGCGACGAGCCGGAAGTCCAGCATCTCCAGGTAGCGCAGGCCACCGTGGATCAGCTTGCTCGACCGGCTCGAGGTGCCGGAGGCGAAGTCGCGGGCCTCGACGAGCCCGACGGTGAGGCCGCGGGTGGCGGCGTCGAGGGCGGCACCGCTGCCCACGACACCGCCCCCGACGACCAGAACGTCGAGTTCGGTCGAGCTCATCGCGTCGAGCGCGGCCTCACGGGCCTGCGGGGAGAGCGCGACCGATCTCATGGTGGTTCCCTTCCTCGAAGCGTCGATCGGAACTCAGTCGACGTCTACCCAGTCCAACGTTCTGGTCACGGCCTTCTTCCAGCGCTCGTACCCGGTCGTGCGCTGCTCGTCACTCCACTGCGGCTCCCAGCGCCTCGACTCGTTCCAGTTGGAGCGCAGCTCCTCGGTGGTCTTCCAGAACCCGACGGCGAGGCCGGCCGCGTACGCCGCGCCCAGCGCCGTGGTCTCCGCGACGACGGGCCGGCTCACCGGCACGCCGAGCACGTCGGCCTGGATCTGCATGCACAGCTCGTTGGCCGTGACACCGCCGTCGACCTTGAGGACCTCCAGGTGCACACCCGAGTCCTTCTCCATCGCATCGGCGACGTCGCGGCTCTGGTAGCAGATCGCCTCGAGCGTGGCCCTGGCCAGGTGGGCGTTCGTGTTGTACCGGGAGAGCCCGACGATCGCGCCGCGCGCGTCGGACCGCCAGTACGGCGCGAACAGCCCGGAGAACGCCGGGACGAAGTACACGCCGCCGTTGTCCTCGACCTGCCGGGCGAGCGACTCGCTCTGCGCGGCACCGGAGATGATGCCGAGCTGGTCGCGTAGCCACTGCACGGCCGACCCGGTGACGGCGATCGAGCCCTCCAACGCGTACACCGCGGGCTCGTCACCGAACTTGTAGCAGACGGTGGTGAGCAGCCCGGACTCCGAGCGGACGAGCTCGGTGCCGGTGTTGAGCAGCATGAAGTTGCCCGTGCCGTAGGTGTTCTTCGCCTCGCCGGGGGCGAAGCACACCTGCCCGACGGTGGCGGCCTGCTGGTCGCCGAGGTCCCCGGTGAGCAGGATCTCGCCGCTCAACGGGCCGTTCGCCCGGGTCGTGCCGTAGCCCCGCGGGTGCGAGCTCGGCTGGATCTCCGGCAGCATCGAGCGCGGGATGCCGAAGAACCCGAGCAGCTCGTCGTCCCAGTCGAGCGTCTCGAGGTTCATCAGCATCGTGCGGCTGGCGTTGGTCGGGTCGGTGACGTGCACGCCGCCGTCCCGGCCGCCCGTGAGGTTCCACAGCAGCCACGTGTCGGTGTTGCCGAAGATCGCGTCGCCGCGCTCGGCCGCCTCCCGGGCCCCGTCGACGTTCTCCAGGATCCACTGGATCTTGCCGCCGGAGAAGTACGTGGCGGGCGGCAGGCCTGCCTTCCGCCGGATGACGTCGCCGCGCCCGTCGCGGTCGAGGGCGGAGGCGATGCGGTCGGTGCGGGTGTCCTGCCAGACGATCGCGTTGTAGAGCGGGCGCCCGGTGTTGCGGTCCCACACCACCGCGGTCTCGCGCTGGTTGGTGATGCCGAGCGCGGCCAGGTCGGACGCGCCGAGGCCCGTCTTGTTGAGCGCGGTCTGCACGACCGCCGTGGTGCGCTCCCAGATCTCGACCGGGTTGTGCTCCACCCAGCCGGCCTCCGGGAGGATCTGCTCGTGCTCCAGCTGGTGGATGCCCTTCACGTTGCCGGAGTGGTCGAAGATCATGAATCTCGTGCTGGTCGTGCCCTGGTCGATGGCACCGACGAACTCGGCCATTGAGTCCTCTCTTCCTTAGCGGGGCACGTCGCGGCCGATGGGCTCGGGCGCGGCCTCGACGGGGATGAAGCGGTCGATGCAGAACTGGAACAGTGCGGCGCCGATCAGTCCGCCGATGATCGGCGCGACTATCGGCACCCAGAAGTAGGGTGTCCCGTACTGGTCCGTGAACGCCGTCCCGTACCCGGTGATGAACGACGCCAGCCGTGGGCCGAAGTCACGGGCCGGGTTGATCGCGTAGCCGGCGTTCGCCCCCCACGCCATGCCGATACCGACCACCAGCAGCCCGATGACCACCGGGGCCAGGTTGGACAGCGGCGGGTTGTTGCGCGCGTTGACCAGCGCGAAGACCACGAAGACCAGGATCGCGGTGCCGACGATCTGGTCGAAGAACGCCGTGGTGACCGTGACCCCGTGCACGCCGTTGCCGGGCAGCGTCGAGAAGATGAACTGCGACTTGATCGTGTGGCCCGGGTCGTACATGTCGATGAGATCGGCGTAGACGAACCGGACGATCAGCGCCGCGACGAACGCCCCGGCCGTCTGGGCGACGATGTACGGCGCCACCTTGCGCCACGGGAAGCCCTGGAACACCGCCAGGGCGATCGTGACCGCCGGATTGATGTGCCCGCCGCTGATCCGACCGGACACGTACACACCCAGGATCACGCCGATGCCCCAGGCCCAGGTGATCGCATCGTGCCCGCCCAGGTTCCCGGACGGGACGGCGGTCACCACCTGGGCCACCACGCCGACGCCGAACAGGATGAGGATCATGGTGCCGAAGAATTCGGCACTCAACTCCGCGAGGTATGAGTTCTTCGCCATCGAAGTCCTCCTTGGAAGATCCGGGTGCCCCCCGGACGGGGTGAGAGCGGACGCTAGGTAGGCGCGGCGAGCTGGTCAACGCCGGGTGTTCGGCATTGTCGAACCACCGATCGGGCGAACATCACATTCAGGGGTAGGGTCGCGGCGTGCCCGGCGCCATCCAGTCCATCGAGCGGGCCGCCGCGGTGCTGCGGCTGCTGGGCAGCACCGACCGGCCGCTCGGGCTGAACGAGCTCGCGGCCGCGCTGGACCTGCCCCGGCCCACCGCCCACGGGATCGTCCGGACGCTGCGCGACGTCGGCTTCGTCGACCAGGACGCCGCATCGGCCCGATACCGGCTCGGCTCCGCCCTGCACGAGCTCGGCCGCGGCGGCTGGGACCGCCACGACCTGCGGGCCCGCGCCATGAACTGGGCCGACTCGCTCGCCGGGAGCACCGGCCTCGCCGTCCACCTCGGCGTCGCGGCCACGGGTGCGGTCCGGCTCGTGCACCACGTGTTCCGCCCCGACGGCACCCCGCAGCGCATCCGCACCGGCGAGGAACAGCCGCTGCACGCCACCGCGCTCGGCAAATGCCTCCTCGCGTTCGCCCCGGTCGCCACGCCGCCCGCCCGGGACCTGGACCTGCAGCGCTGGACCGGGCGCACCTGCGTCACCGTCGCCGCGCTGGAGGCTCAGCTCGTCCTCGCCAGAAGGCGAGG
The DNA here is from genome assembly GCF_039543345.1 of Pseudonocardia adelaidensis. Taxonomy (NCBI): domain Bacteria; kingdom Bacillati; phylum Actinomycetota; class Actinomycetes; order Pseudonocardiales; family Pseudonocardiaceae; genus Pseudonocardia; species Pseudonocardia adelaidensis. The sequence continues at coordinate 181,648 of NZ_BAABJO010000001.1, read as the reverse complement.
ATGGGCGAGCGACACCGGGGAGTACGAGCCCGACACCGGCGGCGCGGCGGCCCCGCTGCGGGCGAGCGGCGGGATCGTGGTCGGCGCGCTCGGCGTGGTCGGCCCGGTCGAGGAGCTCTACGGCATCGGTGGCGAGCTGCGCCCGTGGCTGGCGGAGCAGCTGGTGGCGGCGGCGCGCGAGGTCTCGGCGGCGCTGGTGGCGAGCCCGTGACGACCCCGGGGCGGGTGCTGCCGTGACTGAGCGCGTCGTCGCCGCCATCGACCAGGGGACCACCTCCACCCGGTGCCTCCTGTTCAACCGTTCGGGCCGCATGCTCGCCGTCGCGCAGCGCGAGCACCGGCAGCACTACCCGCGGCCGGGGCTCGTGGAGCACGACGCCGCCGAGATCTGGCGCAACGTCACCCGCGTCGTGCCCGCCGCGTTGAAGAGCGCAGGGCTCACCCCGGACGACATCGTGGGCCTCGGCATCGCCAACCAGCGCGAGACCACCGTGATCTGGGACCGGCACACCGGGGTGCCGCTGGCCAGGGCGATCACCTGGCAGGACACGCGCACCGACGGGATCGTCGCGCGGCTGGCCGAGGACGGGCACGGCCCGCTCATCACCGACATCTGCGGGCTCCCGCCCGCCACCTACTTCGCGGGCCCCCGGCTGCGCTGGCTGCTCGACCACGTGCCGGGCGCGCGCGAGGGCGCGGAGGCGGGCGACGTGCTGTTCGGCACGATGGAGAGCTGGCTGATCTGGCGGCTCACCGGCCGGCACGTCACCGACGTCACGAACGCGAGCCGGACGATGCTCATGGACGTCCGCACGCTGCAGTGGTCGGACAAGCTGCTCGACGTGCTGCGGGTGCCGCGGCGGATGCTGCCGGAGATCCGCCCGAACGCCGAGGTCTACGGCACCTGCACCACGCTGCTGCCGGGCGTCCCGGTAGCGGGGGCACTCGGCGACCAGCAGGCCGCGCTCGTCGGGCAGGCGTGCTTCGCGCCCGGCGAGATCAAGTGCACCTACGGGACGGGTGCGTTCCTGCTGATGAACACCGGGCACCGGCTCGCCGAGTCGACGCACGGGCTGATCCCGACCGTCGGCTACCTGTTCGGCGACTCGCCCGTGTACGCGCTGGAGGGCGCGATCGCGGTCACCGGTTCGCTCGTGCAATGGTTCCGCGACTCCCTCGGCATGATCGGGACCGCCGCCCAGATCGAGACGCTCGCCAGCACGGTCCCCGACAACGGCGGCTGCTACATCGTCCCGGCGTTCTCCGGGCTCTACTCGCCGCGCTGGCACCCCGAGGCACGCGGGGTGATGGTCGGGCTCACCTCGTTCATCAACCGCGGCCACCTGGCGCGGGCGGTCCTGGAGGCCACCGGCTGGCAGACGCGCGAGGTGGTGGACGCGATGAACGCCGACTCGGGCGTGCCGGTCACCCGGCTCAAGGTCGACGGCGGGATGACGGCCAACCACCTCCTCATGCAGTTCGTCGCCGACGTCCTGGACGTGCCCGTGGAGCGCCCGCTCGGGTCGGAGGCCGTCTCCCTCGGGGCGGCGTACGCGGCGGGCCTCGCCGTCGGCTACTGGCCGGACGTCGAGGTGCTGCGCGCCAACTGGCACCGCGCCGCGGCGTGGGAACCGGCGATGGACGACGCCCTGCGCCGCCGCGAGCACGAGAACTGGGGCCGCGCGGTCAACCGCAGCTACGGCTGGGTGCAGTCCCCGAGCGCCGACTGACGCTTCCTGGCCGGTCGACCCTCCTATTGGATCTTCGTGCCTACCGGGCCTCCTGGCGGCACCGCGCAGTGTGCGGGGCCGCCTCTCGCAGCCCGAGGGCACATGGCCGCTTTGCAGTGGTGATCAAGGGCAAATGGTCGCTCCCAAAGATCATTTGGGCACCACCTCCCCTTGATCGGCGACCCGGTGCGACCGTCTGCTAGGAGTGGAGTACCACCCGGCGGCGGATGACGGCGAGCGCTGCGAGGCTCAGCACGGCGGTGACCATCACCCAGAAGCTGGGGGCGAGCGGGCTCCCGGTGGTGGCGATCAGCCAGGCGGCGATGAGCGGGGTGAAACCGCCGAAGACGGCGACGCCGATGTTGTAGCCGACCGCCATGCCGGTGGCGCGGGTCTCGGCGGGGAAGAGGGCCGCGATGAGCGCGCCCATCGGCCCGAAGTACGCGGCCTTGAGCACGCCGAGCACCGCCAGCATGCCGAGCATGACGGTCAGCCCCGGAACGGCGACGAGCAGTGCGAACAGCGGGTAGATCAGCACGAGGATCAGGACCGCGGCCGGCACCATGATCCTGATCTGGCCGACCCGGTCCGAGAAGTGCCCGGCCAGCGGTGTGGCGATCAGCAGCGCGATCCCGCCCACGAGGACCCCCGCGAAGCCGGTCGACGCGGGCAGTCCGAGGTTCTTGATCGCGAACGTCGGCATGTAGGTGATCAGGTAGTTGAGGCACGTCGTCGCGGCGAGCACGCCGATCGTGAGCAGCACGCGCACCTTCTGCTCGCGCAGCAGCACGAGTCCTGGCCGGTGGTCGGGCGCCACCGCGTCCGCGCGGGCGAACTCCGGCGCTTCGGGCACGTGCCGCCGGATGTACCAGCCCACCGGCCCGACCAGCAGCCCGACCGCGAACGGGACCCGGAAGCCCCACGAGAGCAGCTGGTCCTCCGACAGCGCGGACGTCAGCACGGTGCCGAGCGTGGCGGCGAGCAGCGTCGACGCAGACTGGCTGGTGAACTGCCAGCTGGCGGCGTAGCCGCGCCGCCCGGGGAGGTGCTCGACCATCAGCGCCGTGGCGCTGCCGAACTCACCGCCCGCCGAGAAGCCCTGGACGAGCCGCGCCACGAGGATCCCGATCGGCGCGAGCAGCCCCACCGCCTCGTACGACGGCATGACGACGATGATCAGCGTGCCGAGCACCATCAGCGCGATCGACAGCGCGAGCGCGGGCTTGCGGCCCGCCCGGTCGGCGTACGAGCCGAGGACGATCGCGCCGATCGGCCGGATCAGGAACGACACGGCGAACGTGCCGAGCGCGAGCAGCAGGCCGGTGGTCGGGTCCTCCGAGGGGAAGAACACCTTCGCGACGTACACCGCGAAGTAGCTGTAGACGGCGATGTCGTACCACTCGAGGGCGTTCCCGACGCAGGCCGCCGTGATGATCCGCGCAGCGCTCGGCTGCCGCGTCCGCTGCACCGACTCTGGAGCATCCGACATCCGGGCGTCCCTTCCGCTGTCGTCAGGCGGGCGGGCCGTCGGGGCCGGGCTCGCCGAGGTCCCAGAACAGGCCGGCCATGATCTGCGCGCCCTCGCGGGCGACGGGCACGAGCAGGTGTTCGTCCGGCCCGTGCTGGGCGCAGGCCGGGTAGGAGTGCGGGACCCACACCGTCGGCACCCCGATGACGTCGGTGAACACGTCGTTGGGCAGCGAGCCGCCGAGGTTGGGCAGCACGGCGGGCGGCGCCCCGGTGGTGCGCGCGATCGACCCGACGGCCCAGCGCACCCACGGGTGGTCCGGGTCGACGCGGGTGGCGGCCATGAGGTGGTCGACGTGCACGGCGACCATCCCGAAGCCGTGGGCGTCGAGATGCTCGCGCACGATCCGCTCCAGGTCCTGCGCGGGCGTGCCGACGACGTAGCGCAGCTGGCAGTGCGCCCGCGCGGTGGCCGGGATCGCGTTGACCGGTTCGTCCGGGGTGCCTGCCGTGAAGGCGAGCACCTCGAGGGCGTTCGCGCCCAGCAGCCGCTCGGCGGGGCTGAGGTCCGGCTCGCCCCACCCCTCGTCGATGGCCGGGTCGTCCGGGCCGCCGCCGGGGGAGATGTCGGCGAGCGCCCGGCGCACGGACTCCGGGATCGCGGGTGCGCGAAGGCCGGGCACCCGGATCACCCCGCGGCCGTCGACGAGGCACGCGATCGCGTTCGCGAGCACGGTGGCCGGGTTGCGCAACAGCCCGCCCCAGTTGCCGGAGTGGTAGGTGCCCTCGCGCAGGCCCAGGCTCAGCGTGAAGCCGACCGCCCCGCGCGAGCCGAGGAACACCGTCGGCCGGTCCGCCGCCAGGCGCGGGCCGTCGGAGGCGATCAGCACGTCGGCGGCGAGCTCGTCGGCGTGCGCGGCGGCCATCTCGCGCAGCCCGGCCGATCCGGCCTCCTCGCCGGTCTCGACGAGGACCTTGAGGTTGAACCCCAGCCGCCCGCCGCGCGCGGCGAGCACCTGCTCCAGGGCCGCGAGGTTGAGGGTGTGCTGGCCCTTGTTGTCCGCGGTGCCGCGGCCGTACCAGCGATCGCCCTCGACCGTGATCGACCACGGCGACAGCCCGGCGCGCCACCGCTCCGGCTGGCCCAGCACGACGTCGCCGTGCCCGTAGACGAGCACGGTCGGCCGGGCCGGGTCCTCACCCCGGTGGCCAACGAGGAACGGGCCACCCCCGGGGAGGGGGTTCTCGACCACGTGCCACCGGGCGCCGATCCGGTCGAGCGCCGGTCCGATCTCGTCGGTGAGGTAGCGGTGCAGCTGAGGCAGCGCGGCCGGGTCCTGGCTCTCGGTGCGCAGGGCGACCCGGCGGCCGAGCTCGTCCTGGAACGCGCCCGAGTCGACGTACGTGGCTGCGCGCCCGATGGCGTCGCTGCGGGTCACGAGCATCCCTCCACCTGAACCGGTTTCGGCGAAGCGTAGGAGCGCCGCGGGCCGGCGACCATCACCGATCCGGCAACGACCGTTGCCGCACCGGCACGGCCAGGAGCGCGCTGAAGGACTCCGGCCGTAGCGGCTCAGCCGCGTGCCGTCGTCGACCAGCGCCCGGACCCGAGCGGCCAACCGCGGTTGACAGCGGGAGTAGCGGCGGTGCCCCCGGGCGAGCGCTGCGGGACGAACAGCTTCAGCTCGTCGAGGCTGCGGTCGTCATCACGGAAGTGGACCGGCCGGAAGGGCACATCGTGAATCTGATCCTGCGGGTGCCCGGGCCGAGGCACGCCCGGCTCCGGCGCTCGTGCGGCGGTATCGCCCGGGAGGGCCGCTCCCCTGTGCGGCCGGGCCCTGATCGAGGGTGTGAGAGGCTGATGCAGGTGGTGAACACCGAAGACGAGAACCGGTGGGCCGATCTGGCTCGGCGGCTGGTGGCCGCGGAGGTCGAGGATGCGCTCACCCACCGCACCGACGAGCGGCCCACGGCGGAAGGCCTGGACCTCGCAGCCCTCGTCGATTCGGTCGCCACCAGCAACGATGCCGAGCACGTGCTGAGCGAGGTCACCGCCATCGCCGGTGAGGCGGTCATACGACTGTCCCGGGAGCTGGGTGAGGACCCTCGCGCCACCCTCGAGTGGATCGCGTCCACCCGGGCGTGGCGCCGACCGCGCTGATCGTGCCCGCAACCGGTTGCTCGCTGAGGAGCGATGGCGGCCTGGGCGTCGCCCTGTGGGTCGGGGTCCTTCAGGCGCTCGTCAGGGCGCCTGCACGCGTCCGACGAGGTGGGAGACGAACTGCTGCACGACCGGCGGCAGCTCACGCCCGGCCGTGGACTGGATCTGCACGTAGCGCCGGTGCATCCCCCGGTCGGTGAGGGGGACGGCGACGAGCCCGTCGGCCGCGAGGCGGCGCCGGGCCGGCAACCTGCCGGTGAGCGTGACCGCGTCCGCGAGCTTCGCGAACGTGTAGAGCGCGCCGGAGTAGTCGGTTTCGAACACCGGGTCGAAGGTCAGCCCCTCGGCACTGCAGCAGACGTCGAACAGCTGGCGCACGGTGGTGGAGTCGTCGACGATCGCGAGCGCGTACGGGCGCAGCTCGGCGAGCGACACGGCGGGCCGACCGGCGACGGGGTGCGTGGCGCCCACGACGGCGTGGACGTACTCGCGCTGCGAGTACTCCACCCGGACGTCTCGGGCGGGCGTGAGGTTGAAGGTCACCGCGAGGTCCGCGGCGGCGTCGCGGACCCGCTCGGTGGCCGCGGCCGACGACGTGACGTGCAGGTCGAAGCCGACGTCGGGGTGGTCGCGGTGGAAGGAGGCGATCGCCTCCGGGAGCAGGTCCCACGCGAAGCCCTCGGCGCTGGCCACCCGGATCCGCGTGCGGTGGCCGCCCCGGGACCGGCGGATGTCGCCGATCACCTGCTCGACGTCGGCGACGTTGCGCCGGACGACGGCAGCCAGCCGCACGCCTGCGTCGGAGAGCAGCATCCCGCGGGGCTGCCGCTCGAACAGCGGCACCCCGATCTCGTGCTCGAGGCGGGTGATCTGGCGGCTGATCGCCGAGGCCGCCACGTGCAGCTCGGCGGACGCCTCCGCGATGGAGCCCGCCTGCGCCACGGCGAGGAAGTAGCGCAGGCCCGCCTCGAGGAACGGACCGGCCGCTCGTTCCGCCGCCTCGCCCGCGCCGGTCAGGCCGCGTCCCGCGGAGCCGTTGTCGACCACACGTCGTCGCCGCGCAGCACGGCGGCCAGCTCGTCGAGGTCCGCCGCGATTCGGCGGGCGCCTGCCAGCTCGCCGGGCTCGGCGTACCCCCATGCGACGCCGATCGTGGGCACGCCGTGCGCGGCGGCACCCTCGACGTCGTGGTGGCGGTCGCCGACGAGCACCACCGGGTCACGCCCGGGGTCGAGGCGCAGCCGCTCGAGCACGGACCCGACGACGGCGGCCTTGCCCACCCGGCCCGCCACGTGGTCGGCGCCGCCGACCAGGTCGAAGTAGCCCGCGAGCCCGGTGCCGGCGATGATCTTGCGGGCCAGCTCCTCCGGCTTGGACGTCGCGGTGGCCAGGCGCATCCCGTCCTCGCGCAGCCGTTCGAGGAACGCGGGGATCCCCGGGTAGACGGGTGTGACCGTGGCCGCGACCGCGTCGTACGAGCGCCGGTACGCCACGATCGCCGCCGCCGTCTGCTCCTGGGTCAGGCCCAGCTCGGGCAGGGCGGTCTCGAACGGCGGGCCGACGAACCGGCGCAGCCGGGCGTCGTCCGGCACCGGGAAGCCGACTTCGGCGATGGCCGCGGCGAGGTGTTCGACGATCGTGGTGGCCGAGTCGACGAGGGTGCCGTCGACGTCGAGGAGGACGGTGCGCACTGATCGCATGGTACGTGGGGGCCGCGGTGGCCCCGGCGGGCGGCGTGCGGTAGGTCTGCTCCGTGCTGGTGCGCAAGCTGGTCGTCAGGGCCGCGATGGCCGCCGAGGCCGCGATCCAGGCGGGGGTGTTGCTCGCGTTGCGGGTCCGGGGCCGGCACCTGCCGATGATCGTGCCGTTCATCGGCCACGGCACCACCCGCCGCGTGCGGGTGGGCGGCCGGGTCGTGCTCGGCAGGCCGGAGGCCGCGGCGCCCGCGGTCGGGGTGCCGCAGGCACCGGAGCCCACCCCGCGGTCGCGGCGGGCGGTGCTGCGGGCGACGGTCGCCCGCTTCCTCACCGTGGAGGTCCCCGGGGCCGTCGTGACCGTGCGCGGGCCCGGCGTCGTCACCCAGATCCGCAGCGACCGCGACGGCTACCTCGACGCGGTGCTCGACCTCGCCGAGCCCCTGCGCCCCGGGTGGCACGCGTTCGAGATGCGGCTTCGCGACGGGGCCGCGGTGTCGGCGCAGGTGCTCGTGGTCGACCCGGAGGCGCGGATCGGCCTCGTGAGCGACGTCGACGACACCATCGTCGAGACCGGCCTGACCCGGGGGATCGAGTTCGTGCGGGCCACCCTGCTCACCCCGGTGCGCGAGCGCACGCCCCTCCCCGGCGCCGCGGCGCTCTACCGCGCACTCGTGGAGCCGGCCGGGGGTCCGGTCCGGCCCGTCTTCTACGTGTCGACGAGCCCGTGGAACCTGCACGAGATGCTGCTGGAGTTCGTGGCGCTGCGCCGGTTCCCGCTCGGCCCGCTGGTGCTGACCGACTGGGGTCCCTCGCGCAGCGGCCTGTTCCGCATCGGTGCGCAGGAGCACAAGGCCGGGCTGGTCGAGCGGATGCTGGCGGAGCACCCGCAGCTCGGGCTCGTGCTCGTGGGCGACAGCGGCCAGCTCGACCCGGAGATCTACGCTGCCCTCGCCCGCGCGCACCCGGACCGCATCCGCGCCGTCTACATCCGCCGCACCCGCCACGCCCTCCCCGGCCGGCTCGCCGAGGTGGACGCGCTGGCCGCCGAGGTCACCGGAGCCGGGGTGCCGATGCTCGCCGTCGACGACAGCGTGCAGATCGCCACGCACGCGGCGCAGCTCGGGCTGCTCGACGCCACCGCCCTCGACGAGGTGCGCTCCAGCTGACTCGCCGCGCCCGGCGGATCCCGGGTCTCGGCTCGGCTCGCGCTACCCGTCGACGGACCGTCGGCGGCCTGCGCCTTGCGGCGTCGGCTTCGTGCCGCATTCCGGCACCCGTTCGCCGACAGCCGGCACCGGCGGGGAGTGCGGGTCGTGTGCGGCCTCGGCACCGAGGGCTGCACCTAGGACGAGCAGCAGCCCCAGCACGACCATCCAGGACACCAGGACGAAGGCCACCCCGATCAGGCCGTACCGCGCGGCTTGGGTCTCGATGGCGGCCTGGAGGTAGGCGCCGGAAAGGGTGACGACGACGACTTGGCCCGTACCCGCCAGAACGGCACCCGGCAGCAGCTGCCGCCAGGTCACGCGGCCGCCCAGCAGCAGCCTCTGCACCGGCCACCACAGCAACACGGAGAGGACCAGGTTCACCGCGACCGCGACGAGCGCTGCGCCGCGGAAGCCGTCGACGAGCAGACCGATGAGGAGGACCAGGACCACCTCGGCGACCAGCGCCCCTGCGCCGAGCAGGCCGTGGACGAACCCGCGCAATCCCTGCGCCGGCAGTAGCCACGCCGCTTGGTACGTCCGTTGCAGCGTCCGGGTGAATCCGATGATGGAGACGACGAGCAGGGCCGCGCTGAGCAGCGTCACCGGCTCGGTGGCGCCGGGCGGACGCTGCATGAGGAGTTGCAGGTCGGCCGCCGCCGAGCCGGACAGCTGCAACCGGTCGACCAGGAGGTCCCCGGTCGCCGGGCGATCGCGGTCCGGCACAGCTGTCGCCACCACGATGAGCATCGGTACGAGCGCCACGAAAACCTGGGTGGTGAGCGCGAGTGCGCGGTCGTAGCCGCCGATCGCGACGTAGCGCGCGGCGACCCGCACGGGAAACCACCCGCCGAGTCGCCGGACCAGCTCCTCACGGCAGAACACCTACACCCGCCGGGTGAATCGGATCAGCACGATCGAACGACGCCGTGGCAGCCTTGCCGAGCCCGCCGTCACCTCCGGAGTTGTCGTCACACCGCGATCGTCCGCACCCGCCGACGACGTGCCGTCACCACGGCGGGGTGATTGCGGGGGATGCAGCGTCCCTCGCGGTGGAGGTCCGCGACCCGGTGCATCGGGACTCGACGGCGACGCCGCAGTCGCCCCCGCTACCGGGATCATCGGTTCTCGTCGACGCCCATGGCCTGGTCGATCACGACGGTGAGCCGCGCGACGAGGAACTCGCCTTCCGGGACCGTCAGGACGCCGGCCTCGACGGCTCGGCCGACCTCCTCCTGCAGCACCGCGTTCAGATGCATCGGCCAGCACGCGCGGGCCCAGCTCTCGAGCGTGGCTGCGCCGTAGCGGTCTGCTGCCGGTGGTGCCGGACGGGGGCCGCGCTCAGGAGCGTCCCGGCCATCGAGGGCAGGTTCGGGCTCGGAGGCCAGTCGCAAGGCCGGTGGACGGCGGGCAGGACGCACCTCGGGTCTCCTCATCGGACACTCCAGGGCTGGGAACGGGGTCGGTCCGGTCGCCGACGGCTCGTCAGCGACGGGCGGCTTCGGGGTTGTACGAGCAGAGGGCCCAGATCACGAGCACGTCCAGCGCGATCACCAGCAACGACCAGATCGGGTAGTAGGGGATGAAGAGGAAGTTGGCGATCATGCTCAGGATGGCGAGCCCGATCCCGACGATGCGTCCCCACAGCTGGCCGGTCAGCACCGCGACGCCGGCGACGGCGACGAGGATACCGACGAGCAGGTGGATCCAGCCCCAGGTCGTGACGTCGAAGGAGAACACGTAGCTGACACCGACGACGTACAGCTGGTTCTGGAAGAGCGCCACCAGCCCTGAGACGGCCTGGAAGACCCCTGCGATGATCATAAGGGTTCCGGCGAACAGGGCGAGGCCGCTGGCGAATGGCGAGATGCCGGTCGCGCTGCGCGCTGCGGCAGCGGGATAGTCGGCCTGGCCGCTCGGGTTGGCCTGGTGCGATGTGGACATCGGGTTTTCCTCCTCCTCGTGTCGTTCGCGGCGATCGTCGCGCTCGGAGGCCGCGGTTCCCTCATCCGTGACGGGTGACCGGCGCGAGGGAGGCGCTGGAGGCAGGTCGCGGTCCGGGCCCGTCGTAGCTCCGGACCCGCGGAGCTCGCCCAGCGCTCGACCGGGCCGCGGCTGTGCAGATTTCGCCTGCTCCGGGTGAGGCCGGGACGTGGAGTCCGCCGGAGCGTGGGCGTGTGCGCGATGAGGGCGGTGTGCGCGATGACGAGCAGCGGGCCGATGGACCCGGCGGCACCGGAGACGCGGCGCTGGGTGCCGGAGCGGCCGTGGCCGACCTGGTGGGCACGCTCGCCGGGCCCGTCCTCGCCACGGCCGGCGCGGTCTTCGCGCTCGGCATGAGGTTGTCCCGCGTCGGACCGGGGGAGCGGGTGATGGCGAGCCTCGCCGATCGCGGGGAACGGGTCCGGGCCGGGCTGGAGCACGCGGTGCGGGCGAACGTCCGCCGGATCGTGTGGGCGGTGGTCGAGGTGGTCGACCTCACCGAGCTCGTCCGCCGGAACGTCGATCTCGACGCGCTCGCCCGCGGAATCGACGTGGACGCCATCGTTGCCCGCGCCGACGTCGACGCCGTGGTGGGCCGCGCCGATCTGGACGCCGTGGTGGCCCGGGTGGACCTTGACGCGATCATCGGTCGTCTCGACCTCGACGCGATCGTGGCCAGGGTCGATCTGGAGCCCGTCACGTCCCGACTCGATCTCGACGAGATCGCGGGACATCTCGACGCGGACGCCGTCGTCGGGCGGGTCGATCTCGACGCCGTGGTCGCCCGCCTCGACCTCGCGGGGATCGCGCGCCAGGTCATCGACGCCATCGATCTGCCCGAGATCATCCGCGAGTCCACCAGGGCGTTGTCCTCGGAGACCGTGCACGGGCTCCGGGCGGAGGGGATGCACGCCGACGACGCCGTTGCCCGTTTCGTCGGCCGGGTGTTGCGGCGCCCGGATGCCGGGCGGCATGCGCTGTGATGAGCACCGGACCGGAGCGCGCCGGCGTGGTCACGCGGACGCTCGCCGCCGCCGCGGACCTCGTCGTGGTCGTGCTGCTGACCGTCCTGGTGTACCTCACGATCGCGGGCGCGCGGTTCGTGTGGTCGCCCCTCGCTTTCACGTGGCCCCGGCCGACGACGGAGGTCACCGTTGTCGTTGCCGGACTGATCGCAACCGCCTACCTCGCCGTGGCGTGGGCAACGACCGGGTGCACCTACGGCGCCGGCCTGCTCGGGGTCCGGGTGCTCGTACGACGGGGCGGACGGCTCGGTTGGGCCCGGGCGTCGGTGCGCGCGCTGGCGTGCGTCCTGTTCCCCGCCGGCCTGCTGTGGTGCGCGATCAGCACGACGCGCCGTTCGGTACAGGATCTCGTCGTCGGCTCGGTCGTGATCTACGACGGACGGCGCGACCTCGGCGTTCGTTCGGCCGCCGAGCCGCCGGACATCGGGGCCGTCCCCCCGTACGACCGGACGCGACGGTCAGCGCACCACGGGGTACCGCGTGGCCCGCGCGGCGTCCGTGGGCACGATGACCCGCCCGAGCGGGACGAGCGAGACGGGGATGAGCTTCAGGTTGGCCCAGGCCAGCGGGATCCCGATGATCGTGACGGCCAGTGCGACGGCCGTGCCGAGGTGCGCGAGCGCGAGCCACCAGCCGGCGAATATGAACCAGATGATGTTGCCGATCGTGGACGGCGCCCCGGCGTCCTCGCGACGCACGAGCTGCCGGCCGAAGGGCCACAGCGCGAAGTCCGCGATCCGGAACGACGCGAGCCCGAACGGAATCGTCACGATGAGGAGGCAGCAGATCACCCCGGCGAGCACGTAGCCGATGGCGAGCCAGATCCCGCACAGCAGCAACCAGATGACGTTGAGCACGGTTCGCATCAGGGGACCTCCGTCGACGGCGTCCTCCCGAGGATCCACCGGATCCGTGGGTGGTGGCTTCACCCGTGGCGGGCGGGACGGCCACGGCGGGAGCAGGTCACCCGCGGTCGGTCGCATCCGGCTTCCGGACTTCCGGGGCCACCTCCGTCGCCGGTCCCTCGCTCTCCCGCCGTCGCACCGCCGTCTGCACTGCGCCCAACAGGATCTTCGCGACCAGACCGACGACCACGAGGCCCGTGACCATCTGGAACATCGTGAGGATCCGTGCGAGCTCGCTTCGCGGTGCGATGTCTCCGAAGCCGACGGTGGAGAAGACGGTGACCGTGAAGTAGAGCGCGTCGGTCCGGCCCAACGTCTCGGTGAAGCTGCCCGGCGCATCCTGGGAGATCCGGAGGTAGGTCGTGGCGAACAGCAGCAGGAGCATCGGAAGGCCGCTGGCGACGGCCTGGATCGCACGGAGCCGCGGGACGTCGGAGACGACGATGCCCCGCACCTGCCAGGTGACGACCGCGGCGAAGGCCAGCAGGCCGAGCCCGAAGCCGATCCAGGTGCCGGCATCGAGTGGCCGGTCCAGCGGGAGGTTGTAGTACACGAGCAGCAGCACCGTCACCGATGCGGTTGCCCGCAGCAGGGACGCCACGACCATGCGCTTGCGGGCGCCCGGGGTCAGTTCGTCGTAGCGCTTTCTCGTCACCTGCCCGCTCCGTCCTCGCAGCCAACCGTGGGCGGGGAGCGGCGGCTACGACGTCGGGTGTCCATCCGGCCGCTACGTGGTGGGTCGGGTCGAGCCTGACGGGCACGCCGTCCTGGCCTTGTCCAGGATGGGTGTCATGGCCTGTTCGACCTCGCGGGCGGCCGTTGCGATGGCACCGAACTTCGCGCGGAGGTCGGCCTGGTCCTGCAGGCCCTCGATCGTGCTGCCGAGGCTGGAGATCGCCTCGTTCAGATCCTGGGTCTGAGGGGCGAACTCGCCCGCTGCGGTGTTCGCCACCTCGCTCGCGGCGGCGCTGAGGTTCTGCAGGGCGGCCTTCACGCCGCCGGGCCCCACTGCCGCTGCGTCGAGCCGCATGAGCTGGGTGGCGGAGGTGCGGAAGTCGGCCACCGCTGTGCAGAACCCGGCCGAGGTGTTCGCGGCTGTGGGCGCCGGCGCGGCAGGTGGGGCGGGTGGGGCGGACGATGCGGCTGCGGAGCAGCCTGCGCCGCCCATGACGAGCAGTGCGGCTGCGATCAGCCCGGCGGCTGCCCGCCTGCTGACGATGTGGATCGGCGTGATCACCGGTCCGCCTCCGATGTTGGCTGCGATGGGCGCCGAACGTGCCCGACGACTGCGGCGCGGCGCCTCATCCGCCAGGGATGAGGCCGCGCTCGCATCGCCGCCCCACCATCGGCATCGAGCGCGCGCCTGGATCGGTGAGCAGTGGCGATGAGCGCTGAGGCACTGGCGCGACACTCCCCGGGAGGACTGCCATGTGCCTGTTCCTGATCCTGCTGCTGTTCGGCCCGCGGTCCGTGATCGTCATCTGGTGGTTGCTCCAGCCGATGCGCTGGGACGCCGTCTACGGCTCGTTCGTCCTGCCGTTCCTGGGGTTCCTGTTCCTCCCGTGGACGACGCTGGTGTACGTGATCGTGGCGCCGGGCGGGCTCGTCGGCCTGGACCTCCTCTGGATGGGGCTCGCGGTGCTCGCCGACATCGCCGGCTACGCGGGCGGTGGCGTGTACGGCGGCCGCAGGCGCCGGACGATCACGGCGTGACCCGCGGCCCCGGTCGGGGCAGGCCGTAACCGGTCCCCATCAGCACTTCTTGCCGAACTTCTTGGACTTGCCGAACTTCTTGGCGATCTTCGCTCGCGTCTCGGGGTCCTTCGCCTTGCGCATGGCCTTGTCCCGCAGTTCCTTCCCCTTCGTCGAGTTCGCGAACTTCGACAGCTTGTTCTTCAGTGAGCCCATGCTCCGTGCTCCTCCGGTATCCGTCTCACGTCAGGACCAGGAACAGCCCGTACGCGACGATCAGTGCGACGGCCAACGTGCAGACCGCGGCGATGGCGGCTCCCACCGCGGGTCGCACCGGTGGTGTGGCGCCGTCGTCGCGGCCACCGATGGGTGGGTGGGTGCGTGCCGAGAGCCCGACGAGAGCGAACGCCACCAGCGACACCACGCCCATGGTGACGGCGGCGGAGACGATCGCGGCGAGGACGAGGGAACCCCAGTCGATGCTCATGCGGACTCCTGGTCCGTCCGGGAGGCCGTGCGTGGGGCCGGCAGCGCGACCACGTTGTTGACGTTGACGGCGTTCACCGGGTTCCGGCGCGACGCGGCGTAGATGCCGGCCGCCAGCGCAAGTCCGCCCACTGCGACCACGACGACGCCGAACGGCCCGCTCGCCGCCGTCCAGGACGCGGCCGCCCCGACGACCGCGGCGGCGGGAAGGGTGACCGCCCACGCCACTGCCATCCGGCCTGCGACGCTCCAGTGCACCGTGGCGAGCCTGCGTCCCGCCCCGGCACCGAAGATCGCGCCGGTGCACACCTGCGTCGTGGAGATCGGGAGGCCGAGGTGGCTGGAGGCCAGGATGACGGTGGCGCTGGTGGTCTCGGCGGTGAATCCCTGGGCCGTCTGGATGTCGCTGACCCGCCTGCCCAGCGTCCGGATGATCCGCCAGCCGCCGACGTAGGTTCCCAGCGCGATCGCCAGACCCGCGGTGAGGACCACCCAGAACGGGGGCGCCGAGCCGGGGGCGAGCGCCCCCGCCGTGATCAGCGTCAGGGTGATCACGCCCATCGTCTTCTGCGCGTCGTTCGTGCCGTGGGCGAGCGCGACCATCGATGCCGACGCCACCTGGCCGATCCGGAAGCCGCGCCGGACCGTGGGGCCGTCGGCCTTCGCGGTGATCCGGTAGGCGAGGAACGTCGCGCTGACGGCCACGAGGCCTGCGAGAACGGGTGAGACCACCGCGGGTAGGAGGACCTTGGAGAGGACGGCCGTGCCGTTGACCGCGCTCGGCCCCGCCCCGACCAGGGTGGCACCGATGAGCCCGCCGAACAACGCGTGCGACGAGCTGGAGGGCAGTCCGAGCAGCCAGGTCAGCAGGTTCCAGAGGATTGCTCCGACGAGCCCGGCGAAGATCACGACCGGGGTGATCAGGGCCTCCGTCACGAGCCCACCGGAGATCGTCTTGGCCACCTCGACGGAGACGAAGGCACCGGCCAGGTTGAGGAGCCCCGCGATCGCGACAGCGACCTTGGGGCGGAGCGCACCGGTCGCGATGGACGTCGCCATCGCGTTCGCCGTGTCGTGGAAGCCGTTCGTGAAATCGAAGATCAATGCCGTTACCACGACCACCACGACGATGACGGATACTTCCATGTACCGCGCCTTCCAGAACGCCGGGATGGGGAACCGAGCTGGACGTCCGTGGTGTTCGCGCTGGGCTCGGTGGTCATCCGAGTTCTCCTTCGTGGCCGACCGGCAGCTCGGACGTCGGGCGGCGCAGCAGCTGGCGGACGGCGTGGCGGGCTCGCGCGCGCCGCCGGCGGAGTGTGGGCTGCCCGGACCGGCGCCGGCATCACCCTCGGGGGATGGCCGGCCCCTTCGTACCGGTCGTCGGGTCGGTGTGATCCCGCTGGGTACCGGTCTCACCTCGGCGAGGTGAGGGCCACGGCGCCGGCGCGCGGCATGCTGCAACGGAGGGAGGCAGCGAGTAGCGGTCACGGGAGGGAGCACGCCATGTCGACCACCGGCCCGGCGGCGCCTCTGGCGGGGGATGCGGCGTCGCGCGCCACGGCGGCGCCGGTGGATGCCGCAGCGCGACTCCGGTCGGCGGCGTATGCGCGCCTGCTCGTCCTCGCGGCGATCATCGGGGCGCCCGTATCGGCGGCCGCCTACTTCTTCCTGCAGCTGGTCGGCATGCTGCAGAGCTGGGTGTACGAAGACCTGCCGCGGGCGGTCGGCTTCGCCACGGCGCCGCTGTGGTGGCCGTTGCCGATGCTCGGGATCTCCGGTGTGCTCGTCGGCCTGACCATCCAGCACCTGCCGGGAAGGGGCGGCCACTCGCCGGTCGACGGGTTCAACCCGGGTGGTGTGCCGAAACCGGTCGAGCTGCCCGGCGTCCTGCTGGCGGCGCTCGCGAGCCTGGGCCTGGGGGTGGTGCTGGGGCCCGAGGCGCCGCTGATCGCTCTCGGTGGGGGCCTCGCCGTCTGCGCGGTGCGCCTCTCCCGGCGAGACGTGCCCGAGCGGGTCGGCGCGGTGGTCGCGTCGGCCGGGAGCTTCGCGGCGATCAGCGCGCTGCTGGGGTCACCGATCACCGGTGCCTTCCTGCTGATGGAGGCCTCCGGGCTCGGCGGGCCCACGCTCGGGCTGGTACTGCTCCCAGGCCTGCTGGCCGCGGGGATCGGCTCGTTGATCTTCGTTGGGCTCGATCAGCTGACCGGCCTCGGCCCGGTCGCGCTGGCGGTGCCCGGCCTCCCGCCGTTCGCCCACCCGGACATTGCGCAGTTCGGCTGGGCGCTCGTCATCGGGGTGCTCGCCGCGCTCGTCGGGTCGGGCATCCGGTGGCTCGCGACCGCGCTGCGGCCCCACGTCGAGCGCCACACGGTGCTGCTCACGTCGGTGGTCGGGCTGGCCGTTGCGGGGCTCGCGATCGCCTACCTCGCCGTGACCGGGCACGGGTTCGCGGACGTGCTGTTCTCGGGGCAGGCGGAACTGGGCCCGCTGCTGCAGGACGGTGCCGGCTACTCGGTCGGTGCCCTGCTGATGCTCCTGGTGTGCAAGGGGCTCGCCTACGGCCTGTCGATGAGCAGCTTCCGGGGCGGACCGGTGTTCCCGGCGCTGTACATCGGCGCGGCGGGCGGGATCGTGCTGTCGCACCTGCCCGGGCTGCCGATGGTCGCCGGGGTGGCCATGGGGATCGGTGCGATGTGCGCGGTGATGCTGAGGCTGCCCCTGACCGCGGTGATGCTGGCGACGCTGCTGCTGTTCGCCGACGGCCTCGCCGTCATGCCGCTCGTCATCGTCGCCGTCGTGGTCGCGCACGTGGTGTCCGCATGGCTGGCACCGAGACAACCCCCGTCATCCCCGCCGGGTGATGCCGGCCCGCGGCGGCCGTTGCCACGCTGAGCGCCGCACGTCGTGATCGTGACCAGCCGGAGGAGCGCGAGAGATGACCGATCGTCGGACCGACCCCTCACTGCAGGACCTCCCCCGCGGGCTCCTGATCGGCGCCGGAGCGCTGCTCGCAGTCGCGAGCGTGACCGGGCTGGCCGGCTTCGCGATGTGCGGCGCAGCCGTGATCGCCGCCGCCAGGCGCTGGTACCGCCGCGTGGACCTGCCGCCCCACCACATCGCGAACCTGAAGTGGCAGCAGGCCAAGGCCGCGGTGGGCGCGGGCGCGGGCGCGTGGTGCGACGCGGAGAAGAACGTCTACACCCCGCGGTCGTCGGTGCCGGCTCCGTGACGTCAGCCCGGCGCTGGGTCCGCACCCGGTTGAGCAGGCCGTAGACGCGGGTGGACTGGGCGTCGAACGTCTCGTTGAGGCTCTCCGACCAGGTGGCCCACCACGGTGGCACCGACGATCACCGCCGCCAGGACGAGCGCCGGCACCCACGTGCTCAGGCCGAAGAACCGCACGAGCGGTCTCCTCAGCTGAGCCGACGGACGGCGGCGGGCAGGCACATGCGGGGCAGCCCCGGCAGCTCCTCGGGGCGGTGCGTGACGACGAGTGCCGTGCGCCCCGCCGTCACGCGCAGCAGGTCGGCGCACACGAGCGCGGCGGTACCGGCGTCGAGGTGCGCGGTGGGCTCGTCGAGCAGCAGCACCGGCCGGTCGGCGAGCAGTGCCCGGGCGAGCCCGATGCGCTGCCGCTCCCCGCCGGAGACCGCACCGCCGTGCCGCCCCACCGGGGTCTCCAGCCCCTCGGGCAGCCCGGCCAGCCAGTCGCCGAGCCCTGCGCGGCACAGGGCGTCGACGATCTCGTCCTTCGGGGCGTCCGGGCGGGCGAGCAGCAGGTTCTGCCGCAGGGTGCTGTCGAAGAGGTGAGCGGCCGGATCGCACCAGGCGATGCGGGCGCGCAGTTCGTCGCCGAGGACCTCCCGCGTGTCGATCCCGTCGATGCGCACCACCCCGGCGCGCGGTTCGATCGTGCGCAGGAGCGCGGCCAGCACCGTGCTCTTGCCGCAGCCGGTCGGACCGGTCAGGACGAGCCGCCCTCCGGCGGGGAGCCGGAGATCCACGCCGGCCACCGCGTCCCGGTCGGAACCCGGCCACCGCACGGCCAGCCCGTGCGTGTCCAGGCGCTGTCCGGGTGGCAGGGGGCGTGGGTCGTCCGGTTCGGACACCGCGGCGGGCACCCGCTCCAGCTCGGCGAGCCGACGCGCCGCCGGCAGCGCGGTCACCAGTCGCTGGGCGGCGTCCGGCAGTGCGGCGACCAGCTCGGCGGTGGCCAGCGGGGTGAGCGCCAGTACGGCCAGCGCCGTGCCGGGCAGGACGCCGGCCCGCAGTGCGGCCACCCCGAGTGCCGTGCAGCACACGGTGGCGCCCCCGACGGCCAGCACCGTCAGCGCGACGCCGAGCCCGGTGGCTCCGGCGGCCCGGCGGTGCAAGGCGAGGAGCCGATGGTCGAGCGCGGCCACCGTGCGGCGGCGCCCGTCGGCGGCGCCGAAGGCGAGCAGGTCGGGGCCCCCGTCGAGCAGCTCGACGACGGCGCCGACCACCGCGCCCCGTGCTGCCGCGGTCCGCCGCGCGGCCCGCCGGGCGAGCGACACGGTGAGTGCGGGCGCGAGGATCCCCGCGCAGACCAGCCCCGCCGCGAGCACCACGCCTGCTGACGGGAGCAGCACGCCGAGCGCCGTCGCGGTGCCGAGGCCCACCACAGCGGCGGACGCGGCGGGCACGAGCGCCCGCACCAGCACGTCCTGCTGCGCGTCGACGTCGCCCACCATCCGGGCCAGCAGCTCGCCCGACCGCAACCGCCCGCTGACCGCCGGGCCCAGCCGGACGAGCGCCTCCCAGACCCGGACCCGCAAGGTGGCGAGCAACCGCAACGCTGCGTCGTGCGATGCCAACCGCTCGGCGTAGCGGAAGATGCCCTTGGCCAGCCCGAACGTGCGGACCGCGACGATGGCGACCATGAGCGTGAGCACCGGCGGCTGCAGCGCCGCGGCCGAGATCAGCCACGCCGAGGTGGCGGTGAGCGCCACCGCGCACCCGAGCGACCCGCTGCCCGCGAGCACGGCAGCGGCGAGCCGCCCGCGGTCCGGGCGCACCACGGCGAGCAGCGCGCGCAGGTCGCCCCGGGACGCATCCGGGGTGCGGTGAGCGGCGATGGTCGGGTCCGGCGGGTGATCGGGTGCGGTCTCCGGAGGCCCGGGCACCGGCGCCGGGTGCGGCAGGGCAGGGGGCGCGGGGCATCCGGGCAGTGCGATCACCCGGTCGGTCAGCCCGAGTACCGCGGACCGGTGGCTGACCACGACGGCGGTGCGTCCGGCGAGCGCCGCCGGGAGCGCGGCCAGCACGGCCACCTCCGTGTCGGCGTCGACGCCCTCGGTGGGCTCGTCGAGCAGCAGGAGCGGACGGTCGGCGAGCAGGGCCCTGGCGAGCGCGACGCGGCGCTGCTGACCGGTGGAGAGCCCCTGCCCGCGCTCGTGCACCGGCGTGTCCAGCGGGAGGTCCAGCGCCGCCGTCGCGGCGACGGCGGTGAGCTCGGCGTCGGTGGCGTGCGGGGCACCCAGCCGGACGTTGTCCCCGACGGTCCCGGCGATCAGCACCGGGCGCTGCGGTACCCAGGCCACCCGGCGCAGCCACGCGTCCCGGTCCACGTCGCCGAGGTCGACGCCGTCGACGGTCACCGCGCCCCGGTCCGGGCGGCGCCAGCCCAGCAACAGGTCGAGCAGGGTCGACTTGCCCGCGCCGCTGGGACCGGTGAGCCCGAGCACCTCGCCGGGGGCGATCGTGATCGAGACCGCGTCGAGGACCCGCCCGGCCCGGCCGTCCACGCCGACCGCGTTCAGCCGCACCGGCCCGGCGGTGGGGTCGGGGGCGGGCAGCGCGTTCGCCGGCCGGTCGGCCGGCACATCCAGCACGGCGAAGACGTCGCCGGCCGCGGCCGCACCCTCGGCGCTGTCGTGGAACCGGGCGGCCACGGCCCGCAGCGGCAGGTACACCTCGGGAGCCAGCACGATCACCAGCAGGCCGGTCGCCAGGTCCAGCTGACCCGCCACCAGCCGCAGCCCCACCGACACCGCGACCAGCGCCACCGACAGCGTGGCCAGCAGCTCCAGCGCGAGCGAGGACAGGAACGCCACCCGCAGGCCGCGCATCGTCTCGAGCCGGTACCGCTCCGACATCGCCGCGATCTGCTGCCCCTGCCGGCGTGCGCGTCCGAACGCGATCAGGACGTCCAGCCCGGCCACGACGTCGAGGAAGTGGTGGCCGAGTACGGCGAGCGCCCGCCACTGACGGGCGGTCCGGGCCTTCGTGTGCAACCCGATCAGCACCATGAACAGCGGGATCAGCGGGACCGTGACGCCGACGAGCAGCGCCGAGACCCAGTCGGCCGTGAGGATCCGGACGCCGACGACGAGTGGGACCACGGCGCCGACCACCACTTGGGGGAGGTAGCGGCCGACGTACCCGTCGAGGCCGTCGACGCCGCGGCTCGCGAGCGTGGCCAGCTGCCCGACGGACGGGAGCTCGGGGTGGCGCGGCCCCAGCCGCAGCACGTGGTCGAGCAGGGTGGCGCGCAGCTGCGCGACGACGGCCGCCGCGGCGCGCTGGGCGGCGACCTCCCCGGCCCAACCCAGCGCCGCCCTGGCCAGGACGACGCAGGCCAGGGCCACGAGCGGCACGGCGAGGTCGGCGAGCCCGGCGCCGTCGAGGAACGCCGCGGCGATCGCCTCCGCGAGCAGCCCGGCCTGGGTGATCACCAGCAGCGCCGTGGCCACCCCGATCCCGGCGCTCAACCCGACGAAGCCGCGGATCGCGGGGGCGTGCCACAGCAGTCGCCGGCCGAGGGCGGTCATGGCAAGGCGGCCTCCTCGGTAGCGGTCGACGCGGACCACCGTGCTGCGGCCCGAGGCCGCGCCGCATCACCTCCCCGAGATGACCGGTTCGCCTGCAGCGGATGAGTTCCCGGCGATGCCGAGGCCGGAGACTCGGCGCCGCCGTGAGGCGAACCAGGGAGGTCGCGGTGGGAGTCGAACGCGAACGGGTGCAGGGTTTCGAGCACGTGGAGAACGGGTCGGGACAGCCGAGCCCCTGGTACCTCTGGGGGCCGTACCTCAGCGAGCGGCAGTGGGGCACGGTCCGCGAGGACTACAGCGCCGACGGCGAGGCCTGGACCTACCTCCCGCACGACCGCGCGCGATCCCAGGCATACCGGTGGGGCGAGGACGGCCTCGCCGGGTTCAGCGACACCGAGCAGCGGTTGTGCCTCGGGCTCGCGTTGTGGAACGGCCGCGACCCGATCCTCAAGGAGCGGGCGTACGGGCTGACCGGGTCGGAGGCCAACCACGGCGAGGACGTCAAGGAGTACTGGTGGTACCTCGACGCGGTGCCCAGCCACGCCTGGAACCGGTACCGCTACCACTACCCACAAGGTGCGTTCCCCTACGAGCAGCTGCGCGCGGAGAACGGTGGGCGGACCAAGTTCGACCCCGAGTACGAGCTGCTCGACACCGGCGCGTTCGACGACGACCGCTACTGGATCGTCGAAGTGCACTACGCGAAGGCCGACCCGACCGATCTGCTGATGACCATCGAGGTCACCAACGCCGGCCCGGCGGCCGACGTGGTGCACGTGCTGCCCACGCTGTGGTTCCGCAACACCTGGTCCTGGGGGCTCGCCGCACCCGCGCCCGAGCTGGAGGCCACCGGTTCGCGGTCGGTGGTCGTGCCGCACCCGTTCCTCGGCGACCTGGAGCTCGTCGCCGGACCGGGTCCCGGTGACGCCGACCCCACCCTGCTGTTCTGCGACAACGAGACGAACTCCGCACGGCTGTACGGAGCGGATGCAGGCCCTCGGTTCCCGAAGGACGGCATCAACGACCACGTCGTGGCGGGCGCGGCGACCGTCAATCCGGAGCGGCGCGGCAGCAAGTGCGCGGCCTGGTACCGGATCGAGGTCGGACCGGGCGAGACGGCCGAGCTGCGGCTGCGGCTACGCCCGGCCGGCGTGCCGCCGGAACCGGTCGGCACGGTCGGCGCGGACTTCGAGCAGGTCCGGGCGGCACGGCGGGCCGAGGCCGACGAGTTCTACGCCGAGCTGACGCCACCCGCCGCATCCGCGGACGAGGCGGCCGTGATGCGCCAGGCATTCGCGGGGATGTTGTGGAGCAAGCAGCTCTACCACTACGACGTGGCTCGCTGGCTGGACGGCGACCCGAACGAACCGCTCCCGCCCGGCTCCCGTCGGTCCGGCCGCAACTCCCGATGGCGCACGTTCAAGGCCTTCGACATCATGTCGATGCCGGACAAGTGGGAGTACCCCTGGTTCGCGGCCTGGGACCTGGCTTTCCACTGCGTCCCGTTGGCGCACGTCGATCCCGGGTTCGCCAAATCCCAGCTCCTGCTGATCTGCCGCGAGTGGTTCCAGCACCCGAACGGCGCGCTGCCCGCGTACGAATGGGACTTCGGTGATGTCAACCCGCCGGTGCAGGCGTGGGCAGCCCTCGAGGTGTTCGCCATCGACGGCGGCCGGGACATCGAGTTCCTCAGCCGCGTGTTCGACAAGCTGCTGGTCAACTTCACGTGGTGGGTGAACCTCGAGGACGCCGACGGCTCGAACCTCTTCGAGGGCGGGTTCCTCGGGCTGGACAACATCGGCCCGATCGATCGTTCGCACCTGCCCGATGGCTGGGTGCTGGAGCAGTCCGACGCGACCGGGTGGATGGCCACCTACGCCCTGTCGATGGGCACGATCGCGCTGATACTGCGTCGCGCCGGGCAGCGACCGGCCGACGACCTGGTGCTGAAGTTCCTCGAACACTTCGCCGCGATTCGGCACGCGATCGACTCCCAGGGGATGTGGGACGAGACGGACGGCCTGTTCTACGACCGGCTCGCCACGCCCGACGGCCAGCGGGTACCGGTCAGGACCCGCTCGATGGTCGGCATCATCCCGATGCTCGCCGCCGGAGTCGTCGACGAGCAGATGCTGGACCGCGTCGAGGCCGCCGGGAAGTACTTCACCGAGTACCTGGAGCGCGAAGGGCTGCGGGACCGGGAGAAGCTCGTCAAGCTCGGGCTCCTGCGCGGCGGCCCGGACCAGCGCCAGCTGCTGCTCGGCGTGGCCAGCGCGGACAAGCTGGAGCGGATCTTCCACACGCTGTTCGACCCGGCCGAGTTCCTCTCGCCGCACGGTCTGCGCGCCATCTCCGCGTACCACCGCGAGCACCCCTACGAGCTCGACGTCCAGGGGGTCCGCGCCACGATCGACTACGAACCGGCGGAGTCGACCACGGACATGTTCGGCGGCAACTCCAACTGGCGCGGCCCGGTGTGGTTCCCCCTCAACTACCTGGTGGTCGAGGCGCTGGATCGCTACCACCGGTTCTTCGGCGACGACTACGCGGTGGACTACCCGACCGGATCGGGACACCGGATGTCGTTGGGCGCCGTCGTGCAGGACCTCCAGGACCGCCTCATATCGATCTTCCTGAGGGGCCCGGACGGCCGGCGGCCGTGCTTCGGCTGGGTCGATCGCTTGCAGGACGATCCGGCATGGCGGGACAACCTGCTGTTCAACGAGTACTTCCACGGCGACAACGGGGCCGGGCTCGGCGCGTCCCACCAGACCGGGTGGACCGGCGTGGTCGCCGACCTCATCCGCCGCAGGTACGCCGCGACCGAATCGATCGGCACCGTGCTGCGCCGGATGCGCGACGAGGGGGTGCGACGGTGAAGACCACGGCGAGCACGACGGCGACCACCACGGCGACGACGCGGGCCCTGCCCGGGAGCATGTACCCGCTGGGTGCAAGCCCGACTGCCGGTGGTACGAACTTCGCCGTCGCCTCGGGTGCGGACGCGGTGCGCCTCTGCCTGTTCGGCGACGGCCCCGTCGAAGACGGCGGGGAGACCCAGGTCGAGCTCACCCAGTACGACGCCGGCGTCTGGCACGGTTTCGTGCCGGGCGTCGGCCCCGGCCAGGCGTACGGCTACCGGATGTCCGGGCCGTGGGATCCGCACCGGGGACTGCGCTACAACCGGGCGAAGCTCCTGCTCGACCCCTACGCCCGGGCCATCAGGGGGGAGGTGCGGTTCGGGCCGGAGGTGCTCGGCCACCGGCCCGATGATCCGTACGCGCGCAGCGACCTGGATTCCGCGGCGCACGTGCCGCGCAGCGTCGTGATCGACCCGGCGTTCCGGTGGAGCGACCGACCTCGGCCCCGGCACCGGTACTCGGACACGATCCTCTACGAGGTGCACGTCAAGGGCTTCACCGCGACCCATCCCGACGTGCCTGCCGCGCTCCGCGGGACCTACGCAGGCCTCGGGCACGACGCCGCGCTGGCCCACCTGGTCAGCCTCGACGTGACCACGGTCGAGCTGCTGCCGGTCCACCACAACGTGCCCGAGGCGTTCCTGCGCGAGCGAGGCCTGACCAACTACTGGGGCTACAACACGATCGGCTACTTCGCCCCGCACGCCGGCTACTCCGCGGCCGTGCGCGCCGGACGCCCCGGCGGGCAGGTCGCCGAGTTCCAGGCCATGGTCGACGCCCTGCACGGTGCCGGGCTGGAGGTCGTGCTCGACGTGGTGTTCAACCACACCGCCGAAGCCGATCACCTCGGACCCACGCTCTGCCACCGCGGCATCGACAACGCCGCCTACTACCGCCTCGACCCGGCGGACCCGAGCCATTACGTCGACACGACCGGATGCGGCAACTCGCTCAACGCCGCGGACCCGTTCGCCCTGCAGATGATCATGGACTCGCTGCGCTACTGGCTCACCGAGATGCGGGTCGATGGATTCCGCTTCGACCTGGCCCCGACCCTGGCCCGCGAGCAGGGCGGCTTCGACCGGCTCTCGGCGTTCTTCGACCTGGTCGCGCAGGACCCGGTCGTGGCACGGGCCAAGCTGATCGCCGAGCCGTGGGACGTCGGCCAGGCCGACAGCTACGACATCGGCCGGTTCCCGCCGCTGTGGCGGGAGTGGAACGGCCGCTACCGCGACACCATGCGTGACTTCTGGCGCGGCCACGAAGGCATGCTCGGCGAGTTCGCGACGCGCTTCAGCGGCTCGTCGGACCTCTACGGTGGCCGCAGCCGCCGCCCCACCGCTTCGGTCAACCTGATCACCGTGCACGACGGGTTCACCCTGGCCGACCTGGTGTCCTACGACACCAAGCACAACGAGTCCAACGGCGAGGACAACCGCGACGGGACCGACGACAACCGGTCGTGGAACTGCGGCGCCGAGGGTCCGACGACCGATCCGGACGTGCTCGCACTGCGCGGGCGCCAGCAACGAGCGATGTTGACGACGCTGATGCTGTCCTTCGGGGTACCGATGCTGCTCGGCGGCGACGAATTCGGTCGTACCCAGCAGGGCAACAACAACGCCTACTGCCAGGACGGCCCGTTGACCTGGTTCGACTGGGACCACGTCGACGAGGAACTGTTCGGCTTCACCCGGCGCCTGATCGCATTCCGGCGAGCGCACCCGGTGTTCCGGCGACGGCGGTTCCTCTCCGGGGTCGACTGGCGGCAACTGCGCTGGTACACGCCGGGCGGCGAGATCGTCACCGGTGAGGAATGGGCTGATCCGGGTGCGCGCAGCGTGGCGATCTACCTCGACGGGGTCGACGAGCCCGACCATGCCGAGGACGGCACCCTGCTCCTCGACGACGACTTCCTCGTGCTGGTCAACGCCTGGTGGGAGCCGCTGGAGTTCGTGGTACCGCCGACCCGGGACGGTCAGGTCTGGGAGCCGGAGCTGGACAGCTTCGAGCCCACCGGCATCCGGTCGCCGGTGAAGCTCGGCGCAGGCGACCCCGTCACCGTCAACGCCAGGTCGTTGGTCGTGCTGCGCGGGCCCGTCGCTTCGCTGGGGTAACCGGCATGGACATGACGGCGCGGGAGTTCCGGAGGCGTCAGGCGAAGGCGGGCCTCGCGATCAACGCGATGGGTGTCCACCTGCTCGACTACCTCCAGTTCGAGGATGTGCTGCCGCACTGCGAGGCGACCGGGCGCTGGGAGTTCCTGTTCGTCGCCGCTCCGCTGCGGATCACGGGCGGGACCGGGTCACCGCTCGATCCGATCGCGATCCTGTAGGCGAGATGCTCCACCTCAGGGTCTACGGTCACGCCGACTCGCTCACGCGGATCGGCGGCGACCTCGAGGATCACGGTGCGGCGCGCAACGTCGCCCTCGCCCCAGGGGTGCGCGCCGGGTACGTCCTCCTCAGCGCGGAGGTCGTCGCGGACTCGGCGGACGCCGTGCTCGAGCTGCTCGTGCGCAGCGGGGTGGCCGAGGAGGACATCAAGATGGCGCGGCTCGACGAGATCGGGCCGATCAAGCCGGGGCGCACGGCAGGGAGCCTGATCTGGGCCGACGTGCTGGGGCAGGCCCGCGCGAACTCCCGCCCGGTCGCGCGCTACCTCGTGTTCCTGGTTGCGGCAGGCGTCATCGCGGGCTTCGGCGTGATCGACGAGAGCACGATCCTGATCGTCGGCGCGATGGCGGTGAGCCCCGATCTGCTGCCGATCACCGCGGCATGCGTCGGCTTGGCGAGTCGCCGTGGTCAGCTGTTCCTGAGGGCGCTTGCGACGCTGGCCATCGGTATGGGCGCGGCGTGCCTCGCCGCGGCGGTGCTGAGCGGATGCCTCGGCCCCCTCGGTCTCCTGCCGCCCGGGTTCGTGGTCGGCGAGGCCGCACTGGCCGGGCTGACGACGATCAACGCGTCGACCATCGGCGTGGCGCTCGCGGCAGGCGTCGCCGGCATGCTCGCCCAGGAGACCCGTGCCAGCGCGGCGGTCGGCGTGGGTATCTCGATCACCACGATCCCGGCGGCGGCCTATCTCGGTGTCGCGGCCGGCCTCGGTGAGGCGACCACGGCGTTGGGCGCGCTGGCCGTACTCGGAGCCAACGTGGGCGTGTTGGTGGCATCCGGGACGCTGACGCTCGTCGTCCAGCGGCTCGCCGAGGGCAGGGCCAGTGCCGCTGCCCCCGGCGGTCCATCCGGTAGGTAGCCGATCGATCCGACAGCGGAGGGCTCCGCCCCGCCCGGTCCGCTCAGCCTCGGCGCCGTGAGACCCGGCGTGCGGTGCGGCGTGCGGTGCGGCGTGCGACCCGTCGTGATCCGAACATCGTTCCTCCTCGGTACCGCGGTCCCCGCCCGTCAGGAAGTGCCTGCGGACGCGTGCTCGAGCTCGTGCAGCTGCCGGGCTTCCTCCGCCGTCACCAACCCGATCTCGACGAGGTCGAGCGGGCTGATGAACCCGTCGCCGATGCGGAATCCGCCCGCCTTCGCCACGGCGTCGCGGAGCGGGACCGCCCAGTGGTGCTCGATCAGCAGCAGCGCCGCCGCGGAGTCGTTCGGGATCTCCTCGAGGACATCCCACGCTTCCTCGTCGGAGAAGACCTGGATGCCCTCGGCCGCGGCCTCGGCGCCGGCCTGCGCACCGGCCACCATGCCCGTGTCGCCCTCGATGCCGAGCCCGATCAGCGCCCCCACCGCGCTGCCGAGCTCCCGCGCCTCGTCGTCGGAGAGATTGCTCAGGTGCGCGACCTCGACCTCCCCGGACGCATCCTTGTGCACCGCGAGAGCGTCGATCACCCGGACCGTGTCGCTCTCCCGGAGCCGCTCCAGCTCCGCGATGATCTCGCCGTGGAAGTCCGGTTTGTTGAATCCCAGCACGATGAGCTGGACTGGTCCGATCGCCATTGCACACCCTCTCGTCGTTGGCCTTGCCCATCCATCTCCTGGGCCGCGAGCCGAAAGGCCAGCGTCGTGTCCCGGAGCCGCCCGCGCCTCACCCCGAGCGGATGACCCCCCGGCTGTCAGTCCCTGCTGGGCGGTGTGTCGTAGACGTCGCGCAGCCGCTCGATCTGCTGGGTGGTGAAGGCTCGCTCGCGCCGGGCGTCGCGTGCGAACGCGGCGGCCCAGGTCAGGATCGCGCCGGCGCGGTTGCGGTACCCCGTGAGGAAGGCGATGTGGATGAACAGCCAGCCCAGCCAGCCCGGGAACCCGGCGAACTTGACGGGGCCGGCCGACACGACCGCGTTGCCGCGGGAGAGGTACGCGGCCGACCCGAGGTCGTAGTAGCGGAACGGGCCGAGAACCTTGGCCCTGCCGTTGCCGTTGCCGCTGCCGATCCGGTGCCGGATCCGGCGGCCGGCGTAGAGCCCCGACTGCATGGCGACCTCCGCCACGCCGGGCAGCTTGTTCCGATTCATCATGTCCCCGACGACGGAGATCTCGGGGTGGCCGGGGATCGTGAGGTCCGGCTCCACCTCGATCCGCCCGGCGCGATCCTGCACCGCCCCGGTTGCCTTGGCCAGGGCGTTGGCGACGGGGGGCGTCTCGACGCCGGCCGCCCACAGCACGGTCCCGGCATCGTGGCGGACGGTGGTCCCGGCCCGGTCCCGGACGTCGAGGCCCTCGCCGTCCACGCCGGTGACGATCGAGCCGAGGTGCAGCTCCACCCCCAGCTCCCGCAGCGACGTGGCCGCCTTGGCCGACAGCGCGGGGCCGAAGGACGCGAGCGGCGCGCTGCCACCGTCGAACAGCAGGACGCGGGCGTCCTCGGGCCGGATGCGGCGGAACTCCGCGCGCAGGGTGCGGGTGGCCAGCTCGCGGATCTGCCCGGCGAGCTCCACCCCGGTGGGGCCGGCGCCGACCACGGCGAAGGTCAGCCAGCGGCGCTGCTCGGCGGGGTCGGTCGCGGTCTCGGCGAGCTCGAACGCCCCGAACACCCTGCGGCGGATCGCGAGTGCGTCGGCGATCGTCTTCATCCCCGGTGCCCACTGCGCGAACTCGTCGTGCCCGAAGTAGGACTGGCGGACGCCCGCGGCGACGACCAGGTCGTCGTAGGGCAGCGTGATGCGCTCACCGCCGGGTCGCTGCGCGACGATCTGCTTCCCCGCGACGTCGACGTCGACGACGTCGGCCAGCACGCACTCGACGTTGCGATGGCGTTTGAGGACGTCGCGCAACGGCGCGGCGATCTGGCCCTCGGACAGGATCCCGGTGGCCACCTGGTAGAGCAGCGGCTGGAACAGGTGGTGCTGCGCGCGGTCGACGAGCGTGATCGCGACGTCACCACGGCGCAGCGCCCGCGCCGCGAAGAGCCCGCCGAAGCCGCCCCCGACGATGACGACCCGGTGCCGTGGCGCACCGCTTCCTGCTGTCCGGTCCATGGTGGTCCCTCCGAGTGGGCGGATCACGCCGGGTCGTGCCAGCCCAGGCCGTTCGGGAGGAGCGCGTCGGCCTCCTTGGGCCCCCACGTGCCACGCGCGTACTGCTGGACCGGAACGACGTCGCCGAGCACGGGGTCGACGACCCGCCATGCGGCCTCGACGGTGTCCTGCCGGGCGAAGAGCACCCGGCGCCCGTCGAGGGCGGCGCCGATGAGCCGGTCGTAGGGGCGCATGTCCGAGCCGCTGTCCTCGGCGAAGACGAGGTCCTGCAGTTGCGGCTCGATGCCGGCACCGGGCTTCTTCCCGGCCAGGGTGAGGCTGATCTGCGTGCCCGGCCAGATCCGGAACCGCAGCGCGTTGGCGAGGTGCGTCGTGTCGACGCCGAACACGTCGAGCGGCACGGGCTTGAACCGGATGCTGATCTCGGTGGCGGTCACGGGCATCGTCTTGCCGGCGCGGATCAGGATCGGCACCCCGGCCCAGCGCCACGAGTCGAGCCCGAGCCGGATCGCGACGTAGCTCTCCACGGTGGAGAGCGGGTCGACGCCGTCGACCTCGCGGTAGCCGTCGTACTGGCCGCGGACGGTGTTCTCCGGGGTCAACGGGCGGAGCGCGGAGATCACGCGGGACTTGGCGTCCAGCCACGAGTCGGGCCCTGAGCTGTCCGGCGGGTTGGCGACGACGGTCGCCAGCACCTGCAACATGTGGTTCTGCACCACGTCGCGGATCGCGCCGGTGGCGTCGTAGAACCGGCCCCGGTCGGCGACGTCGAAGGCCTCGGCCATCGTGATCTGGATCATCTCGACGTGATCGCGGTTGAGCAGCGGTTCGATCATCGAGTTGGCGAACCGGGCAACCACCACGTCGTTGAGCGGGTCGAGGCCGAGCCAGTGGTCGACCCGGTAGATGGCCTCCTCCGGGAAGTACCGGTGCATCGTCTCGTTGAGCGCGATGGCGCTGGCCAGGTCGGTGCCGAAGGGCTTCTCCACCATCACGCGGGCGCCCTCGGCCCGCCCCGCCTTCGAGATGCCTTCGGCGATGCGGCCGAACAGGAACGGGGGCACCTCCAGGTAGAACAAGGCACGTCGGCCCTCGCCCATCTCCCGGGCCATGGCCTCGTACGTGGCGTTGTCGCCGAGGTCACCGTCGACGTAGCGCAGCAGGCCGAGCATCGTCCGCGCCGGCGCCGACTCCGGGTCGATGCGGTTGTCGCGCAGGGACTGCGCGGCGTACTCGCGGAAGCGGCCGAGGTCCCATCCGCTCTTGGCGACCCCGATGACGGGGACGTCCAGCACCCCCCGATCCACCAGCCCCACGAGGGCGGGGAAGGTCTCCAGCTTCGCCAGGTCACCCGTCGCACCGAAGATGACCAGTGCGTCCACTCGGTCGGCTGCCATCGTTGTACCCCTGTCGATCATCCGAGTCGCTCGAGCACGTGGTCCCCGACGCGCAGCGCGTTCGCGATGGCCGTCAGGGACGGGTTCACCGCGCCGATGCTGGGGAAGAAGCTGGTGTCGACGACGTAGAGGTTGTCCAGCTCGTGTGCCTTGCAGTCGACGTCGAGCGCGGAGCTCGCCGGGTCGGTGCCGAACCGGACCGTTCCCGCCTGGTGCGCCGTGGCGCCGATGGGCATGCCCTTGTGCATGTAGATGCTGTGGTGGAGCAGGTGCTTCTCATGCATGCCCAGGTCGCCGAGCCGGTTCTGCAGGGCGAGCCGCAGGCGCTTCAGGCCCTCGACGTTGTTCCTCTCGTCCAGTGCGAGGTGAATGCGCCCGTCGCCGTCGAGCGTCACCCGGTTCTCCGGCTGGGGGAGGTCCTCCCCGCAGAGCCAGAAGTCGACGGCGTGGTGCGCGAGCACGTCGAAGGGCATCTCGGGGGAGATGCGGCCGGCCCAGTGCGGGGCGTTGGCGCGGATCTGTTCTGCGTCGGACTTGCCGAGCATCTGGACGCCACCCATCGGGTAGTCCCACTCGTCGGAGCCGCCGTTGATCGAGCCGAGGTACCAGTCGTTGAGGGCCAGCGTCTTCTGGAAGGTCGTGGAGTTCGGCTCCTTCGAGACGGCCATCATGGCCAGGTTGTTGTGCCGCATGTAGTGCCGCCCGATCACGCCGGAGCCGTTCGCCAGCCCGTCCGGGTGCCGGTCGTTCGCGGAGCGGAGCAGCAGGGCCGCGGAGTTCACCGCGCCGCACGCGACCACGACGATGTCGGCGCTGAAGCGGACGATCTCCCCGTCACCGAACTCGGTCACCACGGCGGTGACCGCTCGGCCACCCGGGTCGGTCTCCAGCCGCGTCACGTGGGCGCCGGTGAGCAGCGTGACGTTGTCGTGGCGCAGGGCGGGGTCGACGCAGACCACCTGGGCGTCGGCCTTCCCGTTCACCAGGCAGGGGAAGCCGTCCACCCGGTCGCAGCGGATGCACACGCTGCCGTGCGCGGCCATGCCGTGCGGATCCTGGGTGAGGCGCACCCCGATCGGCAGGTGGAACGGGTGCAGGCCCTGCTTCTCGAGGTCGTCGGACAGCTGCTGGATCCGTGGTTCGTGGCTCACCGGGGGGTAGGCGTAGTCCGCGCTCGCATGCCCTTCGGTCGGGTCCTCGCCGTGCCGGCCGTGCACGAGGTAGAGGGCCTCGGCCTCGGTGTAGTACGGCTCGAGGTCGGTGTACGCGAGCGGCCACGCCGGGGAGATCCCGCCGTGGTGGCGGATCTCGCCGAAGTCCTGCGGGCGGAGCCGGAACAGCGCGGCGCCGTAGAACTTGGTGTTGCCCCCGACGTAGTAGTTGACCTCGGGTGGGAACTCCTCACCGTCGCGGTCGAGCCAGAACTCCGGGGCCCGGTACTTCCCCTTCACGAAGACCTCGGTCGAGTCCCAGTTGTCGCGTTCTCGGGGCAGGTAACCGCCGCGTTCGAGCATCAGCACCCGCCGTCCCGAGGGAGCGAGGCGGTGGGCGAGAGTGCCGCCCCCGGCGCCGGTGCCTATGACGATGACCTCGTAGTGGCGGTCGTCGGACACAGTGCCTCCCCGGTGCCGGTCGAGTGCAGGAAGCCCACGGTCGGGCGGCGCGGATCGCGACGCATCACCTCGCGGAGGTGAGTGGCGGGTGGGCCCCGGGGTGTCGCGCGCCCGTCGATCGGAACGGGCACGGATCCGACAGGAGGCGTGCCCGGACCGAATCCGTGCGGGGCTGTGGGGGCGGCCGCGGTGGCTCGTCCGTCCCGGGTGATGCCTCTGCCATCCCGTCCCGGGACCGTGGCGTCCCTGGCCGTGGGCGTGGCTCGCCTGCGGAGGGATTCCTCGAAAATCGCGGAGGAGGCGGCCATGACCGAGGCAGCGATTTCCGACCACGGACTGATCGGCGACCTGCAGACGGCGGCACTGGTCAGCACGGACGGGTCGATCGACTGGTTCTGCTGCCCGCGCTTCGACTCGCCGAGCGTGTTCGGTGCCCTCCTCGACGACGAGCGTGGGGGCCACTTCCGGGTCCGGCCCCGGCACGACTACGAGTCGAAGCAGATGTACTTCCCGGACACCGCCGTGCTCATCACGCGCTTCACCACCGAGGCCGGGGCGGGCGAGGTCGTCGACTTCATGCCGCCCTCGGGCCGGGAGGCCACCAGGAATCACCGGCTGGTGCGGATGCTGCGCTGCATCCGCGGCGAGATGAGCTTCGAGGTCGACATCGCCCCGCGGTTCGAGTACGGCCGCAGGGCGCACCGGACGGAGCTGACCGAGCACGGGGCGGTGTTCAGCACCGATGCCCTGACGCTGACCCTGCACGCGGTGCGGGAGCCCGACGACGCGCGGTTGGCACAGGTTCGCGTCGAGGAGGGCGACGTGCGGGCGTCGATCGACCTGAAGGCCGGGGACGTGCGCGGCGTCGTGCTGGAGTCGGCGGCCGACGGCCCGCCCCGGGAGATCCGGGTGACGGAGTTCCAGGCGCTATTCGACGACACGGTCGCGTTCTGGCAGTCGTGGCTGACCCGCTCGACCTACACGGGGCGCTGGCGGGAGACGCTGCAGCGTTCGGCGATCACGTTGAAGCTCATGACCTACGCGCCGAGCGGGGGGCTGGTGGCGGCACCGACCACCGGGCTGCCCGAGCAGGTCGGCGGGGAACGCAACTGGGACTACCGCTACACGTGGGTGCGGGACGCCTCGTTCTCCATCTACGCCCTGCTACGGCTGGGCTTCACCGAGGAGGCGGCGCAGTTCAGCGGCTGGCTGCGGGACCGGGTGGCCGAGCGCGTCGGGGGCGAGGGTGGCCCGCTGAACATCATGTACCGGGTCGACGGTTCCTCCGACCTCAAGGAGGAGTCGCTGGAGAACTGGTCGGGCTACCGCGGCTCGCGCCCGGTCCGGATCGGGAACGGCGCCTCCGACCAGCTCCAGCTCGACATCTACGGCGAGGCGCTGGACAGCATCTACTTCGCCGACGCCCGCGGCCTGCAGGTCGGGCACCGCGGCTGGATCGCGATCCGCGAACTCCTGGACTGGCTCGCCGAGCACTGGGACCAGCCGGAGGAGGGCATCTGGGAGACCCGCGGCGGCCGTCAGGACTTCACCTACGGACGGCTGATGAGCTGGGTGGCGTTCGACCGGGGCATCCGGATGGCGGCCACGCACGGGCGGCCCGCCGCCGTCGACCGCTGGCGCGGGGCCCGGGACGCGATCTACGACCAGATCATGACCAAGGGGTGGAACTCGGACCGGAAGGCGTTCGTGCAGCACTACGGAAGCGAGGTGCTGGACTCGTCGCTGCTGCGGATGTCCAGCGTCGGGTTCATCGCCCCGCAGGACCCGATGTGGGCCTCCACGCTGCGGGCGATGGACAGCGAGCTGGTCACGGACAGCCTCGTCTACCGCTACGACCCCGGCGCGTCGCCGGACGGCCTGCTCGGCTCCGAGGGCACGTTCTCGCTCTGTTCCTTCATGTACGTCGACGCGCTCGCGCGGGCGGGAAGGCTGGACGACGCCCGGCTCGCCTTCGAGAAGATGCTCACCTACGCCAACCACGTCGGACTGTTCTCCGAGGAGATCGCCATCACCGGCGAGCAGATCGGCAACTTCCCGCAGGCCTTCACCCACCTCGCGCTCATCGACGCCGCGATCACCCT
This sequence comes from Pseudonocardia adelaidensis, assembly GCF_039543345.1. Lineage (NCBI taxonomy): Bacteria > Bacillati > Actinomycetota > Actinomycetes > Pseudonocardiales > Pseudonocardiaceae > Pseudonocardia > Pseudonocardia adelaidensis. The sequence continues at coordinate 147,048 of NZ_BAABJO010000001.1, read as the reverse complement.
CGACGAGGCGCTCGACCGGAGCGCCGGCCGATGACGGGGGAGTGAGGTGTCCGCCGTCGACCTGGCGCGTCTCCAGTTCGCCAGCACGTCGATCTACCACTTCCTGTTCGTGCCGCTCACGATCGGGTTGGCGCTGCTCACCGCGGTGCTCCAGACGCGGTGGCACCGCACCGGCGAAGCGGAGTACCTGCGGCTGACCCGGTTCTTCGGCATCCTGCTCGTGATCAACGTGGCGGTCGGGGTGGTCACCGGACTGGTGCAGGAGTTCCAGTTCGGGATGAACTGGTCGGACTACTCGCGCTTCGTCGGTGACGTCTTCGGGGCGCCGCTCGCGATGGAAGGGCTAGCCGCGTTCTTCCTCGAGTCGACGTTCCTCGGGCTGTGGCTGTTCGGCTGGGGCCGGCTCTCACCGCGGGTGCACCTGGCCACGATCTGGGCGGTGGCAGTGGGCGGGGTGCTGTCGGCGGCGTTCATCATGGCCGCGAACTCCTGGATGCAGAACCCGGTCGGGTACTCGCTCGATCCGGCAACCGGGCGCGCGCAGCTCACCGACATCGGTGCCGTGCTGACCAACCCGGTGTTCCTGCGCAGCTACCTGCACGTGCTGCTCGCGTCGCTGATCACCGCCGCCGTCGTCATGCTGGCCATCTCGGCGTGGCACCTCCGGCGCGGCTCCGGCGTCTCGGGGTTCGACCGCTCGGCGCGGATCGCCCTCGCGGTGCTGGTTCCCGTCACGGCGCTCAACCTGCTGGTGGGCAGCGAGCTCGGGGTGACCGAAGGCCGGTACCAGCCGATGAAGATCGCGGCCGCCGAGGCGCAGTGGGAGACCTGCCAGCCCTGCTCGTTCTCGCTGTTCCAGATCGGCGGCGGCAGCGACGACGAGACCCCGACGAAGGTCATCCAGGTGCCGCACCTGCTGTCGGTGCTCGCCACGAACTCGTGGAACGGGCAGGTGGTGGGGTTGAACGAGCTCCAGGCCCAGTACAGCGCGCAGTACGGGCCGGGTGACTACGTGCCCAACGTGTTCGTCCAGTACTGGGCGATGCGGACGATGGCCTACCTCGGCAGCCTGATCCTGCTCGTCGGGATGTGGGGGTTGTGGCGGCGCAAGCGACTGGCGACCTCGCGGTGGTTCCTCCGCGTCGCCATCTGGTCGTTGCCGCTGCCGTTCCTGGTGAACACCGCGGGCTGGGTCCTCACCGAGAACGGGCGCCAGCCCTGGATCGTGCAGGGCCTGCAGCAGACCAGGGACGCGGCGTCGCCGTCGGTCGGTGCGGCGACGATCGCGACCAGCCTGGTGATCTTCATACTGTTGTACGGCGCGCTCGCCGTCGTCGACTGGATGCTGATGGCGCGCTTCGCCCGGAAGGAGCTCGCGTCCGAGCCGTCCCGGGACGAGGCCGGCGCACCCGCCATGGAACCGAGCTACTGATGACCCTCGCCGCCTTCTGGTTCATCGTCCTCGCCGTCCTGTGGACGGGGTTCCTGCTGCTGGAGGGCTTCGACTTCGGCGTCGGGATGCTGCACGGCGTGGTGGGCAGGGACGAGGGCGGGCGGGATGTCGCCGTCCGCAGCATCGGCCCGGTGTGGGACGGCAACGAGGTCTGGCTGATCACCGCGGTCGCCGCGACGTTCGCGGCCTTTCCCGCCTGGTACGCGACGATGCTGTCCGGCTTCTACCCGCTGATCCTCGTGGTGCTCGTCGCGCTGATCCTGCGCGGGGTGTCCTTCGAGTTCCGTGCGCACGCCCCCGGGGAGCGGAGCCGCCGGTTCTGGGACGGCGCGCTGACCTGGGGCAGCCTGGTCGTCCCGCTCGGCCTGGGCATCGTGCTCGGCGGTCTGCTGGGCGGGGTCCCCATCGATCCGCGACAGGAGTTCGTCGGAGGGCTCGGTGACCTGTTCCGCCCGTACGCGGTGGCCGCCGGGGTGACGGTCACGCTGATCTGCCTGCTGCACGGCGCCGCGTTCCTGGCCCTCCGGACGACCGGCGACCTGCGACTGCGGGCGCTGCGCGTCGGCAGGATCCTGGGCCCGATCGTCGCCCTCGTGGTGCTCGCGTTCGTCGCCTGGACCCGGGTCGTGTCCGGGCCCGGCGTGCTGCTGTCGGTGGTCGAGCTCGGCGCGGTGCTCGCCGCGGTCGCCGCGGCGGCGCTGGTCCGCTCGGGTCGAGACGGTGCCGCGTTCGCCGCCACCTCGGCCACGATGGCCGCCGTCGTCGTGTCGATCTTCACCGAGCTCTACCCGCGGGTGATGGTCTCGAGCCTCGGTGCCGCGAACGACCTGACGGTCACCGGCAGCGCGGCGTCGCCCTACGCGCTGCGGGTGATGACGGTCGTGCTGGTCGTGCTGCTGCCCGTCGTCCTGGGCTACCAGGGCTGGACCTACCACGTGTTCCGGAAACGACTGAGCGGCGCGCCCGGCGACGGCGACGGCGACGAGCCCGGCCCGCCGCCGCGCACCGCCGCCGCGGGCCCGGACAGCGGGGCCGGGCGCCGGATCGAGCCCGCGCCCGCGTCCTCGTCCCCGCGGGCGATGACCCGGTTGGCGTGGTTGCTGCTCGCCTGGGTGGTCGCCCGGCTGATCGCTCGTTTCATGGCAGCGCTGACCCCCGCTGCCCCTGGTGCCGTCGGCGCAGGGGCCGAGCGGCACGGACAGCGGTCGACAGGCAGTGGCGGGAGGCGGCGATGCAGTTGACACCACGGGAACAGCGCGCCCTCCGTGCGATCGAGGAGGCCCTCGCCGTCGAGGACCCGGCGCTCGCCAAACTCCTGGGCCGGGGGCCCGTGCGGCGGCGCGTGCGGCTGATCCGCTGGGCGACGTGGGCGGCCGTCACCGTTGCGGCGATCCTCCTGCTCGTCGCGCTCGCGCTGTCGGACGCCGGGATGTTCCTCGCTGCACTGGCGATCCTCCTGGGGCTCGTGGCGATCTTGCAGTGGGTCTCGCCGTCGGCCGGGGGCAAGAGGCGAGCGTGAAGCCGGCCAGAGCCGCACGAGCTGCTTTCGCCCGCCGCGGGTGACGCCCGGGTCAGGCGACGGTCCTACCGTCCGGAGATGACCACACCGGCAGCCACTCCCGCCGTCCCGGCCGCCCGCTCGTCCTCGAACGGTGCCCGCTCGCGGCCGGGCAGCATGCCGCGGGCGATGATCATCCTGGTTGGTGCGGCCGCTACGGTGATCGTCCTCGCGGGGGTGCAGGCAGTCGCGTGGCTGATCGGCCCGGCGTTCATGGCGCTGATCATCGTGATCGCGGTGGCGCCGGCGCAGAGCTGGCTACGGCGCCACGGGTGGCCGGGATGGGCCACGACACTCGTGGTGATCCTCCTCGTCTACGCGATCATGTTCGCGCTCGCCCTGGGGATCATCTTCTCCGTCGCCCGGCTGGCGACCGAGCTGCCGCAGTACGCGTCGAAGGCCGACGGGCTGGTGGCGTCCGCGACCGCGGAGCTGGCCAGGCTGGGAATCGGGCCGGAGCAGATCGCGCAGGCGAAGAACTCCCTCAACCTCGGCAACCTCGCCGGTGTGCTCGGGGCGCTGCTGGGCAGCGTGGCCGGGCTGGCGACCAACCTCGTGTTCCTGCTGGCGTTGCTGCTCTTCCTCAGCGTCGAGGCCGGGGGGACCGGGGACCGGCTGGCCTCCATCGCCGCGGACCGCCCGAAGATCGCCGATGCGCTCGGACACTTCGCCTGGGGCACCCGGCAGTACCTCCTGGTGACGACCGTTTTCGGGTTGATCGTCGCGGTGATCGACTCGATCGCGCTGGCACTGCTGGGCATCCCCCTGGCGATCACCTGGGGCCTGCTGTCGTTCATCACCAACTACATCCCGAACGTCGGGTTCATCATCGGCATCGTGCCGCCCGCGCTGCTCGCGCTGCTGACCGGCGGCCCGCAGCTGATGGTGATCGTCATCGTGGTGTACTGCGGGATCAACTTCGTGGTCCAGTCGATCATCCAGCCCCGGTTCATCGGAGACGCGGTGGGGCTGTCGGTCACCGTGACGTTCGTCGTGCTGGTGTTCTGGGCGTGGTTGCTCGGTCCGCTCGGGGCGATCTTGGCCGTTCCGCTGACGTTGCTGGCCAAGGCGCTGTTGGTGGACATCGACCCGCAGGCCAAGTGGGCTGACGCGCTGCTGAGGGACACCCCGAAGGAACCGGACCCGGATGCGCCCGCGAAGAAGTCGCGACGCGAGCGGCGGCGCGAACGCGAGCAGCAGAAGCCGGACCTGAACACCGCGCAGACCTGATCTCCAGCCGTTCATCCTCCGGAGGTGAGGCCCCGGGGATCGCCGGGGACCACGATTGCCCGATGAGGGACGAGCTGGACACCATGGGGCCGGTCGACTACCTCGTCGTGGAGTTCCCGGAGGCGCGGGTGCCGAGCGAGGTGCTGTCGCGGCTCGTCGACCTGGTCGACCAGGGCATCGTGCGCATCCTCGATCTGGCCTTCGTGCGCAAGGAGGCCGACGGTTCGGTCATCGGCCTGGAGGTCGCCGACCTCGACGGCGACGGTGAGCTCGACGTCCGGGTCCTGGAAGGTGCCGCGTCGGGGCTCGTCGGGCGCGACGACATGGACGAGGCCGGCGCCGTCATCGAACCGGGTCGGGCGGCGGCGATCGTGCTGTACGAGAACCTGTGGGCGATCCCGTTCGCGTCGGCGCTGCGCCGGGCCGGAGCCGGACTGGTGGCGAGCGGGCGGATCCCGGTCGCGGCACTGCTCGACTCCCTCGACGCCGTCGAGGCGGCCACTCCCGCCGACGCCTGACACCGAGAGGACGATGACCATGCCCGGTCTGCTTCGGGGAATCGCACGAACGGCGGTCATCGCCGGCACGGCGACATCGGTGTCCAACCGGGTGTCGCGGCGGCAGGCCGGCCGGTGGGCCCGCCAGGAGGAGCAGCAGGAACCGGCAGCGCAGGAGGAGCCGGCCGACCGCGAGCCCGGCAGTGGTGGGGGCGGCGGGGTCGGAATGGACGAGAAACTGGCGCAGCTGAGGCAGCTGGGCGAGCTGAAGAGCCAGGGTGTGCTGAGCGAGGAAGAGTTCGACCAGCAGAAGAGCCGGATCCTGAACTCGTGACCGCGCTCCGGGCGCCGTGAGCACGGAGGCGGTCTTCCTCGCCCTGACCGCCGTGATCCGGCCGACGAGCGCTGCGGCCGTATTCGCGATGGTCTCCTCGCGGCGTCCGCAGCGCCTGCTGGTGGCGTATCTCGCGGCGGGGCTCGCGTTCAGCGTCGCTGTCGGGACGCTGGTCGTCGTCCTCCTCGGCGGGCTGCAGTCGGCGCGGGCGTCGTCGGTCCGCCCGCTGCTCGACCTCGTGCTGGGAATCTGTGCGCTGGGCGGCGCCGTCAGCGCGTGGATCGGATGGCTGCCCCGGTCCCGGCCCCGTGGCCCGGTCGACGGTGACTCGGTGGAACCGGACAGCTGGCTACGGCGCCGGTTGAGGGACCTGTCGCCCTCCGGCGCCGCGGCGGCCGGTGTGCTCACCCACCTGCCCGGGTTGGTCTACCTGGCTGCGCTGAACGCGATCGCGGCAACCGGGAGCGGCTTCGCGGGCGGCGTCCTGCAGGTCGTCCTCTACAACGGCATCTGGTTCAGCCTCGCCATCGTGGCGCTGGTGCTGTCGGTCTACCGGCCGACCGTGTCCCGGGAGTTCCTCGAGCGCTTCGTCGCCTGGACCCGCGAGCACCTGCGGGTGATCCTCGTCGTGTCCTTCGGCGTGGTGGGTGGCTACCTGGTCGCGGTCGGCGTGACCGGCCTCGTCGGCGTCGCGTCGTGACGGATCAGGTCTTGCGGTGCGCGGAGGCGTGGTCGAAGCTCGCCGCGTCCGACCCCCTGGCCGGGGCGGATTGCCGCTGCAGCCGGGGCAGCAGGCGGGCGACGTCGTCCAGCAGCAGGTCGGCCATCTCGTGGCTGGTGCCGTTGCGGATCACGACGCGCAGGGCGGCGAGGTCCTCCCGGTGGGCGGGGAACGTGTACGCGGGCACCTGCCAGCCGCGTTCCCGCAGCCCGGCCGAGACGTCGAAGACGCTGAAGTTCGTGACGTCGTCGTGCAGCGTGCACGCGAACACGGGGAGCTCGTCACCTCGGGTGAGCAGCCGGAACGGGCCCAGCTCCGCGATCCGTGCCGACGTGTACCCGGCGACGTCCCGGCACTCCTGCTGGACCTGCCGGAATCCCTCCTGCCCCAGCCGCAGGAACGCGTAGTACTGCGCCACCACCTGCCCGCCGGGCCGGGAGAAGTTCAGGGCGAGGGTCGGCATCTCCCCGCCGAGGTAGTTGACCTTGAAGATCAGCTCGTCCGGCAGCGCCTCGGCGTCCCGCCACACCACCCAGCCGACCCCCGGGTAGACCAGCCCGTACTTGTGCCCCGACGTGTTGATCGACGCGACGCGGGGCAGCCGGAAGTCCCACGGCAGGTCCGGGTCGAGGAACGGCGCGACCATCCCCCCGGACGCACCGTCGACGTGCACCGGGACGTCGAGGCCGGTGCGGGACTGCAGCTCGTCCAGCGCGGCCGCGATCTCGGCGACCGGCTCGTAGCTGCCGTCGAACGTGGAGCCGAGCACCGCGACGACGCCGATGGTGTTCTCGTCGCAGAGGCGGACGGCCTGCTCGGCGTCGAGGTGGAACCGTCCGCCCTCCATCGGTGCGAGCCGCGGCTCCACCTCGAAGTAGTTGCAGAACTTGTCCCAGCAGACCTGGACGTTGATCCCCATGACGAGGTTGGGCCGGGCGGTGTCGGCGCCCGCCGCGCGGCGCCGCTGCTGCCAGCGCCGTTTGAGCGCGAGCCCGGCGAACATCGCGGCCTCGCTGGACCCGATCGTCGAGCAGCCGAGCGCCGGCGAGCCGTTCGTGGGGGCGTGCCACAAGGCGGCGAGCATGTTCACGCAGCGCGCCTCGAGTTCGGCGGTCTGCGGGTACTCGTCCTTGTCGATCATGTTCTTGTCGAGGCACTCGGCCATCAGCCGGTCGGCCTCCGGCTCCATCCAGGTCGTCACGAAGGTGGCCAGGTTGAGTCGCGCGTTCCCGTCGAGCATGAGGTGGTCGTGCACGATCTGGTAGGCCGTCGCCGGATCCATCGGCCCGTCCGGGAGCCGGTGCCTCGGCACGGCGGCGACCTCGCCGGAACGCGCGAACATCGGGTTCACCGAGACCGTGCCTTCGACTCCGCGAGTCGTGTCGGCGATCACCATCGTGGTCCTCCGTCCTGAGGTGGGATCGATGGTTCCGCGTGTCGAGGACTCCGCCCTCATCCGTCGTGGGCGAGGCGTGCATCGCGCGGACGGACGACCCTCCCGCAATCGACGCTGGGAGGTGCCTGACATGTCTCAGGCGCATGGCCGCGAGATCGTGCCGGACGAGGTCCGCACCTCATCGACCGCGGAACTGACCGTGGACGAACGCGCCGAGCTCGAGCGGCTGCGGGCGGAGAACTCGGCGCTGCGCACCCGGCCGGGCCCCCCGCGGCGGCGCATCCGCTGGCGGTCGGTTCTCGCCACCGTGCTGCTCGTCCTGGGCTGTGCGTTGGCGCCGGTGGCGCTCGTCGCGGTGTGGACCGAGCGGCAGGTCTCCGACACGGACCAGTTCGTCGAGACCGTCGGGCCACTGGCCGCCGATCCCGCGGTGCAGGAGGCCCTGACGAACCGGATCACGACGACCGTGTTCGAGCACGTCGACGTGCAGGCACTGGCGAACCAGGCGATCGATGCGCTCGCGGCGCAAGGCCTGCCACCCGATCTCGTGCAGCGGCTGCGCGCATTGACCCCGACGCTCGCGAACGCGGCCACCGGTTTCGTGCGGGACAGGGTCGGTGAGGTCGTGGCGAGCCCGCGGTTCGCGGCGGCGTGGGACCAGGCCGTTCGCGTGGCCCACCAGCAGGCCGTGACCGTGCTGTCCGGCGACAGCCAGGCCATCGCCGTGCAGGGCGACACCGTGTACCTGGACCTCGCACCGTTCATCGACACGGCGAAGCAACGGCTGAGCGCGGAAGGGTTGACCGTCGTCGACATGGTCCCCGAGGTGCACCCGACGATCGCGCTCGCTCCGGCCGATCGACTGGTGCGCGCGCAGACCGCCTACAGCGTGCTGCGCTCCCTCGCGGGCGTGCTCCCGTGGATCACCCTGCTGCTGCTCGCTGTCGGTGTGTACCTCGCGCGGGTGCGGATGCGAGCGGTCGTCGCCGCGGGCCTGGGCGTCGCGCTGGCGCTGGTCGTGCTCGCGGCCGGACTGCTCGTGGCACGCGGGCTGCTGGTCGGTGCCGTCCCGACGGCCGGAGCGCCGGCTGCCGCATCGGGTTTCGACATCATCGTGGGCTCCTTGCGAACCGCCGGCCGATCCCTGCTCGTGCTGGCCTTGGTCGTGGCACTGGGTGCCTTCCTGGCCGGCCGGTCGCCGACGGCCGTCGGCGTCCGCCGGTGGGCCACCGGGATGCTGAACCGGATCCGCGTCGGCCCGTCCTCGACCGGCGCGGTCGGCACGTGGACCCACGCGCACATGCGCGGCCTGCGCATCGGGGCGGTCGCACTGGCCGCACTGGTGTTCGTCTTCCTCGACCAGCCCACCGGTACCACGATCCTGATCATCGCCGCGGTGTTGCTCGTCGTGCTCGGAGTGATCGAGTTCCTGGGCCGTCCGGGTCCGGTGGCGTCCACTCCGGCAACGGGGGACTGACTGCCGATGCTGCAGAGCTGGAACGACGGCCCTGCCGGAAGCCGTGGTCAGCTCGTCGTGGTCCGGTTCCGGCGCACGACGTCGGCCGCGGCGTCGCGGATCTCGAAGTGGAAGGCGTCCGGTCCGAGCCGCTCGTCCAACCCGAGCCTGCGCATGGTGGTGCGGACCGAGGTGCGCACCCGGGCCAGCACCATGCGCACTCCGCGATCGTCGAGGGCGTCGAGGAGTTCGTCGAGCGTCTCGGCTCCCGTGATGTCCATGTCGACGATGCCCTCGGCGTCGAGCACCACCTCGCGGGCCGGTGGGTCGGACTCGTCGATGAGCCGGAGGACCTGCTCGCGCAGCACGTCGGCGTTGGCGAAGGAGAGCGGTGCGTCGAAGCGGTAGACGAGCAGGCCGGGGACGGTCCGGGTGCCCTCGTGGTTGTCCGCGCTGCGCCACGTCGCGTGGCCCGCGACCCGGCCGAGCACAGCCGTGTGTGGCATGACAGCCCGCCGCAGGACCTCGAGCAGCGACACCGCGACCCCGACGCCGATGCCCGGCAGCACCCCGACGACCAGGACGCCTGCGGCCGTGACCGCCGCGAGGACGAAGTCGCTGCGGCGCACCCGCCACAGCCGGCACAGGGCGGCGACGTCGATCATCCTCGCCGCCGCCACGAGCACGACCGCGCCGAGCGCCGCCTGCGGCAGGAAGCGGAACACCGGCGTCAGCACCACCAGCGTCAGGGCGGTGAGCCCGACCGCGACGAGGTTCGCCATCTGCGACCGGGCGCCCGTGTCGGCCACCATGAAGCTGCGGGACTCGCTCGCGTTGGCCGGGAAGCCCTGGAGCAATCCCGATCCGGCACACGCCGCCGCGAGTCCGAGGAACTCGCGCCGGCCCGACACCCGCTCGCGGTCGCGCCGGGCGAGGGCGCCGGCGGTGAGCATGCTGCTGGCGAACACGAGCACGGCGACGCTCGCGCCGGCCCCGAGCAGGTCGACCACGTCGCCGGGGGTGACCCGCGGAAGCGTCGGGACGGGAACACCGGAGGGCGCATCGCCGATGACGGGCACCCGGCCCTCCCAGCCGGCGATGGCCACGACCGCGGTGGCCGACGCGATCGCGAGGAGGATGCCCGGAACCCGGGGGGCCCACCGGAGCAGCGCGACCACGACGACGAGGGTCGACACGCCGACGAGCAATGCCCAGAGGTTCATCACCGGGTGGGCGGCCACCACCTCGGCAACCTTTTGCCACCAGTGCGCGCCCGGCGTCGGCACGGCGAAGACCCCGCCCAGCTGGCTGGCACTGATCACGACGGCCGAACCCGTCAGGTATCCGGCCAGCACGGGTGTGGAGAGGAGCCGGGCCGCGACGGACAGCCGGAGTAGCGCGCCCAGCAGCAGGAAACCCCGCCACGACGAGGGAGAGCAGCGCGGCGAGCGATTCCGCCCGCTCGGGCGCGTCCGCGACGAGGCCGCCGACGTAGGCAGCGGTGACGATGGCGACCGAGGACTCCGGGCCGATGTGGACGTAGCGGCTGCCGCCCAGGAGCGGTTAGAGCAGCAGCGCACCGAGCGCGGTGTAGACCGTCCGTCATCCGTCTCGGGTGATGCGGCGGGAGCGACCACTGGACGACCGTCGTCGCTCTGAGGAGGGCGTCATGACTCAGCCGTTCCGCGGTGCGGTGAACCTGGACATTCGTGACTCGGTGCCGGACCAGTACCACCACGCCATCGACTTCGCCGAGTCGGTCGCGGTCAACCTCCGCAACCGCCGCGACACCGGCGAGCCCGTGACCGCCGACTACCCGGGCACCGCACCGAGGGCGTTCACCGGTGGCACCCTCCACCGCGTGGTCGTCGAGTCAGCGGCCAGCCCCACATCGACCTCGAACGCGAGTCGGCCGCCATGCTCGCCCGCGAATAGAACCAACGATCGACGTCAGTCGCCGACCCGCGACCTGAGAGGAGGCCTGCCGGTGATGATGCACTACGAGTTCAGGGTGGAAGGTCGGCTGACGGACGAGGCCAGGACCGCCTTGGCCGACATGCGGATCACCGAGGTTCCGACGGAGACGGTCATCGACGGTGAGGTGTTCGACGAGTCGCACCTGCACGGCATCATCGTCCAGCTCCAGGCGCTCGGGATCACTCTGGTGTCGGCGCATCCGGTTCCGGAGTAGTAGCTCCGATGTCCTCGGTGCGGAGCCAGACCGCCCCGGGTCCAGGCGCTCATCGTTGGTCCGTGCACCTGCCTCTTCGTCATCCCCGTGGCGCACGCGAACGAGCGGGAACTGCGTGACGCCGGCTCGACCAGGTTGCCGATCAAACCCTGCTATCAGCTGCAGCGAGCGGGGCGGGCGAGGTCGCGATCGAATGCAGCGGCGGCCCGCCGCCCGAGGCGCTGCTAGCCGCCGAGCTGACCGTCGTGGTGATCAGCCCGAACCAGCTCAAGAACCTGCGCAGCCGATACGGGTCGGCCCGCAACAAGGACGACGGTTCGACGCCTACGTGCTGGCCGACACCCTGCGCACCGACCGGCACCGACTCCGCCCGCTGACCCCGGCCAGCCCGGCCACCCAGACCCTGCGAGCCACCGTGCGGGCCCGCCGCGACCTGGTCGCCCACCGGGTGGCGTTGTGCAACCAGCTGCGTGCGCACCTGCAGCGCGTGTTCCCCGGCGCGGTCGGCCTGTTCCGTGAGCTGGACTCCCCGATCAGTCTGGCGTTCCTGGCCCGGTTCGACTGCCAGGACCGCGCCGACTGGCTCTCGGTCAAACGCCTGGCGGCCTGGCTGGCCAGCGTCGGCTACTGCGGCCGCAAGGACCCCGCGGTCCTCTACGACCACCTGCGCGCCGCGCCCCGCGGGGCGACCGGCGAGCACGGCGCCGCGGCCGCACACACCACCCGTGCCCTGCTCGCCGTGCTCACCAGCCTCGTCGAGCAGATCAAGACGCTGTCCGAGCAGATCGCCGAGCAACTCGCCCTGCACACCGACGCGCAGATCTTCACCAGCCTGCCCCGCTCGGGCACCGTGCGCGCCGCCCGGCTGCTGGCCGAGATCGGTGACTGCCGCGCCCGCTTCCCCGACCCCGAGTCGCTGATCTGCCTGGCCGGCGCAGCCCCCTCCACCCGCCGATCCGACAAACACGAAGCCGTCACCTTCCGCTGGGTAGTCAACCGCGAGCTGCGCGCCGCCGTCTGCGACTTCGCCGCCGACTCCCGCAAGACCAACCCGTGGGCCGCCCACCTCTACGACCAGGCCACCGCCCCCGGCAAAACCACCCGCACGCCGTGCGAATCCTCGCCCGCGCCTGCTCTACCTGATCCGGCACTGCTGGCAGGACCACACCCCCTACGACCCCGCCCGCCATGGAGCCCTGCAACGACTCCTCAACCAAGATCAACCGGCGGCGTTTGACACAGGGCCACTCATCGCACGTCGACGTAGGAGACCTCGATGGCGTTGTTGCCGTAGCCGAGGCGGTTCCAGGGTGGGACGTGGGGCTGCACATCGCCGGCTGCATCGGTTGCGCGGGCGCGGAGGCTGTGGCGGCCGGGTTCGGTCGCCTCCCAGGCGAATGACCAGTCCTGCCACTGGTACGGGCCCTTCGGGGGCTCGACCTGCGCGGTGTGCCAGTCCCCTTCGCCGGTGACGCTGACGTCGACGTTCGTGATCGGTCCGGCGCCCGACCAGGCCTTTCCGCGCACGGTGTAGGTCCCGACGGGAATGGTCGCGCCGCGGGCGGGATCGGTGATCCGTGCCCGTACGCGCATGAGGGTGACGCGCTCCGGCGGACGGTCCGCCCATTGGTACATGTAGTGGCCGGTCTCGAACTCTCCTGCGTACGGCTCGGTGAGGACGTCGACGTGCGTCAGCCATTTCACGGAGGCGACGCCGTACCAGCGGGGCACGATGAGCCGGAAGGGCGCGCCGTGGTCGGGATCGAGCGGCTCGCCGTTCATCTCGTAGGCGACCAGGATTTCGGCTTCCGGATCTGTTGCGTGGGCGAGCGTCAGGGACCGCACGAAGGTCAGGTCGTTGCTGTTGACATCGGTGAGGACCGGATGGAGTAAGTACGAGCCGTGGTCGGCGCCGGTGAAGCGAACCTCGACGCCCTCGGCGGACGGATTGGCCTGCTCCAGCACCTGGTGCAGCAGGGCACCGGTCCAGCGAGCCGTGGAGACGGCGTAGTCACCCCATGGTTCACCGGCCGGCAGCGGTCGCATCGCGAGGCGCCCGTTCCCCGCGCATTCCAGCGTGACGACCCGCTCGACCGAGGGCATCGCGCGCAGGCCGTCGATCGTCAGGGTCCGTGGGTGCTCGACTGCGCCGCCGATCTCGAGCGCTCCGTCGTGGGCCGGTACGGCGAAGTTGCTGCGGACGTAGTGGAGTTCGGTCGGCGTGATGTCGCCGTTCAGGGCATCTGGCGGGGCTTCTGCGTTGAAGGGCTCCCGGTGGATCATCGTGAGCGCTGCACGTGCCTTCTCCAGATCGTCTGCCAATGTCATGTTCTCCGCCTCCGCCTCAGTAGTCGGGATCCTGGAAGGTGGGGTCCCGGTCGTCGTTGAAGGCGCCGATCCCTTCGATGCGGTCGGGGTGCACGGCGGAGCGCCAGTGGGCCTCCATCATGATCGCGATGGCCTGCTCGATCGGCTGCCCCTGGCCCATCTGGACGGCTCGCTTGACCGCCTGGACCGCCGTGGGGGAGTTGCCGGCGATCTTGCCGGCGATGCGGTGGGCAACGTCCAGGAGCTCATCCGGGGAACAGAGCTCGTTGACCATGCCCAGCCGGTGGGCCTCCTGCGCGGTGATGGGGTCGCCGGTCATCAGCATTTGCAGGGCTTTGCCCGGCGGGAGCAGGCGCGGCAGCAGCGCCGGCGAGCCGCCACCGGCGGCCAGGCCGATCATCGCTTCGGGTTGGCCGAAGGTCGCGTTGTCGGACGCGATGATGAAGTCGGTGCTCTGAGCGATTTCGCAGCCGCCGCCGTAGGCAATTCCGTTGACGGCGGCGAAGATCGGCTTGCGCAGTTGGCGCAGGGTGTAGAGCGTGCGGTCGAAGTCCTGACGCTGCCGCAGCCATTGCTCCTTGGTCATGTCCTTGCGCTGGCGCAGGTCGCTGCCCACGGAGAAGGCTCGGTCGCCGGCGCCGGTGATGATGGCGACGCGCACGGCGGGGCGGACCGCGATCGTCTCCAGGACCTCGGTCAGCCGCTCCCCCATCTCCGTTGTGATCGCGTTGTCGACGTGCGGCCGGTTGAGGGTGATGAGCGCCACCCGCCCGCGGGTGTCGTACTCGACGAGCACCGGCAGGTCGGGTTCCGCGAGCCCCGACGGTGGCGGGCCGAAGTCGAGTGCCTTCCAGCGGTCGGTGCTTGCCGGGCTGGTGGTCACGTCATCGTCCTTTCCTGGAGTTCGATGCCCGCTCAGGTGTTGAGTTCGGCCAGCCAGCGCAGCGCTCGCAGGCCCGGTACGAAGCAGTACTCGCCCCCGCGGACAACGACGAACGGCGGCAGGCCCTGCAACCGACGCCGGATCGGCCGCTGCGGGATGGTGAACACGCCGGACTCGTCGTTCGGCCCGACAAGCGGGTCCTTCTCGGTCGGTGTGCCGATGAAGATGCCGCCGTTCAACCACTGCGTCTTGACGAACTCGAACTGGCGCTTCAGGTGTGTACCGACGAACACGAAGACGATTCCCCGGTCGGCGCCGTCGTCGTCCAGGACGCCTTCGGGCAGCTCCGGGCCGTAGCTGGTGCCACGCCGGATCATGCGGTGGAGGCGGACGTTGACGCTCCCCTCGTGGTCGAGCGCGTCGCGCGGGTTCGCCCGGCGTGCGTGCGCGCCTGCCGGGCACCTGAAGCCGCGCGGGTCGTCGTGGTAGTCGAAGTCGTTGTTCCGCGCAGGATCCGCACCCAGCTCGGGATCGTCGCGGTCAGGCGAGAGCGCCAGTGGCGCGCCGCTGTGCCATCGTCCGACCATCTTGGCGCCCAGCAGGGCCTCCTCCTCACGGCTGGCCGCTCGTTCGTGGAGGTAGCGCCGGTAGGCCGCGACGCGGGTGTGCAGCTTGCGGAACACGATGTAGGTGCCATTGCGGCCGAGCAGCTCAGGGGTCGGCATGGGTGGCAGGCCGCCCGTCTCGTCGGGGTAGCCGAGGAGGAACTCGCCTGCCTTGATCGGTCGCTCGCGGGGGTTGGAGCCGGGGATCCCGCTGCCCTCGACCGCCGGGTTGCCGATTCCGTCCTTGAAGCCGAAGGAGGTGCGCCCCGTGGGGAGCTGGTAGCAGTCCTGGCGCCAGATCACTTCCACCCCGGGCAGCTCCTGATGGGCGTGGCGGGCCCGCTCGACCACCGCCGCCAGTCGCCCGGCGTCGGGCGACAGCGCCGCCAGCGCCACGTGGACGTCGGGGGACCCCAGCGGCTCCTCCCAGTTGGCCGGGCTGCTCTCGCCGACGTCGCCCAGCTCGGCCGCGCGGGCCGCCATGCCCTCCCGGAACTCGGGCGCGAAGCTGTCGAGTGACTCTCGCGGTACGCCGAGCGCCTGCAGGCCCGGGTAGGTGAGGGCAACGGTGACCCAGGCGCCGCGGGCCGGCTCGGAGGTGGGCGGGTCGGCGCTGACCACCGTTCCGAGTCGCCGCATCAGCTCCCGCCCCGCCGCGCGGTCGTCGATGCGCAGCAGCACGTAGGTGCCGACATAGGGTGACGGTCGGGGGTGGAGCACCCCGCTCTGGATGTCGTCGAGCTCGAGGCCGACAGCATCCGGCGTGCCCGCAGTGTCCATGGGCGTCCTCATTCCTAGAGGTGCTCGGGAGGCTGGGGAGGATCCGGGTTCGGCGGCGCCAGATACGGGAAGGTGCGGGAAGCGGGCATCGTCGCCTGGTCGACGCCGTCGCGGATCGTCGGCCCCTTCCCGGCGTTGATCAGCAGCGTGAACAGCGTGTCCATCGCGTCGTCGTTGAGGGCGCGACCCCCGCAGGTCCGGTGTCGGTAGGCCCCCCGGGTGGCCACCTCGATCTCCAGGAAGGAGCCCCGCTCGGCGTAGGGCTTGGTGGCGTCCACGACGAGGAAGTCGGCCAGCAGCAGTTCGGTCAGCGGGTGCGCACCGCTCTCGACCGCGGGCCAGTCCTGCGTGCCGTCCAGGAGGTCCCAGAACGCGAGGTTGGCGTTCAGCCGCGCCCGATAGGCGCCTTGGTAAGCCGCCGCGAGCCGGAACGCGTCCTCGCTGTTGTACAGGTCACGGATCTCCAGATCGCGGTTGACGGTGTCGAACTGCTTGGGCGCCAGCAGGAGGTTCTTCACCTCGGGCCGCCCGACGCGTTCCAGGCGGACCCTGATCGGGCCGCGGGTCAGGGTCTCGGCGACCACCCCGACCAGCTCCGCGCCGTCGAGCAGCCGGGCGCAGTCGACCTCGACGACGAGGCTGAGCACGTTCTTTCCGTCCAGGAAGATCGCACTCGGATCGGTGAACGCCAGCTTGCCCGTGGCGATCGTCTTCAGCGCTGCGGGGGCGTCCAGGATGAACGGGTCCCAGCGCGGCCCGGCGAAGACGCGGACGCCGTCAGCCGAGCCACCCCGCTCGTCGTCCACCTGGAAGGGGACCGTCTTCCCCGCCGGCGTGGTGCACGCGCCGTCCTGGCCGGACCCGCCGCCGCTGCCGGCGACCGGCGCGGAGAACACGCAGTCGAACGCGAACTCCTGCGCGCCGATCCCGAACAGCCCAGGAGCATCCCCGGCGGCCGCGGTCACCGGACGCAACCGGAAGCGGTAGGTCAGGCCGTCGGAGAACCGCGCAGATGGGTGGGCGAACGGCAGGGTGTCCATCACCAGCACGAGGTGGCCGGAGCTCTCCGGGCTCGGAAACGCGTAGACGTCGGTGATGTCCGCAATCGGCTCGGCCAACGCCCGCGGCCCCGAGATGTGGTCCGACACCGCACTCCTCCATGCCCCCGCTGATCGGCTCCACCAGCTAGACGGAGTCGGCGGCCTCATCCAGCAGCGGCTTCAAAGCCGCCTGTTGGAGCGCCGTAGCGGCCTCCGGGTCGTCGAGCACCCGCTGGAACGCCACGTTCACGCGCTCGGCTTTCCGGATCTCCTTGACCGTGCCGGGGTAGTTCCGCGCGTAACCGGCGGCGCTCACCTGCGCGCCCAGGACGAACGCCTTCACCGCCGCGACGTCCGGCAGGCCTTCGTAGCCTTCGACGTGCTGGAAGATGGCATCGAACAGCCTGAGCGTCGGCCCTGACGTGAAGAAGTCGTCCATGTAGGCATCCCACGGGCCGTCGAAACTCGTCGCGAACAGCAGACGCGTATCGTCGTCGAACAGCACGAACCGGGCCTCATGAATACTCGTGATCGCCAGGTGGTAGTCGCCGGGCCGATACCCCGGATGATCCTGCAGCGTGCGGAGCGCTTCCCGCAAGGTATCCCCATGACCCGGCCTGACCCGGAAGAACAGACTGAACTCGCTGGTCGGGCCGACACTGACCCCCGGGCGAGGCCCTTCAGGTGCAGTTGTTGCCACTACTTCCTCCCATGCACCAGGCTCGCATTCAAACGACTCCGACTCATCCGCGTCAGCAAGAAGCGCGACCTTCCCCTACACCAGACACACCTGTACCTCCCGCACCCGGGCGTGCCTGTACCCGATTGTGTTCTCGAGCCATACGAGCGTCCTCACCCGATGCGGGTGATCCCATGACCGCTCGCCGGTCACTTCGCGGGAGCGCGGGTTCATCTCGACGTGCTCGGCCAACCGCGAGGCTGGACCCAGCAGGACCAGCAACTAGCTAGTGCAGGGCGAACTTCAGTGCGATGACGGCGACGCCGAACAGGCCGGTCCCGGCCGCCCAGCCCAGAGCCGCGGCGACCGGGGCGCCGGAGCGGCGCGCGGCCTCGTACCCGAGGCAGGTGAGCAACGCGGTGGACAGCCCCAGCGCCGCCAGCACCGCGCCCCGCAGCTCAGCACCGAGCGCGGAGGTCACGAGCAGGACGATCACCGGAGCGTAGGCGGACTGCAGCATCGGCCAGCCGCTCCGGAGCGCACCGACGATGCGGCTCCGGTCGGGTGCAGTACCGTGCACGCCGGAGGCGAGTACGTCAGCGTAGCGCTCGGTCACCCAGTAGACGAACAGCGTTGCGACGACGGCGGCCACGACCTGGCCGAGTGAGCCGTGCAGGCTCGCGGCCACCATCACCGCAGACCCCACCACGGTGCCGTTGACGGCGTCGGCCAGCTCCCGCTCGTCGGCCCACCTGGAGCGGAGGCGGCCGACCGATCGCCGTACTGGCCCTCCGGCCTCGCTCACACCGGCGCGCCCCTCTCATCGGCGGCGCGCCGGCGCTGGGATGGCTCCCTCACGGCGTGGAGGTGGCCGCTCGCTGGTCGTCGAGGCGCGTCGGAGCGGCCTGCACCGGACCTCGGCCGAGTGCCTTGGCCTTGGCCTGCTCGAACTCCTCGGCCGAGATGGTGCCCCGATCTCGCAGGTCGGCGAGCTTGGTGAGCTCGTCGGCCGTGCTCGTCGTGCCGGTTCCGGCGGTCTCCCGGACGTACTGCCCGAAGGCCTGCTCGTTGCGCAGGGCCTGAGCTCGAGCGCGCTCGTTCATCGAGCGGCCGCGAGCGATCAGGTAGACGAGGGCACCCAGCCAAGGCACCACGACCAGGAACAGGATCCAGAGCGCCTTGCCCCAGCCGGCCAGCTCGTGGTCCCGGAAGATGTCGCCGAAAATCGAGATCAGCAGCCAGATCCACGTGATGAGAATCATGAACCAGAAGATGGATACGATCACGTCCCAGAAAGGCATCTCGATCTCCTCGATCCGTGCCTGGGGCACCGCTACTGGCACGGGGCCACCGCCGATCGGCCAACGGTCTGCCCAGGGCATCGGACCGGCATCACCCGCCGCAGATGAGCGCGGTCGGGTCAGTCGTCCGTGGGCGTCAGCTCGTGCTCTTCAGCTCGCGGCCGTGCACCACGATGGCGTAGATCACGATGACGTCGAGGGTGATGATGATGGTGGACCACACCGGGTACGCGGCGATGAAGACGAGGTTCAGGATCGCGATGCCGGCGCCACGCGGTCATGACGTCTCCATTGCGAGCAAGGCCGGACCCGAGCCCGCACCGCGAGTTCGCCGACGACCGTCGACGGGGGTCGATCGTGGCGCCGGATCCGCGGTGAGACCTCACCTGCCCGGGGTGATGGCGGGGCGGGTCGCGGCCCCCAGAGTCCTCCTGTCAGAACATCGACCCCTGTGAGAGAGGCCGGGCATGGCGACCTTGACGGTATGGAAGTTCGACTCGCCGGATGGCGCGGAGAAGGCACTCGAGCTCCTCCAGAGGATGCAGAAGCAATCGCTGATCGCGGTCAATGACGCCGCCACCGTCACGTGGCCGATGGGGCGGAAGAAGCCGAAGACCCAGCAGCTGCGCAGCCTGGCCGGTGCCGCGGCCCTGGGCGGCAGCTTCTGGGGCCTGCTGTTCGGCCTCATCTTCTTCGTGCCCCTGCTGGGCCTGGCGGTGGGCGCGGCGATGGGGGCCCTGGCCGGCTCGATGGCCGACGTGGGCATCGACGACGAGTTCATCCGCGGGGTGCGCGACAACGTCACGCCCGGGACGTCGGCGCTGTTCGTGATGACGTCCAACGCCGTTGAAGACAAGGTGCTGGAGCAGTTCAAGGGATCCGGTGCCTCCCTCCTGTCGACGAACCTGTCGCACGAGCAGGAAGCCCGACTGCGCGAAGCCTTCGCCGAGACCGAGTAGGCCGGGCACCGGAACCGACCCCGTTTGGAGCACACATGTCGGACGTGGAGATCAGCCGCACCGAGTCCCTCACCCGCCACCAGGCCGCGAAGCGGCTGGCCGCGCTGGCCGCCGCGCTCGGCGATGACGGGCACGTGGAGGTCGAGCTGGGCGCCGGCACCGTGAAGCTGCACGTCCCGGACCACGTCCGGTGCGAGGTGGAGGTGGAGGTGGACGGCGACGAGGTGGAGTTCGAGGTGGAGCTGAAATGGTCGACCGCGGCATCGGCGCCCGCCTCCCCGCCTGCGCACGCGTCTGCCGCGGCCGAGCCGGCCGCCGCGAGGGGTGCGAAGGCGCATCCCAGGGCGCACACCTGAGAACTGGCGGCTGAGCAGCGGCCCGCTGCTCAGCGCGCCGGACGCCCGGCGAGCACCCGCAGCAGAGCCGTGACCGCGCTCCCGATCCCCGGAGGCGCCATGGCTGCGGGTGAGGCGCCGGGCGCGTCCACCGGTGTGCGGACGCGCAGCGCTCCGGGCAGCGAGCGGAACACCAGCGGCGGTGGCAGTGCGAACGCCTCGCCGTCGACGCCGACGTCGATGAGGTCGGCCCCGGAGCGGATCTCGAACGCCGGCGCCGTCCACGCCCGGTAGCCCCGGAAGCGCGCGATGCAGCCGGCGGCCTCGGCGGAGATGAGGGCCGGGAGGTCCCGGGCCCGGTCCACCGACACGGTCACGACGCCGAGGACGCCGCCGTCCATCCGCTGGCGGGTGCCGAACCCGTTGAGCCTGTCCAGCCGGTACACGCCGTTGGAGATGAGCACGACGTCGGCCGCCGGGGCGGCCACACCGTCGGGGCCGGTGAAGCGGAGGTCGAAGGGCGGCGCGTCCGGACCGAGGAGGTCGGGGAGCAGCTGTGTCGTGGTCGCGAGCTTCGCGTTCCGGTAGGCGTCGGACTGCACGACGGTTGCGTAGACGCCGAGCGACGCGTTGTTCACGAACACGCGGTCGCCGAGCAGAGCCAGGTCGATGCGCCGCTCCACCGCCGTGCCGTACGCGTCCAGCGCGGCCGCGACGTCGTCGCGGTCGAGCCCGAGGTCGAGCGCGAAGTGGTTGCGGGTGCCGGCCGGCACGCACACGAACGGCAGGTCGTGCTGCCGAGCGACGTCCGCGACCAGCGCCTGCGAGCCGTCGCCGCCTGCCATGCCGATGACGTCCGCGCCATCGGCGACCGCCTGCTCGGCGAGCGACCGCAGGTCGTCGCCGCGGCGCAGCACGACGGGTCGGACGCCGCGCCGCCGCGCCTCGTCCTCCAGAGCGAATCGCTCGACCTTCCCACCGCCGGACCACGGGTTCATCAGTAGGACCCCGTGCCGGGCCTCGCCGACCGCCCGCGCGCCGGCTGGTGCTTCGGCCATGTCGTGCCCGAGTGCCACCCGGGCCGCGGCCGTCGAGAGGAGTACCAGCCCGACCGCTACCGCGAGTTGCAGCACGGAACCGATCAGCAGCACGACCAGCCCGGCCAGTGCAAGCCCCGCCAGCACCGTCGTCGCGATCCGGCGCCCGCCGCGATTCACCAGCGCCGTCCACCCGGCGACGGCAGCGATGACGACGAGGAGCAACGCCAGCAGGAGCCGGCCCGGGTCCTGCAGGAAGGTCACGGTCACGACCACCACAGCGGCGAGCAGCGCCGCCAACGCCAGGGCGGCCGCCGCTCGCCTCCGGGCGGGCGGGGTCGGTGCCGAGGGCGTCCGACCTGCTGCCTCGATATCCATGGCCGCCGCCTCTCCGGTTCGACTGCGCGACGGCCACCCTGGCGCGGCACCGTGCCGCGCGTCGTCACCCGGCTCGGATGACCGCTGCATTCACCCCTCGGGGGCGATGCCGGTTGGCCGCCCCTGCGCGACCGTCGCTCTCGACTGCCCCGGCCGTTCGGGCCCGGGAGAGGGGACCGCGATGGGGACGGACGTGGGGGCCGGGAGCATGCGGCCCGGCCTCGAGCTCCGGAGGGTGCATGTCCATGACTCCGAGGCCCCGGAGGCCACTGTCGTGACGCCGTCGGTGTTCGTCGCGGTGCGCGAGGAACAGGGTCGCCTCCTGTTGGTGCGACGGTGCGACAGCGGCGGCTGGGAGTTGCCCGGCGGCCGCGTCGATGTCGGGGAGAGCGCTGTCGGGGCCGCGGTGCGGGAGGTGGCCGAAGAAGCGGGCCTGCGCGTGCGGATCACCGGGTTGGTCGGGCTGTTCACCGACCCGGCACACATCGTCGAGGCCGCGACCGGGCGCGAGATCCGCCAGCAGTTCGTGGTGTGTTTCCACGGCTGGGCGGTGTGGGGACGTCCTCACCCCGACGGGCACGAGACCGCCGATGCCGCGTGGTTCGACCCCGCCGACGTCGAGGCACTGAGGCTGGAACCCGGGGCCCGCCGGTGGATCCACCACGCACTCAGCGGGGCGAGCGATCCCCACCTCGAATGAGCTCGCACATGATCTAGCGCTGTCAGCTCGCAGCTAGGGAAGTCCCGCGGTGCCGGAGGAGGAACCAGCGATGACCCAGGTGAAAGATCGCCGTGGGCGCTCCCGGCCGGCCGACGAGGTGCCCCGTCCGACCCGCGAGCAGAGGGCGGCGCGGGGGAGGGCGGTCCGTGCTGAGGTGCCCCGGTCGAGTCACGCCGAGTTCACGCCCGGCGCCCTGCGGCCTGACCCGGTGAGCGCGCTGGAGAGCCAGGCCGCGGCACGGGTGCCCGAGCTCCTCCCCATCCGGTACGGGCGGATGGCGGTCTCCGCGTTCACGTACTTCCGGGGCGCGGCGCTGCCCATGGCGAGCGACCTCGCGGGCACCCCTCGGACCGGGTTCACCGTCCAGGCCTGCGCCGACGCCCACTTGGCCAACTTCGGCCTGTTCGCCTCGCCGGAGCGCAACCTCGTCTTCGACATCAACGACTTCGACGAGACCATGCCGGGGCCGTGGGAGTGGGACGTCAAGCGCCTCGCAACCAGCTTGGAGGTCGCCGGGCGGGACAACCACTTCTCCGCGAAGGAGCGCCGGGCGACCGTCCTGGCCGCCGTGTCGGCCTACCGCCGCGCGATGCGGGAGTTCGCCGACGGCACCGCATTGGAGGTCTGGTACGCCCATGCCGATACGTCCGTCATCGAGAGGTTCGCCCGGAATCTCGGCGCCGCTCGGCGCCGCACGCTCTCCCGCACACTCGCCAAAGCGAAGACGAAGGACAACCTGGGGGCGCTCGGCCGCTTCGTCGGAGTCGACGGCAGGCGACCGCGGATTATAGGTGACCCGCCGCTGATCGTGCCGCTGCGCGAGCTCGACGGGATCGACCCGGGCGACGCCGAGCGACAGCTGCGCGGTGTCCTCGACTCCTATCGGGCCACGCTGGAACCGGAGCGGCGGGCGCTGCTGGACCAGTACCGGCTGGTGGACTTCGCTCGGAAGGTCGTCGGCGTCGGCAGCGTGGGCACGCGCTCCTACATGGCGTTCCTGGTCGGCGACGACGAGCGTGACCCGCTGTTCCTGCAGGCCAAGGAAGCAGGCCCGTCGGTGCTGGAGGACTTCGCCGGACGCAGCGAGTACGACAACGCGGGCCAGCGGGTCGTCGTCGGGCAGCGGCTCATGCAGACGGTCAGCGACATCTTCCTCGGTTGGGTCCGTGTGCAGGGGTTCGACGGGCAGACCCGCGACTTCTACCTGCGCCAGCTGCGGGACTGGAAGGGATCCGCCGAGATCGGCGTGATGGTTCCGAAGGGCATGCGTGCCTACGGAGAGCTGTGCGGATGGACCCTCGCCCGTGCGCACGCCCGCACCGGAGATCGTATTGCGATCGCTGCCTACCTCGGCTCCGGTCAGGCGTTCGACGAGGCCATCGGCGATTTCGCCGCGAGCTACGCCGACCAGAACGAGCGTGACCACCAGTCGCTCCTGGCCGCGATCGCGGCGGGGCGGATCAGCGCCGAACCCGGCCTGTGACCGCCTCCAGCATCACCCTTGGCGCACGCTGCTCGCGAGCAGGCCGTGCTCATGGGCGGCGAGCACGGCCAGCCGCCTGCTGCTCACCCCGAGCTTCGTGTAGATCGATCTCACGTGGCTCTTCACGGTGTTCACCGAGACGGTCAGGTCATCGGCGATCTCGTCCAGCGACAGCAGCGACGGGAGCAGCCCGAGCACCGTGAGCTCCCGCTCGCTCAGCAGCGCCTGCCGGCTCCCACTGCGTGCGCCCGCGGCGAGCGCACGCACGGCGAACGCGTCCGACGCTCCGAAGCTGCCGTGCTGGTGCACGAGCAGCTCGCGGATGCCGGGCCCGGCGTGCGTGAACGGCCGGAGTGCGTCGAGCGGCTCGGCGAGGCCCAGCGCGGTCTGCAGGGCCCGGCGGGCCGCAGGACGTTCGCCGCCGGCGAGGGCGAGCGTCGTCTCCAGCAACCACGCGTCGACCATGGTCTGGGGGAGCAGGGCGGTCACCGCTCCCTCCAGCACCGGCCGGAGCAGCGAACGCGCGTGCTCGTGGCGGCCTCCCGCCGCATCGGCCAAGGCCCGCATCACCACGTGCTCGGCGTTGTCGCCGGTGCGGTTGGCCAGCCACCCGAGTACGGTCCGCGCCGCCGTGGAGTGCCCGAGCTGCAGCGCTGCGCCGAACTCCAGCATCGCGTGCGAGGCAACCTGCTGGGCGCCCGCCGGGAGGTTGCCCAGATCCGAGCGCGCCTGCTGCAGCTCGGCAAGACCACCCGCCCGGTCCCCGCCATCGAATGCGGCAGCGCCATGGACGTCCTGCAGGGCGAACCGCAGGTGAGGGCTCGATGTCGCCGCACCCACCGCCAGGCCCTCGGCCGCGAGGCGCTCGGCCTCGGCGGTCTCCGTTCGCAGGAGGGCGCCCCAGGCCAGCATCGCGGTGGCAGCGCAGGACCACGCCGAGCGCTCCCAGCCGTGCTCGGTTGCGAGGGCAACGGCCTCGACGCTCACCGCCCGCATCGTCTGCACATCGCCGGTGGCGCCCGCGATGACGCCCAGGAGGGCGAGGCACTGCATCGCCAGGTAGCCGAAGCCGTGGCTGTGGCTCAGGAACAGCGCGGCTTCGAACTCCGCGCGTGCCCCGGCCCGGTCGTTCCGCTCGAGGCGAGCCGCGCCCCGGCTCAGCCGGGCGAGCGCCTCCAGCTCCGGTTCGGCCGGCAGCTCGTCGATGATCCTGGGGGCGGGCGGGGGCGTGGCCGCGGTCGATTCGACCACACCGGCGCTGAGCTGCTCGGCGACGGTGCGCAGCACGGTCAGGTTCCCAGGGCTGTGGGCCGGCCAGGACTGCCGTGCGCGGCCGAGATCGGCGCGAGCTGCCGGGAACTCCCCGGCCTCGAGGTGAGCCAATGCCGAGCTGAGCGCCAGCCAGGGATCCGCCGCGACGGTGTGCGCGCCGGCGCTGGCGAGGGCACGCCGCAGCGGCTCGTGGTCCCCGGCCACGATCAGCGGAACGGCGAACCGGTGCAGCAGGTCCGCCAACAGGGCGGAGTCGAGGCTCTGCGCCGCGTGGTCGAGGGCATGGACCGGCTCGGGCCGCCCTGCCCACCAGCGGGCGGCGACGCCGTGCAGCTCGGCCGCCCGCTTCAGCCCCTGTCTCCGGAGATCGGCGAGCAGGTGCGTCCGCAGGAGCTCCTGGACGATGTAGGCGTCGCGCCGCTGGCCGGTGGGCGACAGCAGGGAGGTCTGGTTCTCGAGCCCGTCGAGCACGCTGCCGGCGTCCTCCCGGCCCGACAGCTCGGCCGCGAGCCCGGTCGGGACGGGTTCGCTGATGCTGATCACGCGCAGGAACTCCTGCACGTCCTCGGGCAGCCCGCAGAGGACCTCCCCGACGAGGTAGTCGGCGACCGAGCGCTCGTCGCCGGTGAACTGGGACAGGAACCCGTCGCGGTCCGCGGACTCGGCCATGCCGACCGCGGCCAGGCGCAGGCCGGCCGCCCACCCGCCGGTGCGCCGGTGCAGGAGGTCGACCTGCGTGGGCGTGATTCGCAGCCCCGACTTCTCGAGCAGGGCTGCTGTGTCGGGCAACGAGAAGCGCAGCTGCGCGGCGCGCAGCTCCCAGAGCCGGCCCGCCATGCGCAGTCGGGGGAGGGACAGCGGGGGATCGAGCCGGCTGGAGAGGACGAGCTGCATTCCCGCGGGGCGGTTCCGGGTGAGGATCTGGATGCCGTGCAGGACCTCCTGGTCGACCAGCTCGTGCAGGTCGTCGAGGATCAAGCGGATCGGGCGGGGCAGAGTCCTGATGGCGTCGACGAGCTCGTCGAGGAACTCCGGCTGCGCGCCGGCCCGCCAGACCCACCGGCCGTGGAGGCGGCTGGTACCGGGGACCGACGGGCAGGCCGCGAGCGCAGCGACGATCGAGGCCCACAACCTCTCCGGGTCGTTGTCGTCGCGATCGAGGCTCACCCATGCGGTATCCGCTGCCGTGCTCGAACGTGCCCAGTCCGCCAGCAGCAGCGTCTTGCCGTAGCCGGCGGGGGCGCACACCAGCGCCACGTCAGCGGTGGCACCCCCGTCGAGCTCCCCCCGGAGAGCGGCCCGCACCACGAACTCCGGGGGGAGCGCCGGCACCGTGATCTTGGCGTGTGGAACGGGTGGCACCGCCATCAACCCCCAAATGTCAGTCCCCCCACCGCTCACCCCGTGCAGCGATTAGTTATATCTGCAGCGGTGGGTCAGGACTTTTGATCTTCTTTCGGGTCCGCCAGCAAGCGGGCAGGGTCCAGGTCCAGGTGCAGGGCCCCGGGTCGAAGAGACTCACGATAGGACCATCGATTGTCGGTGTCCAGGGGAGTGACCTGGTAGATCCGTCTCAAAGTGAGATCGTGGGGTGTGGGGCTCGCCGGGCTTCCTGCAGGTGGCGGATGCGGCGGGCGCGTCGGTAGGGCCGTTCGCCCTGAGATTCCGGGACAAGTGGCTCGCGGCGCCCACGGGAATTGAGATCCGGCGGACGAAAATGTCGACTCCGCAGGACCCGTGGCGCGAAATATCGATCCAATTGCGGTGGATCGAGGGCTCGGGACCCGTCGGCCAGAACTCCTGCCCCAACGGTGTTGCCGGTCGAGCTCCGCCGCGCCGCCGTTCGCATTCCGTTCATCCGGGCGGGGCGATGCGGGGTGGGATCTGCCGGACGAAGCTGGCCCCCAGCGCCCGGCGCGGGCAAGAAGGAGGCGAGGTCGATGGTGCATGCGCGGTACGAAGTCCGGGTGAACGGCCGTCTCTCCGAGCGTGCTCGAGGCGCGTTCTGCAGGATGGACGTCCGCCTCGTCCCTCCACAGACGATCGTGTTCGGCGAGGTGGCCGAGCAGTCCGAGCTGTGTGATCTGCTCGCGCTCTGCAGCGCCATGGGGCTGGAAGTGGTCTCCCTGCAGCGGTTGCCGGACTGACGTTCCGCTCCCGGGGATCGACGGATGTGCCTGCTCGAGGTGACGGTCCGTCGTCAGTCCGTGAACCAGATCTCTGCGAGGTCCGCTGCGGCGAGCTCCTGATCCTGGGCGATCCGCTCGAGCGCCTCCGCCAGGCCGAGCGACAGCGCCACGGCGAAGTCGCAGAGTCCGGCTGCGCCCTCGTTCCCCGCTATCTGGTCCACGAGATCCCGCAGGACGGTCAGTCCGCGCTCGTAGCTGTGGTCATCGGACAGCACGGCGCGCATGGCATCGAGGAGGTTCCGCTGGGAATGTGCCTCTGGGGGCGGATGATCCACGCTCGTGCTCCTCAAGCCGACGGCAGGGGGGCGTTACCGTCTTCGACCGGGTGGCCGGGCAGACTGTAGTCTGCGCGGCCGAGCTGTTCTTCACCCGACCCGACGGATGGTGAATCGCAATCCGTGGCCCTCCGGTTGCTTTGTGGGTACGCTGAGTTACGATGCCTGGAGCCTCGGGGGCTGCAGGCACACGATCGAGCTATATCCGGCCGGCGCCGGAGGAGCAGCGCGTGAGCGAGGACAGGACGGGTAGGGGCGAGTCCATCGATCTCTACGCCCGAAGGCGAGCTTACGACATGGTACGAGCAGTGCTGGCCGACGACCGGGGGCGAGGCGAGTCCGCGGCGCGGAACGTGGCCGTTGCCGTTCTCGCCGAGGCCGAGATCGACGGCCTGGCCGAGGTCGTCGTCGATCTGTCGCTGAGGCTCGCGTCGGCGCTCGAGCGGATCGCCGCCGACCAGCGTCTGGCCGCCGTCGACCTCGCCGAGGTGTGGTACTCGGACTGAGCACGATCGCTCAGCGCAGCAGCCCGCGCTCGAATGCCGTGGTCACGGCATTCCGCCCTGCTGCGCACCCCGAGCTTGCGGTAGATCATCCGCATCCGGGCCTGCGCCTCGCCGCCGGCGAGGTGGGCACTTGCCTCCACCAGTTGCGCTTCGACGAGGGTGTGCGGCAGGACCGATGCGACGGTGCCGGCCAGGATGGGCTCGACGTCCGCGCGCGCAGCCTGACCCCGCCCCGCCGAGAGCTCGGCCCACGCTCGCATGAGCAGTACTTCCCCCGGCACGTCGGCGCGGTCGGAGAGCCAGTCGACGACGGCGCGGGCTTCGGCCGACCGGCCGAGCACCACCGCCGCGTGGTGCTCCAGCGCTGCCAGCGAGGCTGCCTGTCCGGCGCTCAACGGGAGGGCCCCGAGGTCGGCCCTCGCCTGCTGCATCCGCTGCAGCCCCTCGCGCTGCCGACCCGCGTCGAACAGCGCGGCGCCCTGCACGGCCCGCAGCGCGAACACGAGCCGTGGCCGGAGCGCGGTCGCGCCCCGGCGCTGCCCTTCGATCGCGTAGCGGCGCGCCTCGACCGGCTCGGCCCGCATCAGCGCGGAGTAGGCGAGCATCCATCGCGCGGAGGCCGACCAGGGCGATCGATCCCATCCGTGGGTGGTCCCTGATGCGACGGTCCCGGTCGCCGCTGCCGTCATCGTCCGGTGGTCCCCGGCGACGCCGGCCGCGCCCGCGAGCAGCGCCGAGCACTCCATCTCGAGGTAGCGGAAGCCGTGCCGACGCGAGAGGTCGAGCGCAGCTTCCAGTACCGTCGACGCCGCCTCCGGGGCGGCGTCGGCGAGAAGGGCCCGCCACCGATGCTCACGAGGGCCAGAGCGCTCCACCCCGGGGCGTCGAACCGTCCCGGCCCGTCGTCGAGCGAGTGGAGATCGCCAGCGAGGTCGGCGGCGGATGCCGCGGCGAACAGTTCGGCGACGGAGCGGAGAACGGCGAGCCGCGGATCGGGTTCAGCGGGGAACAGCTCACCAGCGCGCCGGATGTCGGCCTCGGGCCAGGATCCGGTCGTGTCCCCGTCCTCGATGCGGATCAACGCGGAGCAGGGGGTGAGCCAGGGATCGCTCTCGACGACTCGCTCACCCAGCCTGACGAGCGCCCGGCGGAGCTCGGAATGCCTGCCGGTCACCAGGAGCACCGCCGCGTACCGGATGCACCAGTTCGACGAGCAGTCCGCAGTCGGCGCTCCTCAGGGCGTGGGCCGTCGCTGCGAGGGGATCGCCGGGTGCCATCCACCGGCGCCCCGTGAGGGATGGAGATCGCCCTGCGCTTCCCGTGTTCGGAAGAGTCGGCCGGCAGGTGCGTTCGAAGTCAGCGGCTGCCTGCTCCAACTCTCGGATCTGCACTCGGCGACCTCCGTGCGCTCGTCCGTGTGTTGGTCCGGCTCGACATCGGCGGCCCGGTCTTCGGGCTCGTCGTGACCGCGCGCATCACCCGCACGAGGTGATGAGGCTCCGCTGCACGTGCCGCCGCGTGGTCCCCGCACCAGCGCCGGGATCGCCGGTAGGACGTGGGTCTCAGCCGGTCGTGGATCACGGCCGGTCGGGGTCCGCGCGGTTCGACGCGTTGCCCTGGACGGCGATCGCGCCCGCGTCCGCCTCGGCGCCCGCCCGCTCCTGCTCCTCGTGGCCGATCTTGCGGGCGTCGAAGACCCGCATCCGGCCGGAGTGGGCAGCCGCGCAGGTGAGCGGGCGCCCGGTGTCGACGAACCGCTCCCGCAGCAGCACGGAGCAGTCCGGGTCGGCGAGCTCGACGTGCCAGTCCGTGCCGCCGTCCGGGCCCCGGTCGCGGGTGACGTGCACGAGACGCAGGTCGTCCACGCCGAAGGCGCCGGTGGCCATGCGGGCGTGGTGCTGCGCGGCCTGGACCGCGGGCGGCAGCGCCGACCGTCCGCGCACGACGCGCGGCTCGAGGCGGCCGCGGCGGTAGCCCTCGACCACCGCGGGGGCGTCGGCCGGGTCGAGGCCCGCCAGCACGTAGCCGTGGGGGAGGAGCACCACGGCGGGCGCGAAGCGGCACCCGCCCACGTGGGTGGTCTCCCAGACGGCCTCGGGGTCCTCGGCGGCGAGCGCGGCGGCCACCGGGCGGCCGCGGACGGCGCAGCAGGTGTCGTGCCGGCCGTGGGTGCAGACGAGAACCAGCGGCCCGTCGTACGGCTCGCCGGGCGCGTCGACGACGGCCGGCAGCCGCGACTCGGTGGCGTAGGTGCCCGTCAGCACCGCCTCCCGGCCCGGCCGGGCGTCGACCCGGAACCAGCGACGGGGCCCGCCGGTACGCGCCCGTCCGGGCCGGCGCACCAGCACCACCCTGGCCCGTGCCCGCGCCGCCCAGTCGGCCAGCTCGGCCGCCACCGCGACCGGCAGCGCGGCCAGCGCCTGCGCGGGCCACGGTCCCGGGTGCTCGACGAGCAGCCACCGGTCGCCGGGCGGTGCTGTGCCCTCCAGCGGGTCGCCCGCCGCCTGGGCGGCGAACGAGCAACGCGGCCAGGGGCCCGTCACGGCGTCGTCACGCCCGCGACGCCGGCACCAGCACGCCCTCCCGGAGGAGGCGGCGCACCAGCACCAGCTGGTCGGCTTCGTCCATCCCGGGGAGGTTACCCACGAGACACGCCTCTGCCGAGAGCAGCGCGCGCAGCGGTTCCGCGCACGCGGCCGGCAGGTCGACCCGCCGGTCGGGCAGCTCCAGCAGCACCCGCTCCCCGCACGGGACGAGGCGGTGGCGCAGGCCCGTCCGCAGCCGGACCACGTCGCCCACGGCGAGGCCCGCCGCGAACGCGGCCGCCGCGACCGGGCCCACCGGCTCCGGCCGCCCGCCCTGCCACACCCGGCGCCGGGCGTGCCGGACCACCTCATCGGCGTCGACGCCCGCCAGCGCGCCGGCGAGCGCGGCGCGCACGGCCTCGAGGTGCGGCGCGAGCGCGGCCGGGTCGGCCACGTCGATCCCGAGCGGCAGCGACGCCCGCAGCCGCGGGTCCTTCGCCACGACGGCCATCAGCGCCTCGACCAGCGCGAACCGCGTGACGACGTGTACGCCGAGGGTCAGGTGCGCCGAGACGCCGCCGAGCGCGGTGGCCGCGTGCAGCCAGCCGCGAGGGAGGTAGAGCGCGTCTCCGGGCTCGAGGACCGCGTCGAGGGCCGGAGCGTCGTCGCGGGCGCGGGCTGCGACCGCGTCCGCGTGGTCGTTCCACGGCTGGTCGCGCAGCGGGTGGGGGTGCACGGGCGCGTGCACCGTCCAGTGCTTGCTGCCTGCGAGCTGCAGCACGAACACGTCGTGCACGTCGTAGTGGGCGGAGAACCCGCGCGACTGCTGCGGGGTGACGTAGGCGTTGGCCTGCACCGGGTGCCCGAGCTCTGCGCCGAGCCGGGTGGAGAACTCGCCGACGGCGGGCCACGTGCGGTGCAGCGCCTGCAGCACGATCGTGGTGCCGTCAGCGAAGAGCGCCGCCACTGCGTCGTCGCGGACCTGGTCGGCGATCTCCGCGCCCACACCGCCGGGGCCGGTGAACGAGCGGGAGTCGACCACCGCGCCGTCGCGGGCCAGCCGCACGAACGGCGTCCGCAGCCCGCGGCGGGACAGCAGCTCGTCGACGCCGTCGAGGTCGAGCAGGTCGCGGAACCCGTCGCGGTCGCGGCCCCTGGCCAGCAGCGGCGTGCGTCCCCAGTGCCGCTCGGCGAACTCGGCCGCGGCGAGGCCGGTGACGCGGCTGAGCGGGGTGGCCGGGCGCACCTCGTCGGCGCGCCCGGCCGGATGTGCGGTCCGCTCAGCGGGCACCGCTGTCGGCGCCTCCGTCCGCGCCTCCGTCGGAGACGCCCGGCGTACCGCCGCCGGCACCCGCGTCGGCGGGCCCTTCCGCGCCGCCGTCGGCGCCCCCGTCCTCGACACCCGGGGTGCCACCCGCGCCTGCGTCGGCCGGTCCCTCCGCGCCGCCGTCGGCGGCGCCGTCGTGGACACCTGGCGTGCCGCCGCTCGCACCGGCGTCCGCCGGACCCTCGGTCCCACCGCCACCGGTGGTGGTCATGTCGTCGTCGTCGAGAGCCATGGTTCCTCCTCGAGTGGGTGCGCCACCGGACGGCGGCGCTCCGGGCCTACCCACCCGGAGGGGCGACTAACACGGTCGGGGCGAGCCTCCCCCGGTAGCGTCCGCCGATGCGGAACCGGAGCGCCGCTACGCTCGTTCGGTAAAGGGCGGGTAATGGGACGAGGCGGAGGAACGCGTGCTCGAGATCAGCGGGCTCACCTGGGCGGGGACGATCGGGGTGGTCGTGCTGCTCCTCGCGCTCGACCTGGTGCTGGCCGCCGCGCGGCCGCACCGCGTCGGCTTCCGGGAGGCCACCGCGTGGTCGGTCTTCTACGTCCTGGTGGCGGTGGCGTTCGGGGTCTGGTTCGCGATGGCCCACGGCGCCGACTTCGGCACCCAGTACTTCGCCGGCTACATCGTCGAGAAGAGCCTCTCGGTCGACAACCTGTTCGTCTTCGTGATCATCATGACGACGTTCGCGGTGCCCGAGGAGCACCAGCACAAGGCGCTGACCTTCGGCATCATCCTGGCGCTGATCATGCGCGGGATCTTCATCGCGCTCGGCGCCACCCTGCTGTCGCTGTTCTCGTTCATGTTCCTCGTGTTCGGGGTCCTGCTGATCTACACGGCGGTGCAGCTGTTCCGGCACCGCGACGAGGACCCGGACGTCGAGGACAACGCGGTCGTCCGCACGGCCCGCCGGGTGCTCCCGATCACCGACGAGTACGTCGGGGGCAGGCTCGTCACGCGCGTCGACGGGCGCCGGATGGCCACGCCGCTGTTCATCGTGCTGGTCGCCATCGGCAGCATCGACCTGCTGTTCGCGCTCGACTCGATCCCCGCGGTCTTCGGCGTCACCTCCGAGGCCTACATCGTGTTCGTGGCCAACGCGTTCGCCCTGCTCGGCCTGCGTGCCCTGTACTTCCTGGTGAAGGGCCTGCTCGACCGGCTCGTCTACCTGTCCACCGGGCTCGCGATCATCCTCGGCTTCATCGGGATCAAGCTGATCCTGCACTGGGCCCACGAGGACATCTCCACCGCCGTCCCCGAGATCACCACGCCGGTCAGCCTCGGCGTCATCATCGGCGTGCTGGTGATCGTCACGGTGGCGAGCCTGATCAAGACCCGGAAGGACCCCACGATCACCGCGCACGCGGGCTCGCTCCGGGCGCGCAAGCCCACCCGGGTCGAGGGGCGCGAGTGATGACGGCCGCGTTCTGCGGGTCTCGGCCGTAGCCGCCGCAACGCGGCGTCACCGCAGCCGGTCGGTGACCGCGCGCAGCGCGCGGCCGACGGCCCGCAGGTCCTCCGGTTCGATCACATCGACGAAGTGCTCCCGCACCGTGCGCAGGTTGTCCGGCGCGGCGCGCTGCAGCGTCGCGCACCCGGTCTCGGTGATCCGGGCGAGCACGCCGCGCTTGTCCTCGGCGCTCCGCTCCCGTCTGACGAGTCCGCGTGCCTCCAGGCCGCCGATGCAGTGGGAGAGCCTGCTGCGGGAGTAGTACGCCAGCGCCGCGAGTTCGGCCATCCGCATCGACTGCCCCTCCGCCTCCGAGAGCCGCACCAGGATCTCGTAGTCCGCCAAGGTCAGCCCGTGTTGTTCCCGCAGGGTCCGGTCGAGCAGGTCGATGAACCGGATCGATCCTTCGATGAACGCTCGCCAGTCGCGTTGCTGCTCCGCGTCCAGCCACTCGGTCACCCGGAGAGCGTAACAGTTGAGATCTTCAACTAAATCTCGTAAGGTAGTTGAAGGCTTCAACCAAGGGGGTCGCGGTGTCGAACGACGCATGGGTGATTCAGGCGAGGGACGCGGAGACCGTCGAGAGCCCCACGCTGTGGCTCTTGGCGGACGGCAGCCACACCGGAGGGCTGCTCGGCGCGAACCGGCTCTACCTCCAGGCCGGGGCACCCGGCACCAAGCCGCACTACCACGAGCGATCCGCGGAGGCCTTCTACGTGTTGGACGGGGCGTTGCGGATGCTGGTCGGGACCGAGCTGGTCACCGTGGACCGGGGCGGTTACGTGGTGATCCCGGCCCGGGTACGGCATGCGTTCGCCGCGAGCCCGGACACGTTCGCGGACCTGTTCATCACGCTGGTGCCCGGCGTCGAGCGGTTCGGCTAC
Organism: Pseudonocardia adelaidensis; assembly: GCF_039543345.1. Classification (NCBI taxonomy): domain Bacteria; kingdom Bacillati; phylum Actinomycetota; class Actinomycetes; order Pseudonocardiales; family Pseudonocardiaceae; genus Pseudonocardia; species Pseudonocardia adelaidensis. Next base: position 113,254 of record NZ_BAABJO010000001.1, on the reverse strand, counting down.
TTCCGACTACTGCCGGAGATCCTGCGCGGGAACCTGCCGGACGGCGAGGTCGCCCGGGTCCATGAACAGTACGACGTCCACTTCGTCGAGAGCCCGGAATGGGACGCGGCCGGCGCGACGCCGTGACCGGAGGGTGCGACGGGCCCGGCGGCGCGAGATGGCCGGTCGAGCTCAGCCGGCGTGCCCGCAGTCCGAGCGCCGGGGCCCTCGTCCGACCCCGGATTCAGATGCCGTACCGCCAGATCGTCAGGGCGTAGCCGCCGAACCAGGCCGATGCCAGCGTCGCGGCCACCACCACCGCTACGGCGGTGCCCGGCCGGCGCCGGGCCAGGCCGGACGCCACCGGGAGCAGCAGGACGAACGCCGGGACGAGCAGCCGCAGCTTGGCGTTCATCAGCCCGTGGGTGCCCCACACCGGCAGCAGCGCGAACGCGGCGTACCCGACCAGCGGCCACGGCGTCCGCTGCGTCACCATGAGGCCGAGCAGGACGAGGCTGCCGACGAGTGCCACCGCCGTGACGGCGTCGAACACGCGCTCGCCCCCGGCGAGCACGCCGCCGAGGTAGCGGGCGGTGGCGGCGCCGCCGTCGAGGTACCAGCCCCAGCCGCCACGCTGGATGCGGAACCAGCCGTCGAGCGCGCCCGTCCGGGCGGCGACCCAACCGAGGTAGCCGAGGACGCCGCTGCCCGCGAGCAGGCCGCCCGCCCAGGGACGCCACCCGCCGCGCCGGGCGAGCACGGCCGCGAGCGCGGCCAGCCCGACCGCGGCCACGACGGCGGACGCGGTGGGCCGCACCAGCCCGGCGGCGGCCGCGCAGAGCCCGGCGAGCAGCCACTGCTCGCGCAGCACGCCGACCAGCGCCCACGCCACCACTGCGCAGAAGAGGGCCTCGGTGTAGGCCATCGACAGCACGACGCTCATCGGCGTGGCCGCGAACAGCGCCGTGAGCAGCAGCCCGGTGCGGCGGGACCCGCCGGGCACCAGCTCCCCGATCCGGGTCGTCCCGTACGCGGCGGCCACGCCGGCCACCGCGGCGACGAGCAGGCCTGCGGCGGCGAGGTTGCCGCCGGCCAGGACGCCCACGGCGGCGACGAGCGCGGGGTACCCCGGGAAGAAGCCGAGCGGGGTGTCCGGCGCGTGGTTGCCGAACGCGTCGAGCATGTCGGAGGGGACACCGCCGTAGCCGTGCTCGGCGATCGCGAGCAGCCACGCCGCGTCCCAGCTGGTGAGCTCCGGCACCAGCCGCGACCCACCGGCCATGAGGGCGAGCACGGCGACGCCCACCGCCCTGATGCCGAGGTAGACCCCGGCCGGCGCCAGCGCGTGCGCGACCCGCGGCCACGCCGGCGCGCCGGTGCTCTGCGTGGCATCGGCCGCGGCCATCACGGCTCCTCTCGTCACCATGATCCTCCCGGACCCGCTGCACCCAGGCATCCGCCGGTCCGCGAGGTCGTAGATCGTGTGACGAGGAGAACGCCACGACGGATGCGCGGTTCGAGGCCGGGTACGGCGAGCCGTGGACCCCCGGCGCCGCGTGCTCGCCGGGCCGCTGACGGTGGAGGAGGCACGTCACCGTCATACGTCGAACCGGTCGAATGATCGACAGAACGGCTCGGGAGGTCCAAGCTAGGGCGCCGGATCATCGAGGACCAGGGGGCGCGCGTGACCGGATCGGGGAACGGGGCATCCCCGCTGCTGCAGGCGCGCGACCTGCGCAAGAGCTACGGCTCGGTGCAGGCGCTGCGCGGGGCGTCGTTCGACCTCGCGGCCGGTGAGGTCGTGGCCCTCATCGGCGACAACGGGGCGGGCAAGTCCACGCTGGTCAAATGCCTGTCCGGCGTGGAGCAGCCGGACTCGGGGGAGATCCTCATCGACGGTGCGCCGGTCGTGCTGAACTCACCGACGGCCGCGCGGGCGCACGGCATCGAGACCGCCTACCAGGACCTCGCCGTCGCCCCCGACCTCGATCCCGCCGCCAACCTGTTCCTCGGCCGCGAGCTGCGCCGCCCCGGGCTGCTCGGCGCGCTCGGCATGCTCGACAAGGCGGCGATGCGCCGCGAGGCGGCGGAGCAGTTCTCGCGCCTCGGCGTCACCCTGCAGGACATCGACGTGCCGATCGGGTCGCTGTCCGGTGGCCAGCGCCAGAGCGTCGCCGTGGCCCGCTCGGTCGTGTGGGCCAGCCGCGTGGTGTTCCTCGACGAGCCGACGGCCGCGCTCGGGGTCGTGCAGCGCGAGCGGGTGCTCGACGTCGTCCGCAAGGTGCGCGACACGGGCATCGCGGTCGTGCTGATCAGCCACAACATGCCCGAGGTGCTCGCCGTGGCCGACCGGATCGAGGTGCTGCGGCTCGGCGCGCGCGTCGCCCGGTTCACGGCGTCCGACGTCACGCTCGAGCAGTTGGTCGGTGCCATGACGGGTGCGCTCACCCAGGAGGAGGAGCGGTGACCGAGACCGAGGTCCGGGAGCCCGCGGAACGGTCGCTGGTCCAGCGGATGGTCGCCGCGTCGACGTTCTGGATCGCGCTGGTGCTGGTGGTGCTGTGCGTGCTGTTCAGCGCGCTGCGCCCGGACGCGTTCCCCACCCTCTTCACGCTGCAGACGCTCCTGATCGAGGCGTCGGTGCTGCTCGTGCTGTCCGTCGGGATGACGTTCGTGATCATCACGGCCGGCATCGACCTGTCCGTCGGGTCGGTCCTGGTGTTCGCCGGGGTCGTCGCGGCCACCCTGATGGAGTCGCTCAGCGGAGGGGACGCGTCCGACGCCGGCCCGGGGGTCGTGCTCGCCGGCCTGGTCGCCGCGGTCGTCGGCGGCGGCGTGTGGGGCCTGCTCAACGGCCTGCTCGTCGCGATGGCGCGGATCCCGCCGCTGATCGTCACGCTCGGGTCCTTCGGCGCCGCGCTCGGCGCGGCCCAGCTGATCACCGACGGCGTAGATGTGCGCACGGTGCCGAAGGCGCTGCGCGACGGGCTGGGCTTCGGGCAGACCCTGCAGGTGCCGCACATGGTGGCGCTCGCCGCCGTCGTGACGCTGGCGGGCGCCTGGCTGCTGCACACCACCCGGTTCGGCCGCCGGACGTTCGCGGTCGGGTCGAACGCCGAGGCGGCCAGGCGGGCCGGGATCCCGGTGCGCGGCCACCTCGTGCGCGTCTACACGGGCGTCGGGCTGCTGGCGGGGCTCGCCGGGTTCATGTCGCTCGCCTACTTCGGCACCACCACGATCAGCGGGCACTCGACGGACAACCTCAACGCGATCGCCGCGGTGGTGCTGGGCGGCACTTCCCTGTTCGGCGGCGTCGGCACGGTCTTCGGCACGGTGATCGGCGTGTTCATCCCCGCGGTGCTGACGAAGGGCTTCGTCATCGTCGGGGTGCAGCAGTTCTGGCAGCCGGTGGCGATCAGCGCAGTGCTGGTGGCCGCCGTGTGGTTCGACCAGGTCCGGCGGCGGTCCAGGGACCGCGGGTGAGGAGGAGCGCAGTGAGCGAGCGAACCAGTGTCACAGCGCCTGCGCGAAGCGCCGGCCGAGCGCACCGAGGCCTGCGATGAGGCGCACGCGGGTGGGTATTGCGGTGGTCGCGGCAGCGTTTGCGCTGCTCGCGGCCGGTTGCGGGAGCAGCGGGACGATCGGTCAGAACTCGGGCGGGGGCGGCGAGGCCCCCGCCAACAAGAACCTGGTGCTCCTGCCGGGGGTCAAGGCCGAGCCGTTCTACATCTCGATGCAGTGCGGCGCCCAGGAGGAGGCCGCCAAGCTGGGGTACCAGCTCAGCACGCAGGCCCCCGACCAGTTCGAGGCGGCCCTGCAGACCCCGATCGTCACGGGCGTGCTCGCCACCCGCCCGGCCGGTGTGCTGATCGCGCCCACCGACGACGTCGCGCTCGCCAACCCGATGACCCAGCTCAAGGGCGCCGGCATCAAGGTCGTCGAGGTGGACACCAGGCTCCAGGACGAGTCGGTGGCCCTCTCGACCGTGTCGTCGAACAACGAGCAGGGCGGGCGGCTCGCGGCGCAGACGGTGGCGCAGCTGATCGGTGACAAGGGCAAGGTGATGGTGCTCAACACGAAGGCGGGCACGTCCACCACCGACGCCAGGGCGAAGGGGTTCGAGGAGGAGATCGCGGGCCACCCCGGCATCACCTACGTGGGCCAGGAGTACACCGACAACCAGCCTTCGGTGGCGGCGCAGAAGGTGTCGGCGAAGCTGTCGAGCGACCCCGATCTCGCCGCCGTGTTCGCCACCAACCTGAACACCGGCGAGGGGGCGGCCACCGGGCTGCGCAACGCGGGCAAGACCGACCAGGTGCGCCTCGTCGGGTTCGATGCGAGCCCGAACCAGGTCGAGGCCATGCGCTCGGGTGAGGTGGCCGCGCTGATCGCCCAGGACCCGGCCACGATCGGACGCGAGGGTGTGGATCAGGTCGTGGCGGCGATCGAGGGAAAGCCGGTGGAGCGGGAGATCCAGACGGACCTGGTCGCGATCACCCAGGCCGACATGGACTCGAAGTCGCAGTACTTCTACAAGACGGCCTGCTGATCAGCCATAACGTCTCACAGGCTGGCTCCGAGACACCTCCATGGCCACTCTCGACGCCCGCGAGCTGTACCGGCGCGCCTCCGCGGAGTTCTCCGCGCGCGTCCACCGCGTCGGCGACCGCTGGGCCGCCCCGACCCCGTGCGCGGACTGGGACGTCCGCATGCTGGTCCGGCACCTCGTCGAGGAGGAGCGGTGGGCCCCGCCCCTCCTCGGCGGCGCGACGATCGCCGAGGTGGGCGACCGGTTCACCGGCGACCTCCTCGGGGCCGACCCGATCGCGGCCGTGGACGACGCGGTGCCGCGTGCGGTCGATGCCGTCGAGCCCGACGACGCCCTGACCCGGACCGTGCACCTGTCGTTCGGCGACGTCCCGGGTCGCGAGTACGTCATGCAGCTCGCGGCCGACCACCTGGTGCACGCCTGGGACCTGGGGCAGGCGCTCGGCGACGACACCGCGCTCGACGCGGACGCGGTCGCGACCGTCCGCGAGTGGTTCGCGCCGGTCGAACCGCTCTACCGGCAGGCCGGCGTCATCGGGCCGCGGGCCGCGCTCCCGGGTTCCGCGAGCCCGCAGGACGAGCTGCTCGCGATGTTCGGCCGGAGCCCGGCGCTCGCGGCGGTGCAGCGCTTCAACGCCGCGTTCGGCGCGAAGGACGTCGACGCGATCATGGCGGCGATGACGCCGGACTGCGTCTTCGAGGACACCACGGCCCCGGACGGCGGCCGTCACACCGGGGCCGCCGAGGTGCGGGCGGCGTGGGAGGCGCTGTTCGGCGGAGCACCGAACGCCCTCTTCACCGCCGAGGAGCTGTTCGCGGCGGGGGACCGGGTCGTGCAGCGGTGGCGGTACGAGTGGAGCGACGGGCACGTTCGCGGGGTGGACCTGTTCGCCGTCCGAGGGGGGCGGGTCGCGGAGAAGCTGTCCTACGTCAAGGGGTGACAGCCTCTAGTGCAGAATGCAATACTGCAGACTGCACTAGGAGGCGTGGATGTCCTTGCAGCGCGCCGACCGGGACCTCCCGTCGCTCACGGTGCTCGCCCTGCTCACGACGGGGCCGCGGCACACGTACGAGATGCACCGGCTGATGGTCGACACGCACAAGGACTTCGTGACCGGGCTGCCGCGCAGCATGTACCACGCCGTCGAGCGGCTGCTGCGCGCCGAGCTGATCGAGGTGGTGCGCACCGATCGGGCGGAGGGACGTCCCGAACGGACGGTGTACGGCCTCACCGACACCGGCCGGGCCGAGCTGGCGGAGCGGGTGCGGCGGCTGCTCGAGCACCCGGACCCCGACTCCACCCTGTTCGTCGCCGCGCTGTCGTTCCTCGGCTGCCTGCAGGTGTCGCAGGCACGGGCGGCGCTCGACGTGCGCCGGGCCGAGCTGGAGCGGCGGGTCGACGACGTGCGGGCGGCGCTCGCCGGGGTGTCGGGGCTCCCGCGCCTGCTGCTCGTGGAGGCCGAGTTCGAGATCGCCCGCCTCTCGGCCGAACGCGACTGGGTCGCTGCACTCGTCGCCGACCTCGACGGCGGCCGGCTCGACTGGCCCGCCGACATCCGGGAGCTGGAGGTGCCGCCCGTGACGTAGCCGAGAACGGCCCGGGCGGCGGCGTTGCCCCGCCCCCGCCCGGACCACCGCTTCGGCGACCCGAGCCGCGCTCCACGGGAACTGCACCGGTGAGCGTACGGCCTCGCGTCGCGTCCATCCCGCACTCACCGGAAGGAACCCGGCATGCCCACGTCCGTCGAGGACACCCTGACCCGCCTCGCCGCCGCCTGGAACGACGGCGACGCCACCGCCTACGCAGACCTGTTCACCCCCGACGCCACCTACGTGATCTTCGACGGCACGGTCGTGCGCGGCCGCACAGCCATCGAGGAGGGGCACCGCGCGCTCTTCGCCGGCCCGCTGCGCGGCTTCCGGATGGAGCCGCCGACGGCCACCGTCCCCGTCCGGTACCTGGGCGGCGGCGTCGCCCACGTGCTCGCCGCCGGAGGCACCCGCCCCCCGGGGCAGGAGGGGATGACGCCGGACCGGGCGTCGGTCGTCTCCTTCCTGCTGGTGCGGGAGGGGGACGACTGGAAGATCGCCGCCTTCCAGAACACGAGGGCGCAGGGCTGACCTCCGGCCCTCCGGTGGCGATGCGCCGTGGCCGGTGACCACGAGGCGTTGACGCATTCCGATATAGGCATATGATGGCGACCGTGGCACGAGCGGCGACGACCTCGGATGCGTTCAACGCGATCGCCGAGCCGCAGCGGCGGGAGATCCTGGTCCTGCTGCGGGGCGGCGAGCGTCCGGTGACCGAGCTGGCGCGGGATCTGGGGATGAGCCAGCCGCAGGCGTCCAAGCACCTGCGGGTGCTCCGGGAGGTCCGGCTGGTGCGGGTCCGCGGGGCGGGCAAGCAGCGGCTGTACGGCCTGGACGCCCGCGGGCTGCGGCCGGTGCACGAGTGGCTGGGCGGCTTCGAGCGGTTCTGGAGCGGGAGCTTCGACCGGCTGGACGAGTACGTGCAGAACCTGGAACAGGCGAGGCGGGAGGAACCACCGGATGGCGACGACCAGTAGCGGCGGCGAGCCCGAACACGCGACCGCGGACCGCGAGATCGTGATGTCCCGGGTCATCAGCGCACCACGGGAGCTGGTGTTCGAAGCGTTCACGCAGGTCCGGCACCTGTCGCGGTGGTGGGGACCGGAGGGGTTCTCCACCAGCACGCGGTCCTTCGAGTTCCGCGTCGGCGGGGCCTGGGACTTCGTGATGCACGGGCCGGACGGGACCGACTACCAGGAGTGGATCACCTGGCGGGAGATCGTCCCGCCGGAGCGGATCGCGCTGCTGCACGGCGAGTCCCGCGACGACCCCGACGCCTTCGAGTCGGTCCTGGCCTTCGAGCAGGCCGGCGACGAGACCCGCCTCGTGATGCGCACGGTGTTCCCCACCAAGGAACTCCGCGACGAGGCGGTGGAGAAGTACCACGCGGTCGAGGGCGGGGAGCAGACCCTGCGCAACCTGGCGGCGTACGTCGCCGATCTCAGCCGGAACGACACCGGCCGGATCGAGACCACCCCGAAGGGAGCGGCGAGCTGATGGCCGGGAAGGTGTTCTTCAGCGTGACGATGTCGCTCGACGGTTTCATGGCACCCGAGGCCGTGCCGGCCGAGGACGCCTTCTCGCCCGAGAAGCAGGACGACCCCGGCGTCAGGCGCTGGATGTCGAAGTGGTCGGAACTGCAGGCGTGGTTGTTCCCGCAGCGCTGGTTCCGGGAGAACCTCGAGCTCGGCGAGGGCGGCGAGGAAGGACTCGACAACGACATCGCACGGGCGACGTACGAGCGCACCGGCGCGAGCGTCATGGGCAAGCGCATGTTCGACCTCGGCGAGCAGGCATGGCCGGAGGCGGCGCCGTTCCACAGCCCGGTCTTCGTCGTGACCCACGAGGAGCGTGACCCGTGGGAGCGGCCGGGCGGCACCACCTTCCACTTCGTCAACGACGGCATCGAGAGCGCGCTCGACCAGGCCTGCGAGGCCGCCGGCGACCGCGACGTCCGCATCGCCGGCGGCGGCGAGACGATCCAGGAGTACCTGGACACCGGCCTGGTCGACGAGTTCTCGGTCACGCTCGCGCCGGTGCTGTTCGGCACCGGCATCCGCCTGTTCGACCGTGTGGACCCCGACCGCCTGGCCCTGAACCAGGTCCGCACCGCCGCCTCGAGCCGGGTGACCCACCTGACCTACACCGTCGGCAAGCGGTAGGGGCACTACCGGAGGCCGGGCCGCGGCATGATCGATCGTGCGGCACGAGTACGGGCGAATCGGGGGCGTGCTGCCCAGGCTTGATCAGCGCTTGCGGTTCTCCGGCCGCGCGGGTGCAGCTCTGTGACCGCTCTCGTCGATCACGGTCGCCGCGGGTGGGACCGCGGGGCGTTCAGCCGTAGGCAGCAGCCCGGGTTGCAGGCCGGGCAGCAGCGCGCTCGATCGGCGAAATCGCGATCTGGCGTCCACATACTCGCCCGCGGGCTGATCACTGTCCGGGCCACGGGCCTCGTGGGCGGTCATGGTGAGCCGGGTGGCGTGAGGTGGTGAGGCCTTTGGGGTGGGGGGCCTGGAGGTGTGAGGCGGGGGGTCTCGGGGGGCGGAGCCTCGCCGGGCGGGGTCTGGGGGTTGCACCCCCAGAAAATACGAACGGGCGAGGATGGTTCGCGCTTTCCGCGATCATGCCTCGCC
>NZ_BAABJO010000001.1:0-104404 GCF_039543345.1 Pseudonocardia adelaidensis | reverse complement strand
CTGGGGGTTGCACCCCCAGAAAATACGAACGGGCGAGGATGGTTCGCGCTTTCCGCGATCATGCCTCGCCCGCCTCGTTTCGGGTGGGCGGTCATGGGTGAGCGGGTGGCATGACGCGGTGAGGCCCGGGGGAGGGTGGGGCCTGGAGGTGTGAGGCGGGGGGTCTCGGGGGGCGGAGCCCCGCCGGGCGGGGTCTGGGGGTTGCACCCCCAGAAAATACGAACGGGCGAGGATGGTTCGCGCTTTCCGCGATCATGCCTCGCCCACTCGCCCGTGCGCCGCCAGGGACTCGAACCCCGAACCCGCTGGTTAAGAGCCAGCTGCTCTGCCAATTGAGCTAGCGGCGCCTGCCGTTGCGCCCTCCCGCTCGGCGCCCGGAAACGCTAACACGCTCGTTCCGGGGGCCGTGCGGCGGGGTGCCGCGGCATGGGGTGAGTGACGGGACTTGAACCCGCGACTTCCTGGACCACAACCAGGTGCTCTACCAGCTGAGCTACACCCACCATGCGTTCCCGGCCTCGGCCGGGGTTGCGGCATCGAGTTTAGCGTGGCGGGTGCGGCGCCTCGAAGCGGGTTGCCGGGAGCGCGGCGGCGACGGCCTGGGCGGCGTCGCTGCTGGGTCCGGGGGGTGCCACGAACATGGTGCGGCGGTAGTACTCGAGCTCGCGGATCGACTCCATGATGTCGGCGAGGGCGCGGTGGGCGAGGCCCTTCTCCGGCTTCGCGTAGAAGACGCGCGGGTACCAGCGCCGGGCTAGCTCCTTGACGGAGCTGACGTCGACCATGCGGTAGTGCAGGTACCCGTCGAGCTCGGGCATGTCGCGGGCGAGGAAGGCGCGGTCGGTGGCGATCGAGTTCCCGGCCAGCGGTGCGCTGCGGGGGTCGGGCACGTGCTGGCGCACGTAGTCGAGGGCGAGCCGCTCTGCCTCCGCGACGGTGACGGTGGAGGCGCGCACCGCGTCGGTGAGCCCGGACCGCTCGTGCATCTCCCGCACGATCTCGGGCATGCCGGCGAGTGCGGTCTCGTCGGCGTGGATGACGAGGTCGACGCCCTCGCCGAGCACGGTCAGGTCGCCGTCGGTGACGAGCACGGCGATCTCGATCAGTGCATCGCGGCCGAGGTCGAGCCCGGTCATCTCGCAGTCGATCCATACAAGACGGTCCGTCACGGCGTCACACTATGCCCAGGGGCGGGGCGGAGGGCCTGCTCCGGTGCGTGTCGCCCGTCGAAGATCGGCTTCGTGTCGCTCCTGGCAGTAGGCTGCGGCGCCGTGGGGAACACGGGTGCAGCGCAGGAGATCGCCGCCGGGTACGCGACGGAAGGGGCGGCCCTGGAGCTGGGTTGCGTCGTCGTCGACGGCACGGTCGACCCGAGTGCCAGGGTGCGCATCCCGTTCGCAACGCTCAACCGGCACGGCCTGGTCGCAGGCGCCACCGGTACCGGCAAGACCAAGACACTGCAGGGCATCGCGGAGCAGCTCTCGGCGGCGGGCGTGCCGGTCCTGCTGTCGGACGTCAAGGGCGACCTGTCCGGCATGGTCCGGCCGGGTGAGGGCGGCCCGAAGATCGAGGAGCGGGCGAAGGAGACCAGCGACGACTGGGCGCCCACGGCGTACCCCGTCGAGTTCATGTCGCTCGGCTCCGGCAGCGCGGCGATCCCGATCCGGGCCACGCTCACGCAGTTCGGCCCGATCCTGCTGAGCAAGGTGCTCGACCTCAACGACACCCAGGAGTCCACGCTCGGCCTGATCTTCCACTGGGCCGACCGGAAGGGGCTGCCGCTGCTGGACACCAAGGACCTGCGGGCGGTCGTCCAGCACCTCACGTCCGACGAGGGCAAGGCCGATCTCAAGGGCATCGGCGGCGTGTCCCCGGCCACGGCGGGTGTGATCCTCAGGGCGCTGGTGAACCTGGAGGCGCAGGGCGGCGACGACTTCTTCGGCGAGCCGGAGCTGGACCCCGCGGACCTGATGCGTCAGGTCGACGGGAAGGGCGTCGTCACGCTCCTGGAGCTGGCCGACCAGCAGACCAACCCGCGGCTGTGGTCGACGTTCCTCATGTGGCTGCTCGCCGAGCTGTTCGAGGAGCTGCCGGAGGCCGGTGACCTCGACAAGCCCAAGCTCGTGTTCTTCCTCGACGAGGCCCACCTGCTGTTCGACGGCGCATCGAAGGCGTTCCTGGAGCGCATCGAGCAGACCGTGAAGCTCATCCGGTCCAAGGGCGTCGGGGTCTTCTTCTGCACGCAGCTGCCCACCGACATCCCCAACGAGGTGCTGTCGCAGCTGGGCGCGCGGGTCCAGCACGCGCTGCGCGCGTTCACGCCCGAGGACCAGGCCGCGCTGTCCAAGACCGTGCGGACGTACCCGAGGACCGCGGTCTACGACATGGAGCAGGCGCTGACGTCGCTCGGCATCGGCGAGGCGATCGTCACGGTGCTCTCCGAGCGGGGCGCGCCCACCCCGGTGGCATGGTCCCGGATGCGGGCACCCCGGTCGCTGATGGCCGCGATCGGCGCGGACGCCGTCACGGAGGCGGCGAAGGCGTCGCCGCTCTTCGGGAAGTACGGCGAGACGGTCGACCGCGAGTCCGCCTACGAGAAGCTGACCGCCAAGATCGCGGCACCCGCCCCGGCTCCGGCCGGCGCGCCGCCGCCACCTCCCGCCCCGGAGCCCGAGCGGCGCCTCGAGGAGCCGGGGATGGTGGCCGAGGTGCTCGGCTCGCCGGTGGTGAAGTCGTTCCTGCGGTCGGCGGCGAGCGCGCTGGGCCGGGAGATCACGAGGGGCCTGTTCGGTACCCGCAGGCGGCGCTGACCGACCGGGGGCTGCGCGGACTACGTCCGGAACGGGGTCAGCAGGCCCGGTGTCGTCGCGTCGGCCAGCGCGACGCCGTCGGGGGCGGCCACGTCGAGCACCGGGTAGCCGCCCGCGCCCGCTGCCGTGACCGCTTCCACCTCGACCAGTCCGGCGCGGCGCTGGAACACGCTCTGCCGGAACGTCCATCCGATCACGCCGCTGCGCTGCAGCGCGACCGTCCGCCGCTGCACCGAGCCCTGGCGCGTGACCAGGTAGCGGGCCGTGAGCTGGTGGCCGAGGCTGCGGTAGCGGTCGAGGGCGAGGAGCAGGGCGACCGGGAGCAGGACGAGGCTCGCCGGCCCGAGCCACGGAACCGGCACGGCCGGCCCGATCACGAACGCGATCACCACCACCGCCGCGGCCGGCGCCAGCGCGCGGGTCAACCGGCGCTGCAGCGCGGCGCGGGGGTGGCGGCGCAGCGGGGCCAGCGTGGCCAGCTCGGGGGGTTCGCGCAGCGCGACCGAGGCCACCCGGTGCGCCTCGGCCCGCGGTGCGGGCGGCTGGAGCGCGCCGCCCTGGGAGTCCCGGGACAGCCCGGTGGACAGGGCGCGGGTCTGCGCGCCCCGGCCGGCGCGCAGCAGCACCGGCTCGACGACCTCGGCGCCCCGCAGGCGCACCTGCGACACCGAGAGCGAGCGGCGCGTCAGCAAGCCCCTCCTGACGCGCAGCGCGCCGCCTTCTGCCGTGCCGTCGTCCGTGGCCGGCTCCCGCGTGAGGCGGTAGGCGTACCAGCGCTCGGCGAACAGCAGCAGCGCGCCGACGACCGCGACGACGAGCAGGCCGACGCCGACGACGAGCACGCCCAGCCAGATCGGGGCCGTGGTGAGGCGGTGGGCCGCGTCGTCGACGGCCGGGACGTCCCGCGGGTCCACCCCGAGGTCGTCGAACAGGTTGTACACGGCGGCGAAGATCGCGCCGACCCCGGCGATCGACGAGAACGTCAGCGGGGCGAAGCGCAGCCACGACCACCGCAGCCGGGCGAGCTCAATCGCACGGCCTCGCTGACGCTCGGCCGGCGCTTCGCGCAGGCGCTGTGACATCGATTCGCTCGCTGGCGCTCGCTCATGGGCCGGTGGCTGGACGGGGTGCTCCACGACGGTCGTGGCGGACCGGTCGAGCAGCTCGTGGCGCAGCCGATCGGCCTCCGCCGTGCTCACGGCGTCCAGGCTCAGCCCTGAGCTGTCCCCCGAGGAGCCGGACGCGGCGCTCACGTGCACGACGCTCAGCCCGAACACGCGGTGCACGACCTTCGCGGTGAGGTCGACGGTGCGGATCCGGTCCCGCGGCACCGACCGGCGCTGGCGGCGCAGCCACCCGGTGTGCAGCTCCACGCGGTCGGCCGTGATCCGGTACTGCGTGGTGCGCCAGCGCACCACGCCGACGAGCACGAGCGCCAGCGCGATGCCCAGGGGCACCCACAGCCGCCCGATCGCGTTGCCCTGCCCGGTCAGCAGCACCACCACCGCCACCGGCAGCAGCCGGACCGCGCCGGACAACGGGGTGACCGCGAGCATCCGCTTGTCCAGCCGCCGCCAGGGCGGCCCGTCGGGCCCGGCCGTCACGTCGCGTCCCCCGGCGTCGCCTGCGTGGTCTCCGTGAGCAGGCGGGCGAGCTCGGCGGCGGCGCCCTCCTCCAGGCCGCGGATCGTGACGGGTCCGCGGGCCGATGCCGTCGTCACCGTGACGCTCGCGAGCTTCAGCAGCTGCTGCAGTGGACCGTGCTCGGTGTCGACGGTCTGCACCCGCGAGATCGGCGCGATCCGCCACTCGCGGACCAGCCAGCCCGACAGCGTGTAGACCGCCTCGTCAGTGACCTCCCAGCGGTGGATGCGGAAGAGCAGCGGCGGCACCGCGACCAGGTAGGCGAGCCCGACGAGCACCGTCAGGACGGTGGTGGTCATGAGCCAGGCCGGCGCGTTCGTCGTGAGCACGACCGCCACCACGGCCTGCGGGAGGGCGACCGCCAGCACCGTGAGGAGCGCGCGCAGCCGCCACCACAGCACCGCCCGCGGGCTCACCTGGTGGGCGGGCGGGCGCAGCGGCAGGGCGATCGGCGCGGCGGCGGACATGGTACAAGTCTGCCCGCTGGCCCGGCCGGGGCCGGAACGGGACGCGCCCGATCACCTCTCCCGCGGTGTGGCTCAGCGGAGGGGGCGGACTCCCGTGGCCCGGAGGGACTCGCTCTGGATGGGGTCGGTACCGCAGGACAGCGGGCGGGGCGCGCCGGCGATCGGGGCGACGTCCACGGCCCAGCGGCGGCCGTCGCGGGCCGAGACGACGGCGCCGCCCGCGGTGTCGACGACCTGCAGCGCGTCGGCGTCGCGGATGCCGGTGGCGGCGCGGACGGCCAGCTCGGCGACCTGCCCCGTGGGCGACCAGGTGCTGCGGCCCCGGCACCGGACCGTGTCGACCTCGCCGGGGAACGCCGCCTTCCGCGCCGCGATCGCGGCGGCGGGGTCGAGCCTGCCGTACGCGTAGCCGGTGGGGAGCACCAGCGCCGTGGGTGCGAACCGGTGGCCACCGAGGTGGCTGCACTCCCACACGTGCTGCTCACCGGCGTCGACGACGGCATTGGCGAGCGCGCGCCCGTCGACGGCGCAGCAGCGGTCGCGGCGCCCGTGCGTGCACACGAGCAGCAGCGGGTCGTGGACCGGCCGCCCGGGCAGCGGTTCGTCGGGGCCGGGCAGGCCGACGCCGGCGAGCTCATCGGGGCTGCCGACCGTGAAGGTGGTGACGCGGCTCGTGCCGGGGGCGGTGTCGGCGAGGAAGACGCGCAGCGGCGCATCCACCTCGCCGCGGCGTCCGGGCCTGCGGATCAGCAGCAGGCGCCAGCCGGGGGCGGTGGCGAGCGCGGCGAGCGCGGGTTCGGGATGCCTGGTCAGGTCGCTCGGCCACGCACCGCGCTGCTCCACGCACACCCACCGGCGGGCACGCGGGGCGGTGCCGGCGAGCTGCTCGTCGCCGGCGAGCGCCAGGAGGCTGCAGCGCTGCCACCGCGGAACCGGACCCACCGGCCAACAGTATCTGAGCCTTGCCTAACTCCGTGGCGTGATGCCGCTCACCGGGCATCCCGCAGCTCCCGGTGCACCACCTTCCCGGTGGCGTTGCGCGGCAGCTCCGCGACGAACTCCACGTCGCGGGGCACGGCGAACCGGCTCAGCTCGGCGCGCACCCAGCCGCGGACGTCGTCGGCATGCACCGTGGCGCCCGGTTCCAGCACGACGTAGGCGGCGAGGCGCTGGCCGTACTGCTCGTCCGGGACGCCCGTGACCGCGGCCTCGCGCACCTCGGGCCGGGCCGCGATCAGGTCCTCGACCGGGCCCGGGTGCACGTTCTCGCCACCGGAGACGATCATGTCGTCGGCGCGGCCGGTGAGGTGCAGGAGCCCGTGCTCGTCGAGGCGGCCGACGTCGCCCGTGCCGATCATCCCGCCCAGCCGCTCGACATCCACGCCCTCGCGCGTGTAGCCCGCGAACGGCATGTCGTTGTGGACGAACACGCGGCCCTCGGTGCCCGGCGGCACCGGGCGGTCGTCCTCGCCGACGATCACCAGGCGGGTTCCGACCGGAGCGCGGCCCGCCGTGCCGGGGGCGGCACGCAGGTCGGCCGGGCTCGCGATGCTCACCCACGACACCTCGGTGGAGCCGTAGAGGTTGTAGAGGACGTCGCCGAAGCGGTCCATGAAGGTCGTCGCCAGCTCGGCGGGCAGCGCCGACCCGCTCACCGCGACGATCCGGGGGCGGTGCGACGACCAGGCCTTCTCGAGGTCGGCGGCGGGCAGCTCCAGCGCCCGCTGCAACATCACCGGCACCGCGAAGACCGCGTCGACCCGGTGGTCCTCCGCCACGCGCAGGAACTCGGCGGGGGAGTATCGGCGGGCGAGCACCACCGGAGCGCCGTGCAGCACGGCCAGCTGCAGCGCGGCGTATCCCCAGGTGTGCAGCAGGGGTGCGGCGATGAACGCGGGCTCCCCGGCCCGCAGCGGGATCGCCGAGAGGATCGCGGCGGCGGGGGAGATGCTGTGCACCGGCGGGCGGCGCGCGCCCTTCGGGGTGCCGGTGGTGCCGGACGTCAGCACGATCGTGTTCCCGGTGGGCGGTCGCAGGGGGAGCGGCCCGGGCCCGTCGAGATCGCCGAGCGCGGTGTCGGTGACCACCCGTACGTGCTCGGGGAGCCCGGCGAGCGCGGGTCCGAACTCCTCGTCGGCCACCACGGTGTGCAGGCGCAGCTCGCCCGCGACCTCGCGGAGCTGGGTGGCCGAGAGCCCGACGTTGAGCAGCACCGCGTCGGCGCCGAGCTTGCCCGCCCCGACCTGCCCGGCGATCGCGCCGCGGTGGTTGCGGCAGAGCACGCCGACGCGCGTGCGGGCGCCGACGCCGGTCGCGGCGAGCCCGCGGGCGACCGCATCGGTCCACGTGGCCAGCTCGGCGAACGTCAGTGCGCCCTGGTCGTCCACGATCGCGGTGCGGTCGGGATGCCTCGCCGCACCCGCCGCGTAGCCCGCCGTGATCGTCAGGCCGTAGCGGGCGAGCCCGGCGGCCATGCCGACGAGCCGGTCGGGGCGGATCGGCCGGACCACGCCGGAGCGGGTGAGCGCCACCACCGCTCGCGCCGACCCGACCGCCTGTTCCGCCCCCGACCGCGCGAGCTCGAGCACCCGTCCGACATCCACCACGGATCCAGTCTGGCAAGCACCGGGCTGCTGCGCAGGCGTCCTCGCTCACGGCCTCGGTTTGGCCAGGTCGTAGATGGTGTGGTCGCCGACGGTCGTCGACTCGAACGTCTGCTGCACCCAGCTCGGGATCGCGGAGCCGCCGCTCGGGCCCTGGTCGACGAACCAGCGCACCTCGCCCGACGCGACGATGGCCTGGAACTCCTCGAGGGTGGGGGCCGGGTCGCTGCCGGAGAGGCCTCCGATGCCCATCACCGTGGTGTCGCTGGCGAGCGCGAGTGCGGCGCTGTTCTGCGCGCCCACCGTGGCCGCCGACCACGTCCGCCCGGTGGAGCGGAGCAGGTCCGTCAGCGCCGGGTCCGCGGTGGCCGTCGGGGTCGCACCCCGGCCACCCGTCGCCGCGGCGTGCGCGGCGTGGACGGCGGGCCCGGCCAGCGCCATCAGCGCCAACGTCACCCCCACCGCTGCGGCCCCACGACGACTGATGGCCGCCCCGAGCAGCACGACCCCGATCACGACCGCGACCACCGTGACGAGGACCCAGCGGGGCACGAGCTCCGGCGTGCGGTCGAGCAGCATCCACGCCCACGCCACCGTGGCGGCCACGAGCAGCGCGAGCGTTCCCCGGCCGGCCCACCTCCGGCGCCGCTCCCACAGCAGTGCGCTGCCGATCCCGGCCGACGCCGCGAGGCCGGGTGCGAGCACCGCCGTGTCGGTCGGGCCGTAGTCGCCGATGCCGAGCAGCAGTGCCGTGGTCACGGTCCAGCCGCCCCAGAGCAGGAGCGACGCGCGGGTGGGATCGGTGCGCGCCGCCCGGCCCGTCAGCACCAGCCCGATCAGGAGCAGCGCGAGCACCGCCGGCAACAGCCAGCCGACCAGCACCCCGGTCTGCGCGTCGAGCCGGAGCCCCGGGCCGGTGCCCGCGATCCGCCCGAGGCCGCCAGGGCCCAGGGCGAGCTCCAGTGCGCTGTCGGTCCGGGAGCCGCCGATGTACGGCCGGGTGGCGGCGGGCCGCAGCTCGACGAGCGCGTACCACCACCCGCCCGCGACGACGACGGCGACGCCCACGGCGAGCAGCTGCAGCAGGCGCCGCCACCGGGCGGTGGGGGCGGCCGCGAGGTAGGCGAGCGCGAGGGCGGGCAGCGGTACGAGGGCCTGTGCCGGATCCGTGAGGAACGCGGAACCGACCAGCGCACCGGCCATGAGCAGCCAGCGCGTTCGCGCCGCCTCGACGGCGCGGACCGTGGCGTGGGCCGCGGCGACGAGCAGTAGCACCAGCAGGGCGTCCGGGCCGTTGTCGCGGAACGTCGCGACGACCGCCGGGGTGAGCGCCAGCGCCGCCCCGGCCAGCAGCCCGGCGCCGGGACCGGCGACCCGGCGCACGGCGGCACCGAGCAGCGCCACCGCGGCGACGCCCATCAGCGCCTGGGGCACGAGCATGCTCCACGAGGAGAACCCGAACACCCGCGCGGACAGCGCCATGACCCACAGCGATCCGGGTGGCATCTCGACCGTGACGAGGTTCCCCGCGTCCGTGGAGCCGAAGAGGAAGGCGGTCCAGTCCTGCGCCATGCCCCGGACCGCGCCCGCGCGGTAGCCGTCCGCCCAGCCGACGGAGCCCAGGTCCCACAGGTGCAGGCCCGCCGTGAGGAGCAGTAGGCCTGCCCACGAGCGGCGCTCGACGGGGGAGGGCTTGCGCCGCGGAGGGCGGCTCGGCCGAACCGGGCGGAGGTTGGGGACGGTATCGGCGACGACGCTCACGGAGCCTCCTCACCAGCGCTCGTCGGCGCGCCGTGACGGCGCTGCTTCCAGACTGCGCCGCACGCTCGGGCGCGTGGTCCCACCCGGCCCCGGCGTGGCCGAGCGGCAGCGGAGAATCCGCGAGCGGACTCCTCAGCCGCTCACGACCTCGGGGTCGTCAGGTCGTAGACGGTCGTGCCGCCGACCGTGACCGGCGTGAAGTTCTCCTGCACCCACAGGCCGACCCGGTGCGCATCGTCGCTGCCGCCGCTCCCGGTGTCGCTGCGCCCCGCCTCGCCGAGGAAGTAGTGGATCCGGCCCTCGGCCACGAGCCGCTGGAACGCCTCCAGCGTGGGGAAGGGGTCGGTTCCGTTGAACCCGCCGAGCGCCATCACCGGTTCACCGCTGGCGAGCTGGTAGCCCGCGGCGCTGTTGGAGCCGATCGTCGCGGCCGCCCAGGTGTACGCGCCCGCGTCGCGCTGCAGGAGCGCGGTGAGCTCGGCCGAAGGGGTGGGGGAGCCGAGGATGTTGCCGCCCGCCATGAACCCGTCACCGCGCATCCCGCGGCCGGGGCCCGCACCGTCCGCGCCGCCGGCGGGTGGGCCGCCCGGGCCGCCACGCGGGCCGCCGATGCGCATGCCCGGCCCGCCCGTGCGGGCGTCCCGCGGACCGGACGACGGGATGGCGCCGGTGTGCGGCGTCGCCGCTGTCGCGATCGACCAGCCGGTCGGGGCCGCGAGCGCCGCCACGAGTGCGGCGGCGACCACGCCCGTCCGCGCCGTGCGGCCGAGCCGGTGCACGCCGAGCAGCGCGGCGGCGCCGGCGGCCCCGGCGACGAGCGCGGTCCACGCGAGCCACGGCTGCCAGCCCGCCCGGTTCAGGAGCACGAACGCCCACCCGGCCGTGCCGGCGAGCGTGCCAGCGAGCACGGCACGGGCGGAGAGCCCGGTGCGCCGCCGCCAGAGCACCACGGCTCCGGTCCCGGCCAGCGCGCCGATCGCCGGGGCCAGCACCACCTGGTAGTAGCTGTGGAAGATCCCGGCCATCAGGCTGAAGACCCCGGCGGTGACGACGAGCCAGCCACCCCACGCGAGCGCCGCCGCGCGCGTCCGGTCCGTGCGCGGGGCCCGGCGCGTCCACCACAGCAGCGCGCCGAGGAGCACCAGGGCGGCGGGCAGCAGCCAGGACGCGTCCCCGGCGTAGCCGCTGGTGAAGAGGCGGGTGAGCCCGGTCGGCCCCCACGTGCCACCGGTCGCGCCCATCTGGCCGGGCACGACGCTGCCGACCTCGTCCCCGGTGAGGCGGCCGAAGCCGTTGTAGCCGAGCACCAGCTCGAGCACGCTGTCGGTCTGCGATCCGCCGATGTAGGGCCGCGAACCGGCAGGCCACAGGCCGACCGCGAGAACCCACCACCCGGCGCTGACGACCACGGCGCCACCCGCGAGCAGCAGGTCGCGCACCCGGCGCCCGATGCCGACCGGTGCGGCCAGCAGCCAGACCGCCGCGAACGCCGGCAGCACGAGGAACGCCTGCAGCATCTTGGTCAGGAACCCGAACCCGATGAGGACCCCCGCCAGCACGAGCCAGCGCGTCCGGCCGGCCTCGACCGCGCGCAGCACGGCGTACGCCGCGCCGACCAGCAGCAGCGTGAGCAGCGCATCGGGGTTGTCGAACCGGAACATCAGCACGGCCACCGGCGTGAGCGCGAGGACCGCGCCGGCCAGCAGCCCGGCCGCCGTGCCCGCGGTGCGGCGCACCGTGGCGTACAGCAGCCCGACGGTGGCCACGCCCATCAGCGCCTGGGGGACGAGGACGCTCCAGCTGCTGAGGCCGAACAGCCGCACCGACAGGCCGGTGACCCACAGCGCGGCGGGCGTCTTGTCCACGGTGATCGCGTTCGCGGCGTCGGAGGAGCCGAAGAACCATGCCGTCCAGCTCCGGGATCCGGCCTGCGCGGCCGCCGCGTAGAACGCGTTGGCCCACCCCGATGCGGACAGCCCCCACAGGTAGAGCACCGCCGTGCCGGCGAGCAGCCCGGCCGGCCACGGCCACCGGCGGCGGGGGACGGGAGCGGCAGGGGCCGGTCCGGTGCGAACGGAGACGGTGGTGGCCACGCAGCCGACCCTGCAGCCGCCGTCTGTGGACCCGCGGTGCCCACGCTGTGCGCGCGCTGTGAGGAGCGGCGTCACTTCACACACCCAGCACCGGCTTCACACGAAGCGGGCCCTGTGTGAAGCGGGCACCGGGTTTGTGAAGTCCGTGGTCAGGCGCCGGATCGCGGGAGCCGGACCGTGAACTCCGTGCACCCCGGCTTGCTCGTGGCGTTCACCGTTCCCGCGTGCGCCGCGACCACCGCGCGGACGATCGCCAGGCCGAGACCGGTGCTCCCGTTGTCGCGCGAGCGGGAGGCCGATCCGCGGGCGAAGCGCTCGAAGATGTGCGGCAGCAGGTCGGGGGAGATGCCCGGCCCGTCGTCGGCGACCGACAGCCTCGCGGACGAGGGCTCCACGGCGAGCGCGACCGTCACGTTCGTGCCGGGCGGGGTGTGCGTGCGGGCGTTGGCGAGCAGGTTGGCGAGCACCTGGGCGAGCCGTGAGCCGTCGCCGGGAACCACCACCGGCTGATCGGGCACGTCGAGCTGCCACCGGTGGTCCGGCCCGGCCGCGTGGGCGTCGGCGACGGCGTCGACGACGAGCCGGGTGAGGTCGACCTCGCCGCGTTCGAGGGGGCGGCCCGCGTCGAGGCGGGCGAGCAGCAGGAGGTCCTCGACGAGCGCGGTCATCCGCTCCGTCTGGGAGGCGATGCGGGTGAGCGAGTACTCGACGTCCGCGGAGAGCTC
The DNA here is from genome assembly GCF_039543345.1 of Pseudonocardia adelaidensis. Lineage (NCBI taxonomy): Bacteria > Bacillati > Actinomycetota > Actinomycetes > Pseudonocardiales > Pseudonocardiaceae > Pseudonocardia > Pseudonocardia adelaidensis. The sequence goes on along the minus strand of NZ_BAABJO010000001.1, from coordinate 92,302 downwards.
CTCGCGCCGGGTGAGCTCGGTGTAGCCGCTGATCGCGGCGAGCGGGGTGCGCAGCTCGTGGCTAGCGTCGGCGATGAACTGGCGCAGCTGCACCTCGCTCTCGTGCCGCGCCTCGAGGGCCGACCCGACGTTGTCGAGCATCCGGTTGAGGGCGCTGCCGACCTTCCCCACCTCGGTGTCCGGGTCGACGTCCGGCACCCGCTCGACCAGCGAGACCTCCCCGCGGTCCAGCGGCAGCGTGCTCACCCGCGCCGCCGTCGCCGCCACCCGCTCCAGCGGCCGCAGCTCCCGCCGGACGAGCATCGCCGCCGCGACGCCCGCCCCGCCGAGCGTGACGCCGGTGACGACGAGCTCGATGAGCACGAGCGAGGTCACGATCGCTTCCACCGGGCCCAGCGGCAGGCCGCTGACCACGGTGTCGCCGATGGGCGTGCGGGTCGCCACGAGCCGGTAGTCGCCGAGCTCGCCGAGGTCGACGCTCTGCGGCCGTTCCCCCTCCGGCAGGGAGACGAGGTCGGGGTACTCCGACTCGGGCACCGGCCGCGGATCCTCGCCGAACGGGGACACCGACGCGGTCACCACCGTGCCGTCCCGGACGAGCGCTGTGAGGGTGTCGGGGGGCCGTGGTCCGCGGGGAGGCAGCAGCAGGGTGGGCGGGGACCCCAGCTCCGCGCGGATGAGGATGCGGCTGGACGCCCGCACGTCGTCGTCCAGGCGGTGGATCAGGAACTGGCGGAGCGAGATCGTGGTCGCGACGGCGATGAGCGCGGACGCGATGGCGAGCAGCAGCAGCGTGGTGGCCACCAGCCGGATGCGGAGGGAGTGATGGCTCACCCGCCAGCCGCCGGCTTGAGCACGTACCCCGCCCCGCGGACGGTGTGGATCATGGGTGCACGTCCGGCGTCGATCTTCTTCCGCAGGTACGACACGTAGAGCTCGACGACGTTGGACTGGCCGCCGAAGTCGTAGTTCCAGACGCGGTCGAGGATCTGGGCCTTCGACAGCACGCGCTTGGGGTTGCGCATGAGGTAGCGCAGCAGCTCGAACTCGGTGGCGGTGAGCTCGATGACGTCGTCGCCCCGGCGCACCTCGTGGCTGTCCTCGTCGAGCACGAGGTCGCCGACGACGAGCTCGGACCCCTGGCGGGCCGCGGTCATCCGGGAGCGGCGCAGCAGCCCGCGCAGCCGCGCGACGAGCTCCTCCAAGCTGAACGGCTTGGTGACGTAGTCGTCGCCGCCCGCGGTGAGCCCGGCGACGCGGTCCTCCACGGCGTCGCGCGCGGTGAGGAACAGCACCGGCACCTCCGGGGCCTCGGCGCGCAGCCTGCGCAGCACCTCGAGGCCGTCGAAGTCGGGCAGCATCACGTCGAGGACGACGGCGTCGGGACGCAGCTCCCGGGCGGTGCGCACGGCGGTGGCACCGTCGGCGGCCGTCCGGACGTCCCACCCCTCGTAGCGCAGGGCCATCGAGAGCAGCTCCGACAGCGACGCCTCGTCGTCGACCACGAGGACGCGGATCGGGCCGCCGTCGGCACGCCGCAGCTCAGGACCGCTGTCCCGCATCGTCGCCATGCTAGCCAGGTTCGCGCGCGCGGCTGTGGCCCTGATGGGCGGATCCTGTGTGAAACCTGTGCACGTCCGGGGGAACCCCGCCCGCCCCGCCGTCGTCCATGCCGGTCATCACCAGACCCGACCGACAGGAGGGCGACATGTCCCCGTTCACCGGCTGGCCCAGCGACGCCACCGCGTTCCTCGCCGAGATCGAGGCCGACAACACCCGGGAGTTCTGGGCGGAGAACGGCCACCGCCACGCCGCAGCCGTGCAGGGACCGATGCGCGCGCTCGCCGCCGAGCTGGAACCCGAGTTCGGGCCGATCCGGGTGCTGCGCGCCCACCACAACCGGCGCTTCCGCCCCGCCGCCCCGCCCTACCGCACCGACACCGGCGGGGTCGCCCGCAGCCCGGGCGGTGCCGCCCTCACCGTCGTGCTGTCGGCCACCGCCCTGACCACCGCGGTGGGGCACCGGGCGTTCGACGCCGGTCAGCTGCGCCGCTACCGCGTCGCGGTGCTCGAGACGCCCGGGGAGGAGCTCCCGGCGCTGCTCGCCGGGCACATCGTCGACCGCGGCCGGTGCCTGCGCGGCCTGCCGCGCGGCTTCACGGGGCGGCACCCGCGGATCGACCTCCTGAGGCTGCTCGGGCTGCAGGTCGTCACGTCGAGACCGGTGGGCGCGTGGCTCTCCACCACCGAGCCGCTGGAGCGGGTCCGCACGTCCTGGCGGGCGGCCGCGCCGGTGGTGGCGTGGCTGGACCGGCACGTCGGCCCGGCCGACCCGGTGCCGACCCGGCCCCGCCCGGCGCCGTCCCCGCCGGCCGACGACTAGCCGTACCCCGGTGAGCGGATACGAGTGCTCGGGCACCCGTATCCACTCACGGGGCGGTGGCCGGCGAACCGCCGGGGGATTCAGCTCGCCGGCCGGGTCAGGTCGTAGACGGTCCAGCCGCCCACGGTCGTCAAGGTGAAGTTCGCCTCCACCCAGGTGGCGATCTCGGACCTGCCGCCCGGGCCGCCGCCACCGCCGCCGACGAAGTAGTGCACCTCGCCTGCCGCGACGAGTTCCTGGAACCGCTCCAGGGTGGGCGCGGGGTCCCCGCCGTTGAAGCCGCCGATGCCCATGACGTCGGTGTCGCTGGCCAGCGCGAGGTCCGCGCTGCCGGACGCGCTCGTGGTGGCGGCCGCCCACGTCGTGCCGGCGTTCTGCAGCAGCGCGACGAGCTCGGGGTCGGACGCGTTGCCCCGGCCGCCGGAGCCGCCGACCTGCCGCGGGCTGCCGCCGTCGTCCCGGCGGGCGCCGTCGGGACCCGGACCGAAGTGCATGCCGCCGCCGGGGCCGGACCGGGTGGCGGGGCCTGCCATCGGGTTCCCGCCGTTGTGGGTGCTCGTGATCGTGTCCGCGGCGTAGGCGACCTGCGCGGCGCCCCCGGTGAGCAGCACGGCCAGCGCGGCGACGACGGCGAGCCTGCGCCACTGCGCCCCGGCGAGCAGCGCGAGCACCGCCGCTGCGGCCACGCCGACCACGACCCAGCGCAGCCACGGCACGAAGTCGGGTGTGCGCGACAGCAGCACCACCGCCCAGGCCGCGGTGCCGGCGGTGATCACGGAGAGGGTGATGCGGGCGGGCCACGCGGCGCGCAGCCGCCACAGCTGCACCCCGCCGATCCCGACGAGCGCGGCGATGCCCGGGGCGAGCGCCACCGTGTAGTAGGGGTGGAAGATCCCCTGGGCGAAGCTGAAGACCGCTGCGGTCACGACCGTCCACCCGCCCCAGAGCAGGAGGGATGCGCGCAGCCGGTCGGTGCGCGCGGCCCGCCGCGTCAGCACCAGCCCAGCGGCGAGCAGCACCAGCGCCGCGGGCAGCAGCCAGGAGATCTGGCCACCGGCCTGCTCGTTGAACATGCGCGTCCAGCCGGCGGCGCCGCCGAAGCCGCCGAATCCGCCACCTCCCGGGCCCCCCTCCATCCCGGGCGGGAGCTCCATCCCGGCGGGCGGCTCCATCCGGCCGCCGCCCTGGCCGAAGATCCGGCCGAGCCCGTTGTAGCCGAACGTCAGGTCGAGCACGCTGTTGTTATCCGAGCCGCCGATGTAGGGCCGCGAGGTCGCGGGCCACAGCTCGGCGATCGTCACCCACCACCCCGCGGCCACGACGACGGCCAGTCCCGCGGCGAGCAGCTGGCGGATCCGCCGCCAGAACCCGGCGGGCGCGGCCACGAGGTAGGCGAGCGCGAGCGCCGGCACGATGACGAAGGCCTGCATCATCTTGGCCAGGAACGCGAACCCGATCAGGGCCCCGGCCAGCACGATCCAGTGCGTCGACGCCTTCTCGATCGCACGGACCGCGGCGTACGCGGCGCCCACGAGGAGCAGGACGAGCAGCGCGTCCGGGTTGTTGTAGCGGAACATGAGCACGGCGATCGGCGTCAGCGCGAACACCCCGCCCGCGAGCACCCCGGCGGCCGGGCCCGCCACCCGGCGCACCGCCGCGTACAGCAGCGCCACCGCCCCGACGCCCATCACGGCCTGCGGGACGAGCATGCTCCACGAGGAGAGCCCGAAGATCTTGGCCGACAGCGCCATGACCCAGAGCGAGGCAGGTGGCTTGTCGACGGTGACCGTGTTGCCGGCGTCGGTGGAGCCGAAGAAGAAGGCGGTCCAGTTCTGGGTCATCGCCCGGACGGCACCTGCGTAGTAGGTGTTGGCCCAGCCCTCGGCGCCGAGGTTCCACAGGTAGAGCGCGGCGGTGCCGGCGAGGAGCGCCGTCAGCACGATCCACTCCGTGCGGCGCCGCGGGCGTTCGGCCGGTGCCGGGGGCGCGGAGCGGGCACGGGCGAGGGTGGCGGTCATGCCAAGGTCTCCTGACGGGCCGGATCGACCGGCCGGGTGGTGTGCCTGCGGAAGATCCAGGAGCGGTAGGCGACGAACCGCAGCAGCGTCGACAGCGCGTTCGCGATGATCAGCACCAGCAGCTCGACGGCCTGGCTCGCATCGGGCATCCACGTGTGCAGGGCGGCGAGCGCACCGCTGGTGAGCGCGAGGCCCAGCGCGAAGACGATCAGCCCTTGCAACTGGTGGGCGGCGGCGCCCGCCGAGCCGCGCACCCCGAACGTGAGGCGCCGGTTCGCCGCGGTGTTGCCGATCGCGGTGATGACGAGGGCGAGCAGGTTGGCCGCGTAGGCCCCCACCGGCTCGCGCAGCAACAGGAACAACAGCGCGTACGCGAGCGTGCTCGCCACCCCGATCCCCGCGAACCGCACGAGCTGACCGGCCAGGCCGGTGGGCACCCCGGGCACCGTGCGTGGCGGCTCGGGATTGCGACCGAGCTGGCCGCGCAGGTCGGCGAGCGGCAGCCGGCCGGTGGCCAGGGCGCGCCCGAGCCGGGCGATGCCCTTCACGTCGGCGACGGCGGTGGCGAGGATGGCGACGCGGCTGTCCGGGTCGTCGACCCAGTCCACGGGCACCTCGTGGATGCGCAGCCCGCTCCGCTCGGCGAGCACGAGCAGCTCGGTGTCGAAGAACCAGCCGGTGTCCTCCACCAGCGGCAGCAGCCGCCGGGCCACGTCGGCGCGGATCGCCTTGAACCCGCACTGGGCGTCGGAGAAGCCGGCGCCGAGGGTGCCGCGCAGCAGCAGGTTGTAGGAGCGGGAGATGAACTCCCGCTTGGCCCCGCGGACGACCCGGGAGCTGCGCGCGAGCCGGGTGCCGATCGCGACGTCGGAGTGCCCGGAGATCAGCGGGGCCACCAGCGGCAGCAGCGCGGCCAGGTCGGTGGACAGGTCCACGTCGCAGTAGGCGAGCACCTGCGCGTCGGACGCCGACCAGGCCTCCCGCAACGCCCGGCCGCGCCCCTTCTCCGCCAGCCGGAGCGCGGTGACGCCCGGGAGCTCCGCGGCGATCCGCGCCGCGATCCGCGGCGTCGCGTCGGTGCTCGCGTTGTCCGCGATCGTGATCCGGAACGGGTAGGGGAACTGCCCGGACAGGTGCTCGTGCAACCGGCGGACCGACGGCTCTAGGTCGGCCTCCTCGTTGTGGACGGGCACGACGATGTCGAGCACGGTGCGCTCGGACCGTCCGCGCCGGGCAGGCCGGAGTGCGGTGTCGACGCTCATGGAGCCCAGGGTTCGACCGGGCGCTATCGGTTCGTTGTGCCGATCGTGTGAGCGGGCTGTGGGCCGAATCGATCCGGCGTGAGGGGCGTCACCGGACCCCGTACCTCCCGGCGGCCGGGCCCCGGCCGGTTGGTGACCGGCCGGGGCCCGACGCCTGCCGGCGGCCTGCAGTCCCCTCCACAGGCTCGGCCACCGGGCAGTTTCCCGAGTCCCCCGGGACGACCGGCTGCGTGCGGCGCAGGAGGGGGTGGAAGGCGATGAGGTGCACCCGCCCCGGCTGCGGCACGACGCTCTGTTGTGGCGGAAGCGGGCACCGGGGTCCAGGGGTGTCGCCTCGCGGAGAGGCTAGCCGTCGCGTCCCCCGCCGTCCAGGCGATGATCCGGGCTGCCGGCCGGGCAGGAGAGGGGGCGCCCGGCCGGCAGCGGGCGGCGTCGCCCGGGGGACTCGGACCGACACCGACAGTCACGGTAGTCCGGGAAGCGTCCGCGGGATGCCTGCGAACAGCGCAAATCAGCGGGCGCGCCAGTAGCCCGTCGCGTAGACCCGCCTGCGGTCGAGCCCGCGCTCGTCGAGCAGGTGCTTGCGCAGGTCGCGCACGCAGGCCGACTCGCCCGACAGCCACGCCTGCCCGCTCCCCGCCGGGAAGGCGGCGGCCCGGACGGCGGCGGCGAGCGGCTCGCCCGGCTCGGCGGCACCGCGGTGCACCCACTGCAACCGTGCCGCTCCGGGCAGCTCCTGCTCCTCGGCGGCGTCGGCGACCTCGAGGAACGCCAGCGCCGGCACGCCCGGGGGCAGCGCCTCGAGCACGGTGGCGACCGCGGGGAGCGCGGTCTCGTCACCGATGACGACGTGGAAGTCGGTATCCGGGTCCGGCTGGTACCGGCCGCCGGGTTCGGAGACACCCACCCACGCGCCGGGCCGCGCCTCCCGGGCCCACGCTGCTGCGGGCCCGTGCCCCTCGTGCAGCACGAAGTCGACGTCGAGCTCGCCGGCCCCGGCATCGAACCGCCGCACCGTGTACGTGCGGATCGCGGGACGCGGCTCGCCCGCGGGCCACAGCGGACCGCCGGACGTCGCGCGCGGCACGGCCGGGCGCTCCTGGCCGGCCACCGGGAAGAACATCTTGATCCGCCGGTCCGGGCCCTCGCCCGGGAAGCCGGCGAGCTCCTCGCCGCCGAGCGTCACCCGGATCATGCGCGGGGTGATCCGCGAGCTGCGCCGCACCTGCAGCAGCCGGGGTGCCGTCGTACTCATCGCGGCGATTGTGCCCTGGGGCATCCGGCACGTCGTCCGTCGGGGAGGCTACGAGCGCAGGCCAGCCAGGCCGGTCCAGACCAGGTCCATCAGGTACTCCGTGGCCTGCTCGCTCGACACGCCCGTGCGGGCGCGCCAGAGCGCCAGGCGCTCGCACGCCCCGACGATCACGTTGGCCCAGCCGGTGAGGCGCCTCGGATCGGCGTGGGGAGCCTGGGCCCCGAGCAGGCCGGCGATGAAGTCGGTCTGCTGGGCACGGATCTCCTCGAGCGCCTCGCCCGCCACGGCCGACTCCGAGTAGAGCACCGTCCACTCCGGGGCCCTGCTCTCCAGGTAGTCGAAGAACGCGAGGGTGCCGCGGCGCAGCATCTCCTCGGGGGTGGACGCCGCGGCGGCCGCCGTCGAGGTCACCTCCAGCAGCTCGGCCCGCGCCCGCGCGATGCAGGCGAGCAGCAGCCCGTGCTTGGAGCCGAAGTGCGTGTAGAGCACCGGTTTCGTGACCCCGACGCGCTCGGCGACCTGGTCCATCGAGGCGTTCTGGTAGCCGCGCTCCCCGAAGACGGCGACGGCCGCGTCGAGGATCTGGCGCTCGCGCTCGGCGCGGCCGACGCGGCGCCGGGTCGGGCGAGTCTCCACGCATCGACCCTACCGGAGGTAAGTTACTCGTGGTAAGTTACTGCCGGTAACCCCGTGAGGAGGAGCCGATGCACGAGACCGGGACGCGCGTGGACGTCGCGATCGTGGGGAGCGGGTTCGCCGGGCTCGGCGCCGCGGTGCGGCTGGGTGAGGAAGGCCGCGACTACCTGGTACTGGAGAAGGGTCACACGCTCGGTGGAACCTGGCGGGACAACACCTATCCCGGCTGCGCCTGCGACGTGCAGTCGCACCTCTACTCGTTCTCCTTCGCGCCGAACCCGGAGTGGACGCGCACGTTCGCGCGGCAGCCGGAGATCCGTGCCTACCTGGAGCACGTGGCCGACCGCTTCGGCCTGCGGGACCGGATCCGGTTCGGCGCCGAGGTCACGGCGGCCCACTGGGCGGGCAGGCACTGGGACCTGCGGCTCGCGGACGGCTCACGGGTGCACGCGCGCGCCGTCGTGTGGGGCACGGGGGCGCTGCACGAGCCGTCCGTGCCCGACATCCCCGGCCTCGACGAGTTCGCCGGCACGGCGTTCCACTCCGCGCAGTGGCGTGCCGACCACGACCTGACCGGACGGCGGGTCGCGGTGATCGGCACGGGGGCGAGCGCGATCCAGTTCGTGCCCGCGATCCAGCCGCAGGTCGCGTCGCTGACGCTGTTCCAGCGCACGGCCCCGTGGGTGCTGCCGAAGCCGGACCGCCCGGTGTCCGCCGTGGCGCGCCGACTCTACCGCGCCGTCCCCGCGGTGCAGAGGCTGCAGCGGGCGCTGATCTACGCCCGGAACGAGCTGCTCGTCAGCGGGTTCCTCAAGCCGCGCCGGATGGCGCTGATCGAGCGGTTCGCCCGCGCCTACCTGCACCGGACGTTCGCCGGCCGGCCCGACCTGGAGGCCAAGGTCACGCCGGACTTCACGATCGGCTGCAAGCGCATCCTGATGTCCAACGACTACTACCCGGCGCTCAAGCGGCCCAACGTCGACGTGGTCACCGAGAAGATCGTGCGGGTCACCCCGAACGCCGTGGTCACGGCCGACGGGGCCGAACACGAGGTCGACACGATCATCTTCGGCACCGGGTTCCGGGTCGGGGCAGGGCTGGGCAAGTCGGTGCCGATCACCGGTCGCGACGGCGTGCGGCTCGCCGACCAGGGCGCCGTCGAGGGCTTCCTGGGCACGACGATCGCCGGTTTCCCGAACCTGTTCGTGCTCACCGGCCCGAACACCGGGCTCGGGCACAGCTCGATGATCTTCATGATCGAGTCGCAGCTCGACTACGTGACCGCCGCGCTGCGCCTGCTCGACGAGCACGGCGCCGTCGCCCTCGACACGCGGCAGGACCGCCAGGACGCCTACAACGCCGCCCTCCAGCGCCGGTTCGAGGGCTCGGTGTGGACCGCGGGCGGCTGCGCCAGCTGGTACCTCGACGACGACGGCCGCAACCGCACCCTCTGGCCGGGCTACACGTTCGACTTCCGCCGCCGCACCCGCAAGGTCCGCCCCGCCGACCACGAGCTGCTCGCATAGCCGGCGCACGTAGGGTCGGCGGGTGCCCGACGTCTACTCCATCCCGCTGACCACTCGGTTCCGGGGGATCACCGTGCGGGAGGGTCTGCTGCTGCAGGGCCCGGCCGGGTGGGGGGAGTTCTGCCCCTTCGCCGACTACGACGACCGCGAGTCGATGCCGTGGCTGGCCGCCGCGCGGGAGGCGGCCGAGGACGGCTGGCCGGAGCCGGTGCGCGACCGGGTCCCGGTGAACTGCATCGTGCCGGCCGTCGGGCCGGAGCGCGCGCAGGAGCTCGTGCGGGCGTCCGGCTGCACGACCGCCAAGGTCAAGGTGGCCGACGGGCCCGGCTCGCTGCCCGCGGACCGGGAGCGGGTGGCCGCGGTGCGGGACGCGCTCGGCCCCGCCGGCGCGCTCCGGGTGGACGCCAACGCGGCCTGGACCGTCGACGAGGCGGTCGCCGCGCTCACCGAGCTGGACCGCGCGGCGGGCGGGCTGCAGTACGCCGAGCAACCCTGCCGCACCGTCGAGGAGCTGGCGGCCGTCCGCCGCAAGGTCGACGTCCCGATCGCGGCCGACGAGTCGATCCGCCGCGCCGAGGACCCGCTGCGGGTCGCCGTGGCCGGCGCGGCGGACGTCGCGGTGCTCAAGGTCGCCCCGCTGGGCGGCGTGCGCAGGGCGCTCGCCGTCGCGGAGGCGTGCGGTCTGCCGTGCGTGGTGTCGTCGGCGCTGGAGACGAGCGTCGGCATGGCCGCCGAGCTGGCGCTGGCCGGGGCGCTGCCGCGGCTCGACATGGCCTGCGGCCTCGGAACGGGGGCGCTGCTCACCGCGGACGTCGTCGAGGACCCGTTCGTGCCGCGCGACGGGTGGCTGCCGGTGCCACGCCGCGCCCCCGAGCCGGTCCGCCGCGCCGGGGTGGCCGCCCCGCCGGAGCGGGCGCGCTGGTGGCAGGAGCGGCTGGCCCGGGTGGACGCGCTGCTGCGCGGCTGAGCCTCCGGGTTCGAAGCGGTCCGCGTAGGTTCTGGGCGTGGCGGTCGTGGTGGTCGGCGCGGGCATCGCCGGGACGGCCTGCGCGGTCGAGCTCGCCGCCGCGGGCGTGCCCGTGCGGCTGGTGGAACGGGCGCGCGAGGTCGGCGGCCGGATGGGCGGTGCGGCGGTGGCCGGCCGTCCGGTGGACCTCGGTGCCGCCTACTTCACGGTGCGGGACCCGGACTTCGAGCAGGTGGTGCTGCGGTGGCAGGCGGCGCGGCTCGCCCGGCCGTGGACCACCGAGCTCGCCGTGCTGAGCGGTGGGTCCCGGGACCGGGCGCCGGGTCCGTGGCGCTGGGCGGCCCCCGGCGGGCTGGGCGGGCTCGTCGCCGAGCTGGCCGCCGGGCTCCCCGTCGAGCTCGGCCGGGAGGTGCGCCGGGTCGGCCCGGGACCGGTCGTCGACGGCGAACCGGCCGACGCCGTCGTGCTGGCGATGCCCGACCCGCAGGTGCTGCGCCTGCTCGAACCCGGCCACCCCGCGGCCGCGCGGCTCGCCGGGCGCGGATGGCGGCCGGCGATCGCGGTCGCTGCCGGGTGGCCGGGCCGCGAGTGGGACGAGCTGCCCGCCGCGTTCGTGAACGACCACCCCGTGCTCACCCTGGTCGCCGACGACGGCAGCCGGCGCGGCGACGGCGCGCCCGTCCTCGTGGCGCACACGACGGCCGACGTCGCCCGGGCGCACGAGGCCGGCCCGGACGGGGCGATCGGGCCGGTGCTCGCCGCGCTGCGCGAGCTGCTCGGCGTCCGCACCCCGCCGGCGTGGACGCTGGCGCACCACTGGCCGCACGCCTCGCCCGAGGGGATCCGCGAGGAGCTCTTCCACCTCACCGCGGACGGCATCGGGCTGGCCGGCGACGGCTGGGGCAGCCCGCGCGTCGAGACGGCATGGCGTTCCGGCCACCTGCTCGGCCGGGCACTGGCGGAGCGCCTCCGGCGCCCGTGAGTGGATACGAGTGCCCGAGCACTCGTATCCACTCACGACCGGGTGCGGCGAGGCCGTCCCGCGGGTTAGCGTGCTGAGCTGTGCCCGCCCCCGCTGATCCACTCGTCGCCGACCTCCTCGCCGCGCTCCCGGCCGACCGCGTGCTCGTCGATCCGGACGTCGTGGCGCCCTTCCTGCACGACGAGGCCGAGTGGGCGGCCTACGGGCGGGCCGCGGCGGTGGTCCGCCCCCGCAGCACCGCCGAGGTCGTCGCGGTCGTCGCGGCGTGCGCCCGGCACGCGCGCCCGCTGGTGCCGCGCGGGGCCGGCACCGGCCTGTCCGGCGGGGCGAACGCGGTCGACGGGTGCGTGGTGCTGTCCACCGAGCGGATGCGCGAGATCGTCGAGATCGACGAGGCCGAGCGGCTCGCCGTCGTGCAGCCGGGCGTCGTCAACGACGACCTGCGGGCGGCCGCGGCGGAACGCGGCCTGTGGTACCCACCGGACCCGGCGAGCTCGCCCTGGTCGACGATGGGCGGCAACGTCGCCACCAACGCGGGCGGCCTGTGCTGCGTGAAGTACGGCGTCACGCGCGACTACGTGCTCGCCCTCGAGGTCGTGACGGCGGCGGGCGAGGTGGTGCGGGTCGGGCGGCGCACCGCGAAGGGTGTCGCCGGCTACGACCTCGCCGGGCTCATGGTCGGCTCGGAGGGCACGCTCGGCGTGATCACCGAGGTCACGGTCCGGCTGCGCCCGCTGCGCACCGGGGTGCCGCGCACCGTCGTCGGGTTCTTCGACTCGCTCACCGCGGCGGGCGACGCGGTGTCCCGGGTGACCGCCCGCGGGCTGCAGCCGTCGGCGTTCGAGCTGATCGACCGGGTGTGCCTGCACGCGGTCAACGCCTGGAAGCACGCGGGCCTGCCCGAGAACGCGGCCGCTCTGCTGCTCGCCCAGACCGACCTGCCCGAACCCGCCGCGGAGCAGGAGGCAGCGGCGATCCACGCCGAGTTCGAGGCGGCCGGCGCCCGGGAGGCGGTCTTCTCCACCGACGCCACCGAGGCCGACGCGCTCTTCGACGCCCGGCGCCTGGCCTATCCGGCCCTGGAGCAGCGTGGCGACGCGATGCTCACCGAGGACGTCTGCCTCCCGCGCGGGCGCCTCGCCGAGATGCTCGCGCGCGTCGAGGAGATCGCGGCGCGGCACGACGTCCTGATCGCCAACATCGCGCACGCGGGCGACGGCAACCTGCACCCGCTCCTGATCACCCCGCACGGCGACGAGGCCGCGAAGCGGCGTGCGCAGGCCGCGTTCGACGACATCGTCGAGTCGGCGCTCGCGCTCGGCGGCACCGTCACCGGCGAGCACGGTGTGGGGCTGCTCAAGCTGCCGGGCATGCGCGCCGAGCTCGGCCCCGAGGTCCTCGCGCTGCAGCGCGCGGTGAAGCAGGCACTGGATCCGAGAGGGATCCTCAACCCCGGCAAGGTGGTTTCGTGAATCCGCTGTTCCCCGCCCTCCTCGATCCCGACGACCGGCCCGCGCTGCGGTTCGGCGACGACGCATTGACCTACCGGGAGCTCGCAGGCGCCGCCGGGTCGCTCGCAGCCTCGCTCGCGGGGCGGCAGCGGGTGGCCGTGCACGCCACCCCGACGATCCACACGGCGGTGGGGGTCACGGCGGCGCTGCTCGCGGGCGTCGCGGCGGTGCCGGTGAACCCGAAGCTGGGGGAGCGGGAGCTGGGGCACGTGGTCGGCGACTGCGCGCCCGACGTCGTGCTCGCCGCGCCCGGAGCCGCGCTCCCCGGACCGCTCGGCGCGTTGCCGCGGATCGACGTCGATCTCGGCGCCGCCGGGCCGGTGCCGACGCACGAACCGCCGCCGGACGCCCCGGCGCTGGTGATCTACACCTCCGGCACCACGGGCCCGCCGAAGGGTGCGGTGCTGCCGCGCAGCGCCGTCGCGTACGACCTCGACGCGCTCGCCGAGGCGTGGGACTGGACGGACGGCGACCTGCTCGCCCACGCCCTGCCGCTGTTCCACGTGCACGGGCTCGTGCTCGGGGTGCTCGGCCCGCTGCGCCGTGGCGGGAGCCTGCACCACATCGGCAGGCTCGACGCACCGGTGCTGGCCGCGGCGGGGGCGTCGATGGTGTTCGGGGTGCCCACGCAGTACCACCGGCTCGCCGACCAGCTCGAGTCCGACCCGGAATCGGCGAAGGAGATCGGGCGGGCGCGGCTGCTCGTATCCGGATCGGCCGCGCTCACCGCCGTCGACCACGCCCGTCTGCACCGCACCACCGGCCTCGCCGTGCGGGAGCGCTACGGGCTCACCGAGACGCTGATCCTCACCGCGGCGCGGGCGTCCGACGAGCCCGAGGTCGGAACGGTCGGGCAGCCGCTGCGGGGCACCGAGATGCGGCTCGCCCCGCTGCCGGGCGATCAGAGCGACGGCCTCGGCGCGGTCGAGGTGCGCAGCCCCAGCCTGTTCACCGGCTACCTCAACCGCCCGGACGCCACCGCGGCCGCGCACACCCCGGACGGCTGGTTCGCCACCGGCGACATCGGGCGCTGGACCGAGAGCGGCGCTCTCGCGATCGTCGGGCGCAGCGCCACCGACCTGATCAAGTCCGGCGGCTACAAGATCGGCGCGGGTGAGATCGAGAACGCGTTGCTGGAGCACCCCGGCGTGGCCGAGGCGGCGGTCGTCGGGGTGCCGGACGCCGACCTCGGGGAGCGCATCGTCGCGCACGTCGTGCCTGCGGGCACCGCGCCGGGGGAGCGGGAGCTGATCGACCACGTCGCCGCGCTGCTCGCGCCGCACAAGCGGCCCCGCGAGATCCGCTTCACCGAGGCGCTGCCGCGCAACGACATGGGGAAGGTGCAGAAGTCCCGCCTTCCGCAGGAGTGAAGGAGCCGCAGCTTTCGGGCACCCTGATCGGATGACGGACACGACGACCCGCATCGAGAACCGCACGTTCCGCGGAGCCGCCGAGGCCGGCAGTCCCCCGCTCGACGCGCTCCCCGGCGTCCTCCGCGGGGATCCCGCATCGCAGCAGGTGCTCGAGGTCGAACGCTTCGACACCGCCGACCGGCGGCTCGCCGCAGCAGGGATCGCGCTGGCCGTGCACCGGGGCGATGGCGAGCAGCCGCACTGGCGGCTCGACCTCCCGGACACCGACCACGGTGAGGCGCTGCGCGTCCCGCTCGCCCCCGACGCCCCTCCGGTGCCGGAGGTACCGGGGGAGCTCGCCGAGCTCGTCCGCGGTGTCGTGCGGGACGGCGAGCTGCGTCCGGCCGGGCAGGTCCGCCGCGTGCGCACCGGCACCCGGCTGCTGGGGGACGAGGACCGGCCGCTCGCCACCGTCGTCCACGACCACGTGACGGTCGCGACGCTGGGGAGCTCGACCGAGGGCGCGGCGTGGACCGAGGTCCAGGTGCGCGACACCGCCGACCCGGGTCTCGTGGACGCGGCCGAGCGGCTGCTCGGCGAGGCCGGGCTGCGCCCTGCGTCGTCGTCCGCCGAGGCGGAGCTCGACCGGCTGCTGCGGCCGGCGGCCCCGAAGCGGCGCAGGCGGGCCGGGGGCAAGCGGACGCGGCCCGGTTCGGCGGGTGACGTGCTGGTCGCGTACCTCGCCGAGCACGTCGACCGGCTCGCCGCCGAGGACCTGCGGGCGCGGCGCGGCGAACCCGACTCGGTGCACCAGCTGCGCGTGGCGGCGCGGCGGCTGCGCAGCGCGCTGCAGTCCTACCGCCGGATCCTGGACCGCGAGCGCACCGAGCCGATCGTCGAGGGCCTGCGCGAGTTCGCCCGCGCGCTCGCCCCGGCCCGCGACGCCGAGGTGCTGCACGCCCGGATCCGCGACGGCCTCGCCGGGCTCGACCCGGCGCTCCTGCTCGGCCCGGTGCAGGCGCAGGTGACGCGGCACTACGGCAGGGTCGAGCAGGAGACCGCGGCCGCCGCGCTCAGCACCCTGGACGGCGACTCGTACGCAGGGCTGCGCCGCGACCTGGACGAGCTCCTGCGCAGGCCTCCGCTGGCGAAGCGCGCCGCCCGCAAGGCCCGCAAGGAGCTGCCCGCGCACGTCGCCCGGGCCGCGCGGCGCCTCGACCGGGCCGTCGCCGTGGCGGTCGACCCCGCGAAGCCGGCCGAGGAACGCGACCTGGCCGTGCACGACGCCCGCAAGGCGGGCAAGCGGTTGCGCTACGCCACGGAGGTGGCCCGCCCGGCCGTCGGGAAGGACGCGAAGCGGTTCGCCAAGCAGATGAAGGGGTTCCAGCAGGCACTCGGCGAGCACCAGGACACCGTGGTGGCCCGCCACGCGCTGCGGGAGCTCGCCGCCCGGTGCCACGAGAGCGGGGAGAACGGCTTCGCCTTCGGCCTGCTGCACGGCCGCGACGAGGCACGCGCCCTCCGCATCGAGGAGGAGCTCCCGCGGCTCTGGGCCGACGCCTGGCGCCCTCGTACCCGCCGCTGGCTGCGCTGACCGGGACTCGCGTCCTGCGGGGCGAGTCTCGCGTTCGGAAGGGCGAGTCCCGCGTTCCGAACCCACCGCGGGCGGGCCGTGCGACGATCGCGGCGTGACCGAGACCCGGGACGCCGTGGCCGATCTGCGGCGCATCGCCTTCCTGCTGGAGCGTGCCCACGAGTCGACGTACCGGGTCCGCGCCTTCCGCACCGCGGCCGCCGTGCTGCGGCGGCGTGATCCGGACGAGATCGCGCGGCTCGTGCGCACCGGGGAGCTCGTGCGGCTCAAAGGGGTCGGCGAGGTCACCGCGAAGTGCGTGGCCGAGTCGGTGCGCGGGGAGCCCCCGGCGTACCTGCAGAAGCTCGAGGCGATCGAGCCCTCTCCGCTGGACCGGGCCGCCGAGGCGCTGCTGGACGCGATCCGCGGCGACTGCCACAGCCACACCGACGCCTCCGACGGCGGGTCGCCGCTGCGGGAGATGGTGGAGACGGCGCAGGCGCTCGGCCACGACTACCTCGTGATCACCGACCACTCGCCGCGGCTGACCGTGGCGAACGGGCTGTCCGCCGACCGGCTGCGGGCCCAGCTGGACGACATCGCGGAGCTGAACGCGGAGCTGGGTGCTGCGTTCCGCGTGCTCACCGGCATCGAGGTCGACATCAACGAGGACGGCTCGCTCGACCAGGACGAGGACCTGCTCGCCCGGCTGGACGTCGTGGTGGCGTCGGTGCACTCGAAGCTGCGGATGCCGCGCGCCGAGATGACGAAGCGGATGCTCACCGCGATCGACAACCCGCACGTCGACGTGCTCGGGCACTGCACGGGCCGGATGGTGACCGGCAACCGGAAGCGTCCGGAGTCGCAGTTCGACGCAGAAGCCGTGTTCGCGGCGTGCGCCGAACGCGGGGTCGCGGTGGAGGTGAACTCCCGGCCGGAGCGCCTCGACCCGCCCAGGCGGCTGCTGCGCGAGGCCCTCGAAGCGGGGTGCGACGTCACGATCGACACCGACGCGCACGCCCCCGGCCAGCTCGACTGGCTGCGCAACGGCTGCGAGCGCGCGGCCGAGTGCGAGGTACCGGTCGAGCGGATCATGAACACCTGGCCCGTGGACAGGCTCCTCACCCGTACGCGTGGCTGATCTCGCGCCGCGCCCTCCGCCCGGTTCCAATGGGACTGGAGGTGTCAGTGGTGCACATGTCCGTTTTCCTGTCGGCGGTGGTGAGTGCGTTCTCCGTGCTGGCCGCCGGCCAGGCCCCGCCCCCGCCCGCGGACCCGTCCGAGTGCACCGCGACGGCCGCCGAGCGCCACGGCTGGGGCGAGCCGACGCGGCGCTCCGACTTCTCCGACGGCCTGCCCGGCGACTGGCACCCGTACGGCCCCGAGCCGGGCCACGACGAGAAGGGGACGCGCACCCCGGAGGCGATCACCGTGGCCGACGGCGTCGCCACGATCTCCGCGACCGAGGACGGCACGACCGGCGCGATGAGCTGGCACCCCGGCCAGCGGTACGGGCGCTGGGAGGCATGCGTGCGGTCCGACGCGGCGCACGGCGGCCTGAACGCCCTGCTGCTGCTCTGGCCCGTGGCCGAGGACTTCCCGGTGGGCGGGGAGATCGACTGGATGGAGATCACCTCCGACGACCGGCAGGAGACCGACTTCTTCCTGCACCACGGCGCGGACAACGACCAGGACCACGGGTCCGTGCGGCACGACGCGACGCAGTGGTCGGCCTACGCCCTCGAGTGGACGCCGGAGAGGATCACGGCCTACGTGAACGGCGAGGAGTGGTACTCGACCACCGACAGCTCGACGTTCCCGCCGCGGCCGATGAACATGACCATGCAGCTGGACTACTTCCCGCAGGCCGGCGGGCCGGCCGCCATGCACCTGGACTGGGCGAAGCAGTGGGCGCTGCCGGAGAGCGAACCCGCCGAGCTGACCCTCGCCCCGGGGGACCCGGCCACCGGCCAGCCGGACGACTACCCCGAGCGCGCTCCGCGGCGCCTGCGGTGATCAGGATCGGCGTCGTCGCGGTGGCCGTCACGGCCTGCGGGCTGCTCACCGCGGTCCCGGCGCGGGCCGAGCCGCCGGAGCGGGGCCACTACCAGGTCGACCCGGCGGCCGGTGACGACCGCACCGGCACCGGCTCCGTGCCGCGGCCGTTCCGCACGATCACCCGGGCGCTGGCCGCCGCACAGCCAGGCGAGACCGTGGTGCTGCACGCCGGCACGTACGACGAGCACGTCGTCACGGTGCGGCCCGGGGTGACGATCAGCGGCCCGCGGGACGCCGTGCTGCAGGGAGCCGCGGTTTCGAACCGGGTGATCGAGATCCAGCACGACGACACGACGCTGCGCGGGTTCACGATCGACGGCCGGGTCTGCGCCGAGGCGGTCGCCGCCTGCTACCGCGAGAAGGCGATCTGGGTGCAGTCCACCGTGCCGCACGACGGCGTGACCGGCACGAAGATCCTCGGCCTGCGGGTGACGAACCTGGGCGACGAGTGCATCCGGCTGAAGTACTTCACCACCGGAAGCGTCGTGGCCGGCAACACGATCGGGCCCTGCGGCGTCCACGACTTCGCCGTCCCGAACCCCGGCACCGGCCAGAACGGCGAGGGCATCTACATCGGCACCGCACCCGAGCAGCTCGACCGCAACCCCACCCCCGAGCCGGACGGGAGCAACGGCAACGAGGTGTGGGGGAACGTGATCGACACCCGGGCCGCCGAGTGCGTCGACATCAAGGAGGGCGCGCGCGACAACGACGTCGAACGGAACACCTGCACCGGGCAGCAGCCCCGCAACGGCAACTCGGGCGCGATGGAGTCCCGCGGGCCGTCCAACACGTTCCGGTTCAACTACATCCACCACAACGCCGCGGCCGGGATCCGCATCGGCGGCGACCGGCCGGGGGACGCCGTCGACAACGACATCGAGCACAACGTGATCACCGACAACGCGCGCGGCGGGATCAAGGTCCAGGACGCGGGCCCGCACGGGAGGATCTGCGGCAACGTGATGCGCGGCAACGCGGGCGGCGAGGTGGTAGGCACCTACGCGGTCACCCTGGGCGCCGCGACGGCCCTCTGCTGACCGGGGCCCGGGGCTGCAACGGGGTCGCCGCGGCTCATGCCGTCGAGCGGCGGGACTCCAGGTCGTCGGCCGTGGGCGGGTCGGCGCCCCGGCGGCTGCAGGTGATCGCGGCGGCGAGCGCGGCCTCGTCGAGGAGGGCGTCGAGGGTCTCGGCGTCGACGGCGCGCAGTGCGGGGCGCGCCGCCGCGCCCAGCAGGCCGCGCCGGTGCAGCCCGGCGAGCAGGGCGGCCGAGAACGTGTCGCCCGCGCCGACCGTGTCGACCACCGTGACCGGCACGCCCGGCCGGCGGGACCGCACGCCGGACGCGGTCCCGGCCAGCACGCCGTCCCCGCCGAGCGTGACCGCGACGACCGCCGGGCCGCGCGCGATCCAGTCCTCCAGCACCTGCTCGGGGCGGGTGCCGGGCAGGAGCCACTCGAGGTCCTCGGCGCTGACCTTCACGACGTCGGCGACGGCCAGCAGCTCGTGCACGCCCGCCAGCACACCGGCCGGGTCGCCCATGAGCAGTGGGCGGCAGTTGGGGTCGTAGCTGATCGTCACCGAGCCGGCGGCCCGGGAGACCAGCTCGCGCAGCGCGGCCGCGCCGGGGGGCATGGTGAGCGCGAGCGACCCGGAGTGCAGCGCGACCACCGGCCCGTCCAGCGCACCGTCGAGCTCGGCCGCGGTCCACTGCCAGTCGGCGGTGCCGTCGAAGCGGAAGTCGTAGCTCGCGCCGCCGTCGGGACCGACCGCCACCATCGCGAGCGTCGTCGGTTCGGTCGCGGCGACGGCGTGGTCGAGCTGCACGCCGTTGCCGGTGAGGTGGTCGCGGATGCGGCGCCCGAGCATGTCGTCGGCGATCCGGGCCAGCAGCCGTGCCGGCACCCCCAGCCGCGCCAGCGCCACGGCGACGTTGGCCGGGCTCCCGCCCGGGGCGGCCTCGAAGTAGTCGCCGACGGGTGCCGGGACCATGTCGACGAGGGCCTCCCCGGCGACGGCGACGACGCCGTTCTCGATCGGTGCGCTGATGGTGACCCCCTAGTGTCCCCCGCCGGAAGTCCGTTGGGTAAGTCGGTGGATGCAGGTTCTCGCTGGGTGTGCCGGGCGGCGGCCCTCGTACCGGGCGTACTCGGGTCGTCGGCCGGTGCGCGCAGCGTGGGGCTGGGCCGCCGAATTGTTCGGCGGACTTCCGGCGGGGTGCACTAGCCGCGCAGCGTGTTCTCGAGGTTCGCCAGCACGCCGTCGTGGATCCGCTGCAGGCCCTTGGGTGCGAACGTGCGCTCGAAGAAGCCGCCGATCCCGCTCGCACCCTTCCAGCTGCTCTCCACCGCGACGACGCTGCGGTCGGCCCCGGCCGGCGTGACGGTCCAGGTGGTGACCATGCTCGAGTTCGCGTCCTTCTCGATGATCCGGTCGTCCCCGGTGGTGCTGACCTCCACCAGCTGGTCGCGCACGCGCTTGCTCGTGGCCTGCAGCAGCCAGTGCACCCGGGTGCCCTCGCCCTGGCCGCCCGTTTCCACCCGGTAGTCGCGGTAGTGGTCGGTGAGGATCGCCGGCCGCACCTTCTCGTAGTCGGCGAGCGCCGCGCGCACCCGCTCGGCGGGGGCGTCGATCGTGCGCTCGGTCCGCGCCGTCACCTGTGCCATGGCGCCATCCTGCCGCTTGCGGGCGCAATGGGCACCGCCGCCCTCGGGGCCGCCGCCGTCACCCCGCGCGGGACGTGCGGAGCCAGCGCCTCGGGAAGTCCCCGACGCGGGTGCTGCCGACCGAGGTGAACTGCAGCGCACCGACCCCGACGACGACGGCGAGCAGCGCGGCCCGGCCGACCGCGACATCGGGGTCGGCGGGCGCCGCCGGCACGGACGCGACGACGAACCCCGCCAGGACCGCGGTGGCGCGGCCCGCGCGGACGAACGACGCACCGGCGCGCCGGAGGGCCGGGACGTGCACCGCGTCGCCGACGACCGCGGCGCCGACGAGCAGGAGGGGGCGGATGTGGAGGAGCGGAACCGCGACCACCACCGCGGCGGCGCCGATCTGGACGGCCGTCGTGGCCGACCCACCCGTCGGCCCGCCGGTCTCGGCGGTGATCGTGGCGACGGCGAGCAGCGCGGCGATGCCGGCGAAGAGCACGTGGCAGACGGCGGCGACCCGTAGCCCGCTGCGCAGCCGCCTCCCCACGCGTGGCGGGAGCGGCCGGTACTCCGCGACCGCACCGCGCTCGTCCGCGTCGTCCAGGCGCCGATGGGCCCAGCCGGCGTGCCGGTACTCGAGCAGCAGCGCCGCCATCACCAGCAGCAGGAACAGGGCCCACAGCCACGGCGGGACCGACCCGGCGAGCTGGAGGTGGGGCACGGAGAAGGTCGCGCAGACGACGAGCCCGACCGTCCAGCCCGAGCGCCGCAGCCCGCGGGCGATCCGGCCGGCGTCGGGACGGTCGCCGGTCGCGCGGGCCGGCGGCCAGTTCCTCCCACAGGACAGGACCTGGCCGATGACGAGCAGCACGCCCGGGGTGACCGGGTCGAGGAGCCAGGATCCGCCCGGTGGTCGGCCGCCGGCCTCGTTGCCCACGAGCACGGTGACGGGCACCGCGGCGATCGCGATGACGAGGTGCCCGGTGGTAGGCGAGCGGAGCGTCCGGCGCACGCGTGTCCCGGGCGCAGGCGCCGCGTCGGGCGCGTCGGCGGTCATTCGACGTGCCAGTCGGTGTCGTCGCCGTCGGTGATGCTGCCGTCGTTCAGGTCGGTGGCGACGGCGGACGGCCATCGGCCACCGGGGAATGCGGTGTCGTCGGCGCGGACGGCGACCAGCTCCCTGGTGCGGATGCTGATCGCGTTGCCGAGCTCGGTGAACATGCTGATCTGGCTGACCACGGAGGCGCTGAAGAGGTTGAGCGCGGCGGCGGCCATCCCGACGGCGACGACGACGGTGAGCCCGCCCGTCGCGACGGCCCCGGCGGCGACGAGGCCGGCGAGGAGCGTGATGACGGCAGCCTCGACGTTCTTCCAGAAGTCGATGATCGCGTTGGCCAGCTCGTTCAGGACGGCGTCGATCCTGTCGCCGGTGGTCGTGACGGCGGTGATCGCGAGCCGCTGGGGGAGCAGGGTGTCGAGGTAGGCCTCCGCGGCGTCGCCGGTCCAGTGGTTGTCGGCACGCGTCGTGTTCTCGGTGGCCAGCCCGGCCAGGCCGCTCACACCGCCGCCGATGTCGACCGCCCACACCGCGCCGGTGGCGCGCAGGGCGACCGGGTCGCCCGCCCGGTCGAGGGCCCGCCCGAGCTCGGTGACGGTGTCGTCGAACATGCGCCGGAAGCCGGTGACGGCGTCCCGGATGCCGTCGCCCTGCCCGTCCGGCAGCGTGGCGAGGACCGAGTCGATCCCGTCGACGATGCCGTTGATCAGCTCGGCTGCCTCGTCGAGCCCGGAGCGCAGCTCGGCGACCAGCCCGAGCATCTCGCCCGCGTCCGTTGGGTGGGAGCCGGTCATCGGATCAGTAGATGTTCCGGAGGCGGTGGGCGCCCGCGGCCTCGTCGGCCTCGTAGGCGTCGGCGCTCGCGCGCAGGGCGCCTGCGATGGACGCGAAGCGCGCGGCACCCTCGTGGACCAGCCGGGCCATCTTGGCGCGCAGCTCCTCGTAGGCGGCCGCGGCGGACTGCCCGGCGAAGGAGAACGCGGCAGCGTCGAGCTTCTGCCCGTCGGCGGCGGCGGCCGCGGCGGCCATCGTCTCGGCCGCGGCGGTCCACCCGTCGGCGTCGGCCCTCAGCGCGGCGAGCGAAACCGTGATCTGCTCGGGTGTCGGTGCCATCGGTGCTGCTTCCCCCTCATCAACGCGAGTGCGGCGAACTGAACGGAGCGAACGGGGTGCCGGCGAGGAACGCCGCCAGGTCCGGGCAGCTCGCGAGCGCACGCTCGGGCTGCGCCGAGATCAGGGTGAGCGCGCCCCGCAGGGCGTGGCCGACGTGCCGTTCGAGGTCTCGGGAGGCGGCGGTGCGCAGCCACTCCGGATCGAGCTCCAGGCCGGTGACCTGGCCGCCGCTGACCCGGGCGACGGCCAGCCGGCCCGGGCTGCTCGCGGTCTCGGTGGTCCGGCGCAGCGCCATGAGCTGTTGCCGGAACTCGCGCAGGTCGCGCCGTGCGCGCGACAGCGAGTCGATCGTGGGCCGGCCCGCCTGGCCCGGCACCGCCCGGCCGGGCGGTGCCGGTTCGACGACATCGGCCGAGGCCCAGGCCACGAGGCGCGCGGTCGTGGCCTCGCAGAACGCCTGCAGGACCGCCGCCGCCAGCCCCGCCGTGCCGACGGCCGAGCGCCACCCGTGCTCCAGCACGACCGTGGCATCCCGGGCGGCGCCGTCGAGCGCGACGTGGACCCGGCCCGTGGGGTCCTCCCCGGAGTACCGGCCGAGCGGCCATCCCCGTTCCATGCGCCGGACGGTACGAGGCGCGCGCGTTCCGCGGGCCCGTTTCGGAGAACTCGGGTTCAGCGGCCGGTCAGCGGCCGGTCAGGACGAAGGTCGCGAGGTCGTCGAGGAGCGGACGGCGGGGCGAGGATCGGTCGGCCACGAGCGCGACCTCACGGGCCGTCCACTCCGCGGCGACCGGCTCGCCGGCGAGCCCGGCCGGAACCCGCCCCCTCGCCAGCACGACGTCGGCCCGGAACGGCTGCGGGTGCGTCACCGGCACGATCCCGATCGTCGCGTCGAAGACCACGGCGGCGAGGTCGTCGAGCCCGGACACCGGGGCGCCGAGCCACTGGCCACCCAGCCTGCGGGTGGCCGGGCCGAGGGTGCAGCGCACCGGCGGCACGCCCGTCAGCTCGTCGGACAGCGCCGTGACGAGCGGGTCGACGAGGTGCTCCGGCACGTGCCCGAGCGGGCGCAGCTTCACCACCCACTGCTCGGGCACGGACCACGTGACGCCCGCGACGGGCTCCCGCCGCAGCGCGCCGAGCACCTCGACGACGACGTCGGCGGGCGGCCGGGTGGCCACGAACAGCCGCATCGTCCCAGCGTATTGGCCGTGAGCGGATACGAGTGCTGGAGCACCCGTATCCACCCACGGGCTACGAACGGGCGGCAGTGAGGACCGAGCGCACGGACGGCCACGAGGCCAGGGCGTCCCGGACGTCGGGGTTCGGCTCCGTGCGGACGGCCTCGGCGTGGGCGTCGGCGAGCACGTCGTCGATCAGCACCCGCTGCCCGGTGTCCGCCGAGCGCACCGCCGCCTCGACCATGGCGAGGCTGAGCACGTTCTCGTGCACCTCGCCCATGGGCGGCGCGCCGGTGCGCAGGGCGTCGGTGAACACCAGCAGCGCCCCCTCGATGCCGGAGTAGGGCGACGCGGGCCGGGGCGCCGGGTCGACGTCGCCCTCGAGCACCGGGTCGTGGTCGCCGTCCCAGTGGGCGGAGCCCTTCTCCGCGGAGAGGCGCCACTCGCCGTTCCAGGACGTCTGCCGGCCAGGGCTGCACCAGCTCCCGGCATAGGTGTAGCGGACGCCCCCGGTCATCTCGAACACCGCAGTGGCCGCCGCGTCCCCCGCGAACCAGCTCCACGGCGGGTTGTGCGACTCGCAGTACGCTGCAACGGGCTCGGCCCCGAGCACGAACCGGGCCGAGTCGAACGGGTGGATCGCCATGTCGACCAGTAGCGGGTGGGCCATCTCCTCGCGGAACCCGGGGAAGTGGGGCGCCCGGAAGAACTCGGTCGTCAGCGAGCCGGGGGTGCCCAGGTCCTCCGCCATCGCCCGCAGCGCGAACAACTGCGGGTTCCACCGCCGCGACTGGCTCACCATGAACAGCCGCCCGGTCACCTCCGAGGCGGCTGCGAGCGAGAGCGCCTGCGCCACGGTCGGGGCGACCGGCTTCTCGCCGAGCACGTCGAGCCCGGCGAACAGGGCGGCGGTGGTGACGGGGTGGTGGGCTTCCGGCACGGTCGCGTTCACGACCGCGCGCGCCCCGGTGGCCGCGGCGAGCGCGACCGCGTCGGTGCCGGTGGGCACCGGCCTGCCGAGCGCCGCCGCGGCCGCGCCGGCGGTGGCCGGGTCGATGTCGGCGATCCCGGCCAGCTCGACGTCCGGTGCCGCCTCGATCGTGTCGCGCCAGGCCCGCCCCATGAGGCCCGCGCCGACCAGCACCACGCGCAACGGGTCTGCGAGGGTCATCTCACGGCCTCGCTGCGCTCGGCCGACGATGACCCTGAGGCGCTGTGCCATGATTCGCTCGCAAGCTCGCTCATCCCAGCGGCCCCGTGTAGCCGGCGCCCTTGAAGAACTCGCCCGTCTCGTACCGCAGCAGCACCGGCGCAGTGCGCTCGGGCCGGTCCGTCCTGGCCCACTTGACGCCGTTGGCGATCACCCGCCGGACGTCCTTGTGGTGGTAGGTCGGGTAGTCCTGGTCACCGGGGCGGAAGTAGAAGATCTTGCCGTAGCCGCGGTGGAACGTGCAGCCGCTGCGGAAGGCCTCCCCGCCGGAGAACGTGCTGATGAAGATCAGCTCGTCGGGGGCGGGGATGTCGAAGAACTCCCCGTACATCTCGTCCTCCTCGATCTCGAGGGGGTGCGGCACGCCCTCGGCGATCGGGTGGGTGGGGTCGACGGTCCAGATCAGCTCGCGGTCGTGCTCGCTGCGCCAGCGCAGCGTGCAGCTGGTGCCCATGAGCTTGGTGAAGATCTTCGACCAGTGCCCGGAGTGCAGCACGACGAGTCCCATGCCGGACAGCACGTGCTGGTGCACGCGCTCCACGACCTCGTCGGCCACCTCGCCGTGGGCGGCGTGGCCCCACCAGACCAGCACGTCGGTGTCCTGCAGCGACTCCTCGGTGAGCCCGTGCTCCGGGTCGTCGAGGGTTACGGTGCGCACGACCGCGCCGTCACCCAGGTTCTCCCGGATGCCGTCGGCGATCGTCTCGTGCATGCCGTCGGGGTAGATCTTGCGGACGTGCTCCTCGATCTTCTCGTGGCGGTTCTCGCCCCAGACGGTCACGCGGACGGGAGTCACAGATTGCGTCCTTTCTACTTCACCGCGCCGCTGGCGACGCCCGCGGCGACGAATCGCTGGGCCACCAGCAGCAGCACCACTGCGGGGATCGAGGCGAGCACGGCGGTGGCCATCACCGAGCTCCAGTCGTTCACGTACGTGCCGATGTACTGGTAGATGCCCAGGGTCACCGGCCGCACCGTCTCGGTGGTGGTCAGCGTGAGCGCGAACAGGAAGTCGCTCCACGTGAACAGGAACGTGAAGAGCGCCGCCGTCACCAGCGCGTTGCGGCTCATCGGCACGACGATCGCGACGAACGCGCGGATCTGCCCCGCCCCGTCCACGCGCGCGGCCTCGATGACCTCGCCGGGGATCGAGAGCAGGTACGCCCGCATGATCAGGATCGCGAACGGGATGCCGTGCGTGGAGTCGGCGAGGATCAGGCCCGGGATCGAGTTGAGCAGGCCGAGGTCGCTGTAGGCGTTGTACAGCGCGTTGGCCACGACGATGCCCGGGATCATCTGGCTGATCAGGATCCCGAACAGCACCACGCCGGCGCCGCGCACCTTGAACTGCGCCAGCGCGTAGGCCGCGGGCGTGGCGATCAGCAGGCTGAACAGCACGCTGCCGGCCGCCACGATCAGGCTCGTGACGAGGTTGCGTCCCTGCTCGCGCAGCGCCGTGCCATAGCCGTCGAAGGACAGCTCGAGCGGGATCCACGGCGTGCCGACGGCCGAGCCCGCCGGCTGCAACGAGACGTTGAGCATCCAGTACAGCGGGAAGAGCATCACCGCGAGGATCAGCACGCCGATCACGGTGTTGCCCCAACTGCGGGTGCGGGTGTTCATCGGCGCCTCACCGGGCCAGGGCGCGCCGGTTGGCGCGCAGGTAGAGGAGTGCGAACACGAGCGAGATGACGATGAGCACGTTGCCCAGCGCGGCGCCCTCGCCGAAGCGGAACTCCTGGAACGACAGGTGGTAGGCCTGCGTGGCGATCGTCTGCGTCGCGTTGGCCGGGCCGCCGTCGGTGAGCCCGAGGATGATGTCCAGCACCTTGATCGTGTAGACGACCCCGAGCACCAGCACCACGTTCACCACCGGCCGCAGCAGCGGCCACGTCACGTGCCGGAACGCGCGCCAGCCGGTGGCGCCATCGAGCGCTGCCGCCTCGTACAGCTCCTGCGGCACGTCCTGCAGGCCGCCGTAGAGGATCGTGGTGTTGAACGGGATGCCGATCCAGATGTTCACGCCGATCACCGCGATCAGGGCGAGCGAGGTGCTGGTGAGCCAGCCGGGGTGCTCGGCGAGGCCGATGGCGGAGAGGAACCGGTTGAGCGCCCCGTTGTCCTGGTCGAGGATCCAGCGCCACACGGCCCCGGACACGATGAGCGGGATCAGCCACGGCAGCAGCAGCAGCGAGCGCAGCACGCCCGACAGCGGGAACCGCCGGTGGAAGAACAGCGCGATCCCCAGCCCGATCACGAACTGGCCCGCGATCGAGCCGACCGTGAACAGCACCGTGTTGAGCAGTGCGGTGCCGAACACGTTCGACGAGAGCACGGCGACGTAGTTGGCCAGCCCCACGAACGGCGCCTCGCCCGTGTAGAACGTGCGGGTCGAGTACTCCTGGAACCCCATCACGGCGTTCTGGACCACCGGGTAGCCGAAGAAGAGCAGCAGGTAGACCACCGCGGGCACGAGGAAGGCCAACTGCAGCAGCCGCTCCCGCCCGCGCGGCGACCACCACCCACCCGCGGGCCGGCGCGGGGCGGGAGCGGGCGCCGCGTCGGCTACGGCGGCCCGCCCGGGCGCGGTTGCGGTGTCAGCCATTCTGGGCCTGCTGGAGGGCCTGGAGCGGCGGCGCACCCCCGGTGATCGCCGTCTGCACCGCGGTGTAGATGCGGGTGGCCGCGGCCGGCCACTCCGGGCCGAGCTTGCCGGTGCGGGCCCTGGCCGTCTGCACGATGTCGGTGAAGGCCGCCATCCGGGGCACGTCGGCGACGAACCGGTCCCGCAGTGCCGTCTTCGTGGGCACGGTGGTGCGCTCGGTGGCCAGCGCGATCTGGTTGTCGTCGGTGTTCAGGCAGGCCACGACCTCGGCCGCCTTGGCCTGGCGGGCCTTGTCACCGGTCTGCGGGATCGTCCAGGTCTCTCCGCCGAGCGGGGCCACCACGGACTCGCCCGCCTGCGGCACCGGGATCGGCACGACCTCGTAGTGCAGCCCGTCGACCTTGTCGAGCGCGGGGAACTGCCACGGTCCGTTGACCATCATCGCCGCGTTGCCCGCCGCGAACTGGTCCTTGACGTCGGCCTGCTTCCAGTTCAGCACCGACCGCGACGCCGACCCGGAGTTCACCAGGTCGACCCACAGCTGCAGCGCCTCCGCCGTCTCCGGGCTCGCGATGTTCGTCTCGTCGCCGCCGTTGGTCCACATGAACGGCAGGAACTGCCAGGCGCCCTCGTAGTCGGCCACGGCGGAGAACGCGATGCCGTACCGCTGGCCCTGGGTGAGCGCCGCCGCGGCGGCCTTGAGCTCGTCCCACGTCTTGGGCGGGGTGATACCCGCCTGGTTGAGCATGTCGACGTTGTAGAACAGGCCGATCGAGTTGGTCACCGGCTGCAGCCCGTAGACCTGGCCCTCGAACGTCGAGGCGTTGCGGACGCCCTCCTGGAAGCCGTCGGCGGACAGGCCGAAGTCGCTGATCGGGGCGAGCGCGCCGGTCTGGGCGATCTGCTGCAGGTCCGGGTTGTCGAGCATGAGGACGTCCGGCAGCGTCCGCGACGACGCCTGCTGCAGCACCTTCGCGATGAGGGAGTCGCCCGGCACGACCTCGCGTTCGATCGTCACCCCTGCCTGCTGGCCGCACTCGTCGAGCTTCTTCGCGTAGACGGACTTGTCGGGCTCGTTGTTGTAGTAGTCGAGCACCCGGAGCGAGGTGACGTCGCCGCCACCACCGCCCCCGCCGCTCCCACCGCCGCACGCGGTGAGCCCGAGCGCGGCAGCCGCGACCAGGGCGGGGAGGGCGGTCCGTAGCAATGCTCCTCGTCGAGCCATGTCCGGTCCTCTCGGTCGATACGTATCGATGACGGTCAAGGGGTGGTCGCGGGGTGCGCGACCGGCGTCAGGGGGCGGGGAGCGTGGTCTCCCTGCGCGTGAGCCGGGGGCGGATCAGCTCGACGAGCTGGGTGGGGCGGTCTCCGGAGCGGTCGAGCAGGCGGAACAGGATCTCCATCGCGCGCCGCGAGACGTCCCGCGGCTCCAGCGACACGTTCGTGACGGCAGGCGTGCTCGCCTCGGCGGCCACGTCGGTGCACAGCCCGATCAGCGAGATGTCCCGGCCCGGGACGACACCGCGGTCGAGCAGGGCCTGCAGCACCGGCTGGACCGCGGGCGAGTTGGGGACGACGATGCCGGTCCGGTCGCCGCCGCGGGCGAGCGCCTCCCGCACCGCGGCCTCGGCCCCCGCGCGGTCCGGCGGGACCGGGCTCACGAGGTCCAGACCGATGCCGTGCGCCTCGGCGGCCGCGGTGGCGCCGCGCTGGAACCGGCGCACGAAGTTGATGTCGCGCTCCACGACGTCGGGGGCGTGGCCGATCACCACGACCCGGTCGTGCCCGGCCGCCGCCAGCTCGTCCACGGCGAGGCGCCCGGCATCGGCGAAGTCCACGTCCACGCAGTGCAGCCCGGCGCTGTCGTCCGGGACGCCGATGAGGAGCACCGGCACCCGCAGCGCCGCGGCCACCGGGATCCGGGCGTCGTCGGCCTCGATGTCCATCATCACGATCGCGTCGCAGAGGGCGCGGCCGGCGAGCCGGGTGAGGCCCGCCGAACCCTCGTCGGCCGTGACGAGCAGGACGTCGTGGTCCTCGGCGCGGGCGCACCCGGCGATCGTCTCGATGAACGGGAGCAGGCCGGTGGTGTCCGCGCCCGGCCGGAACCGGACGACGAGGCCGATCACCTGCGTGCGCTGGCTGGCCAGGGCTCGTGCCCCGGCGTTGGGCTGGTAGGTGAGCTGTTCGATGGCGTCGAGCACGCGCTTGCGGGTCTCGGCCGAGATCGACCGGCGACCGCTCATCACGTAGGAGACGGTGCTCTGCGAGACCCCCGCGACCCGGGCGACGTCCCGGCTGGTGACCACGGCGTCCCCCTTCCTCGGGAAATCGGCATGGGAGTCGATACGCATCGACAGTGCGCGTGACGGTAGCCACCCGGACGTGTGAACGCAACCTCCGCTGGGCTGCCGAATGGCGGTTCCTCCCACCGGTCCGGGACGATCTGCCCACTGGCCGCCGAGGAAAGGTTGTGCATGACCACACCGAACGTGGATCCCAACGCCATCCCCGAGGACGAGCCGATCGGCGAGGGCCGCCCGGCCGCCGAGGCCCAGGTGCACCCACCGGTGTGGGACTCCCACCCGGAGCACCACAAGTGGGAGTACGTGCAGGAGATGGGTGGCTGGGTACGCGACTACGACCCGGAGTCGCTCTGCAACTCGGTCGGGGCGATCCCCTTCCAGCCCACGTTCGGCTACCCGCCGCCGCATCCCCGTTGCCTGCTCGGCGAGTGCACCTGCGGGGCCACCCGGTAGCGCCTGCGCGGGCCGGACGGGTGGCAGACTCGGTCGATCACAGGGGCCCGAGGACCGGGGGTGCCAGCCAGTGGCCGCGACGATGCCCGACGTCGCCCGCCCGGGCGGGGGTGTCGGTCAAGACCGTGTCAACGTGGTCAACGACTTCCCGCACGTGGGTGGTCCGTGCTCTCGGCGTACCGGCAGGCGTCCGGCGCCGACCTCGTCATGCTCCGCGCGCCGGGGTAGACCACAGCGCAGGGGCCGGGCACGTGGTTGCAGGCCTCCCAGCTCTGCACGATCAGCCGGTGCAGCGAGCACCCCCGGGAGGCCGCCGGTGGTGGCGGCGTGCAACGCCTCGGCGTCGAGCCCGCGGATGTCGCCATCTCCTGGGGCCCCGTCGCGGATCCTCGTCAGGCGGGCGTCGGGACGCCGAGCCCTTCCGCCGTGCGGACGATCGCCGCCCACGTGTCCACGGGGAGCGGGACGCCCTCGGCGAGGCGCGCCTCGCGGCTTGCCGCCTCCGGGTCACCGGGGGCCAGCACCGGCGCGGCGGGGTCGCTCGGGCGTGCTCCGAGCACCCAGTCCAGGTACTCACGGCCGATCCGCTCGAACTCGGCCTGCGTGCCGAAGTGGGCGGGGGAGAGGTAGATCGACAGCATCCCGTTGGTGATGCCCTTGCGCGGGCCGTCGAGCGGGCCGGCGCACCCGCCCGCGGTGAACGCCCCTGCGAGCAGCTCGCACATGAGCGCGAGGCCCGACCCCTTGTGCTCACCGAACGCCCGGATGGCGCCATCCCCGCCGCTCGGCCGGCGCAGGTCGGTGGGTCCGTAGTCGCCGTAGAGGACGTGCGGGTCGCTCGACGTCATGCCGTCCGGCCCGATCAGCGCGTCCGGTGGGAGCGGCCTGCCTCCGAAGGAGGCCACCTGCACCTTGCCCTCCGCGACCAGCGACGTGGCGAAGTCGAGCACCACCGGGCGTTCCGGCAGCGGGATCCCGACGGCGAACGGGGCGGTCGAGAACCGCCGCTCGACGGCCCCGAACGGCGCCACCAGCGGCGACCCGGCCACGTTCACGAAGTGGATCGAGACCAGGCCCGCGGCGAGCGCGGTCTCGGCGTAGGCGCCCACCCGGCCGATGTGCCCGGAGTTGCGCAGCGCCACGATGCAGGTCCCGTTCGCCCCGGCGCGCTCGATGCCGAGCGCCACGGCCTCGGTGGCGATCGTCTGGCCGAACCCCTCGTTGCCGTCGAGCACGACGAACGCGCCACCGTCGGTGACGACCTCGGCCCGCTGCCCGGCCCGGACCCAGCCCTCCCGCATCCAGTCGACGTACAGCGGCACGCGCACGACGCCGTGGCTGTCGTGGCCCGCGAGGTTCGCGCCGACCAGCTCGCGGGCGATCAGCCCCGCCTCCTCGTCTGCGCACCCCGCCGCGGCGAAGATCGACCGCACGGTCGATTCCAGCTCGCCGGCACTGATCAGCCGTACCCCGGTGTTCGTCTCGCTCCTCGTCACCGGTCCAGCATGACTGACGTCGCGACCGCACGGGCGACCACTTCCAACGAGCGAATAGGCCGTTCGGAGTAAGCGCTGGGTGACTTCGGTATCACCCATGCTGCCCCGTACGAGGGAGGCGGCGGTTACGGAGGAGTCACGCAACTGTGCCCCTCCGTAACCGAACGCGTGCCAGCATTGC
The DNA here is from genome assembly GCF_039543345.1 of Pseudonocardia adelaidensis. Taxonomy (NCBI): domain Bacteria; kingdom Bacillati; phylum Actinomycetota; class Actinomycetes; order Pseudonocardiales; family Pseudonocardiaceae; genus Pseudonocardia; species Pseudonocardia adelaidensis. The sequence goes on along the minus strand of NZ_BAABJO010000001.1, from coordinate 60,523 downwards.
GCATCCCGTTCCGGGCTCCGCATGGAGACGCGGGGGCTGTTTCCGGCGAACTGCGGGCTCGCGGCCGGGTGTGTTCCCGGGTGCGGATCCCCGCGCGTCATTTTTCCTGCCCGAGGAGCCCTGGATGGGATGTGAACGCGAGCGGGCCGAGGTCCGCGAACGTTCGGAAATGCGACGCTCCGCCGCGCGCGTCGCCCACCCGGTGGGGGCGGCCCGGAGCGGAACCCGGTTGGGTAATGAGTGCGCACTCATTTACGCTTGTCCGGTGCCCGGCTCGACTCGGCGCGCCCCTCGCATGGCGCCCGCCGCCCGCCGCGCGGCGATCATCGAGGCCGCGCGGCCGCTCGTGATGCGCTACGGCTCCGCGGTCACCACCCGCCAGATCGCCGAGGCGGGCGGCATCGCGGAGGGCACGATCTTCCGGGTCTTCGCCGACAAGGAGTCGGTGGTGCAGGCCGTCGTCGACGAGGTCTTCGACCCGGCGCCGACGCTGCGCGGGCTGGCGGCGGTCGACCGCCACCTCCCGCTGCGCGAACGGCTCGTCGCGGCCACCGTCGTGCTGCAGGACCGGCTGTCGCAGGTGTTCGGCCTGCTCGACGCGCTCGGCTGGATCCGGCCCCCCGAGCCGGAGGAGCTCGACCGGCGGCCGATGCCGCCCGCGGCGATAAACGACGCGCTCCGGGCCGCGCTGGTCGATATCGTCGGCCCGGACGAGCGCCTGCTGCGGGTCCCGGCCCCCGAGCTGGCCCACGTGCTGCGGCTGCTCATCTTCTCCGGCACCCACCCGATGATCTCCGACGGCCGCCTGCTGACCCCGGAGCAGATCGTCTCGATCCTGCTCGACGGGGTCGCCCTCCCCACCACCCGCGAGGACGACCCATGCTGATCCGGCTGTTGCGCGCCCACCTGCGCGCCCACTCCAGACCGTTGCTCGCGGTGGTCGCGTTGCAGTTCGCGGGCACCATGGCCTCGCTCTACCTGCCCAGCCTCAACGCCGACATCATCGACAAGGGCATCGCCCGCGGCGACACGGGCTACATCATGTCCGTCGGCGGCTGGATGCTGCTGGTCACGCTCGTGCAGATCGTCTGCTCGGTGGCCGCCGTCTACCACGGCGCCCGCACGGCCATGGGTTTCGGGCGGGACGTGCGCGCGGCGCTCTTCCACCGGGTCGGGGAGTTCTCGGTGCGGGAGCTCAACCACTTCGGCGCACCGTCGCTGATCACCCGCGGCACCAACGACGTGCAGCAGGTGCAGATGCTCGTGCTGATGTCCTGCACGATGCTGGTCACGGCGCCGATCATGTGCTTCGGCGGCGTGGTCATGGCGCTGCAGGAGGACACGCACCTGTCCTGGCTGATGCTCGTGTGCGTGCCCGTGCTGGTCGCCGCGATCGGCTCGGTGATCCTGCGCATGGTGCCCGGCTTCCGCGAGATGCAGACCCGGATCGACCAGGTCAACCGCATCCTGCGCGAGCAGATCACCGGCATCCGGGTCGTGCGGGCCTTCGTGCGCGAACCACAGGAGACCGCCCGCTTCGAGACCGCGAACGCCGATCTCACCGCCGTCGCCCTGCGCGTGGGCCGGCTGATGGCCACGGTCTTCCCGATCGTGATGCTCGTGCTGAACCTGTCGAGCGTGGCCGTGCTCTGGTTCGGCGCCGAGCGCATCGACGCGGGTCAGATGCAGATCGGTGCGCTCACCGCGTTCCTGGCCTACCTGATCCAGATCCTGATGTCGGTCATGATGGCCACCTTCATGACGATGATGATCCCGCGGGCCGCCGTGTGCGCGGAGCGGATCGTCGAGGTGCTCGACACCGAGTCGTCGGTGGCCCTGCCTGCCGAGCCGGTCACGCCGGCCGCCCCCACCGGAGCGCTCGAGCTGCGCGGCGCCGGGTTCACCTACCCGGGCGCCGACGCCCCGGTGCTGCACGACGTCACGTTCACCGCGACGCCGGGCACCACCACGGCGATCATCGGCAGCACCGGCGCGGGGAAGACCACCCTGCTCGGGCTCGTGCCGCGGCTCTTCGACGCCACGAGCGGGCAGGTGCTCGTGGACGGCGTCGACGTGCGCGACCTGGAGCCGGAGTACCTGTGGAGCCGGGTCGGGATCGTGCCGCAGAAGCCGTACCTGTTCACCGGCACCGTGGCGAGCAACCTGCGCTACGGCAACCCGGACGCAGGAGACGACGAGCTGTGGGCCGCGCTCGAGGTGGCCCAGGCGGCCGACTTCGTGCGGGCCATGCCCGAGGGTCTCGACGCCCCGATCGCTCAGGGCGGCACCAACGTGTCCGGCGGGCAGCGCCAGCGCATCGCGATCGCCCGCGTGCTCGTCCGGCGGCCGCAGGTCTACCTCTTCGACGACTCGTTCTCGGCGCTCGACCTGGCCACCGACGCCCGGCTGCGCGCGGCCCTGCGGCCGGTCACCGCCACGGCCACCGTCGTGGTCGTGGCGCAGCGGGTGGCGAGCATCCGCGACGCCGACCAGATCGTCGTGCTCGACGACGGTGCGGTGGTCGGGATGGGCGACCACCACGAGCTGCTGGCGGGCTGCCCGACCTACGCGGAGATCGTCGCGTCCCAGTTCACCCCGGAGGAAGTGGCATGACCCGGCCGAACGCGCCCGCCGCGGACACCAACCGCGCCGCGCGCGAGATGCGAGTGGCCCGGCGCGGCGGCCCGCCGTGGGCGGGCATGGGCATGCCGGCGGAGAAGTCGCTCGCCTTCGGCCCGTCGGCACGCCGGCTGATGGGCCGCCTCGCGCCCGAGCGGGTCGGCGTCGTGGCGGTCGTGCTCCTGGGCGTGGTCAGCGTGGCGCTCTCCTCGGTGGGGCCGCTCGTGCTCGGCCGGGCCACCGACGTGATCTTCGCCGGGGTGATCGGCCGCCAGCTGGAGCCGGGTGCGTCCGTCGGGGAGGCCGCGGCGCAGGCCAGGGCGACGGGCAACGACACGTACGCCAACGTGATCGAGGGCGCGGGCGTCGTGCCGGGGCAGGGTATCGACTTCGGCCTGCTCGGCCGGGTGCTGATGGCGGTCGTGGCGATCTACGTGGTCGCGTCGCTGTTCGGCTGGCTGCAGGGTTACCTGCTCAACGGCGTGGTCCAGCGCACGATCTTCGCCCTGCGCCGCGACGTCGAGGACAAGATCAACCGCCTTCCGCTGCGCCACTTCGACCGGCAGCCGCGCGGGGAGCTGCTCAGCCGCGTCACCAACGACATCGACAACGTCTCCCAGAGCCTGCAGCAGACGCTGTCCCAGCTGCTCACGTCGCTGCTCACCGTCGTCTTCGTCGTGCTGATGATGCTGTGGATCTCCCCGCTGCTCGCGCTCGTGGCGCTCGTGTCGATCCCGCTGTCGCTGCTCGTCACGAACGCGATCACGAAGCGCTCGCAGAAGCAGTTCGTGGCGCAGTGGCGCCACACCGGAGAGCTGAACGCGCACGTCGAGGAGGCCTTCACCGGCCACGAGCTGGTGCGGGTGTTCGGCCGCCGCCGCGAGGTGGAGGCCGAGTTCACGGCCAGGAACGAGCGCCTCTACGACGCCAGCTACCGGGCGCAGTTCATCTCCGGGATCATCATGCCGTCGATGATGTTCATCGGGAACCTGAACTACGTGCTCGTGGCCGTGGTCGGCGGGCTGCGCGTGGCGTCGGGTGCGATGAGCCTCGGCGACGTGCAGGCGTTCGTCCAGTACTCGCGCCAGTTCACCCAGCCGCTCACCCAGATCGCGTCGATGATCAACCTCCTGCAGTCCGGCGTGGCATCGGCGGAGCGGGTGTTCGAGCTGCTCGACGCCGAGGAGCAGGTCCCCGGCCCGGCCCGGCCCGCCGTGCCCGGGACCCGCTCCGGCCGCGTGGTCTTCGAGGACGTCTCGTTCCGGTACGAGGCGGACCAGCCGCTGATCGAGCACCTCTCGCTCGTGGCGGAGCCCGGGCAGACGATCGCGATCGTCGGCCCGACCGGGGCGGGCAAGACCACGCTCGTCAACCTGATCATGCGCTTCTACGAGCTCGACTCCGGCCGCATCACGCTCGACGGCGTCGACATCGCCGCGATGGACCGGGCCACCCTGCGTTCGGGCACGGGTATGGTGCTGCAGGACACGTGGCTCTTCGGCGGCACGATCCGCGACAACATCGGCTACGGCAACCCGGCGGCCTCCGAGGAGGAGATCGTGGCCGCGGCGCGGGCCACCTACGTCGACCGGTTCGTGCGCAGCCTCCCGGACGGCTACGACACGGTGATCGACGACGAGGGGTCGAACGTCAGCGCGGGGGAGAAGCAGCTGATCACGATCGCGCGCGCGTTCCTCGCCGACCCCACGCTGCTGATCCTCGACGAGGCCACCAGCTCGGTGGACACCCGCACCGAGCTGCTCGTGCAGCGGGCGATGGCCGCGCTGCGCACCGACCGCACCAGCTTCGTGATCGCCCACCGCCTCTCCACGATCCGCGACGCCGACCTGATCCTGGTGATGGAGTCCGGGCGGATCGTGGAGCAGGGCACCCACGAGGACCTGGTAGCACGAGCAGGCGCCTACGCGGCGCTGTACGAGAGCCAGTTCGCGGGGGCGGTAGCCGCTCCCGACTGAGCACCCCCCGCAACGCGTGGGATGATCGTTTCATGCGCGTCGTCGTCGTCGGGTCCGGGGTCGCGGGGGCCGCTGTCGCCCATCACCTCTCCCGGCGCGGGGCCCGGGTCGTCGTCGACGACGCCCGGGCGGGGGTGGCGACGGCGGCGGGGGCCGGGATCGTCTCGCCGTGGGCCACGGCCGACCCGGCGCTGTTCGCACTGGCCGGACCCGCGGCCGGCTACTACCCGGAGCTCGTCGCCGCGCTGGCCGAGGACACCGACGAGCCCACGTCCTACTCGGTGGTCGGCGGCCTCGTCGTGGGCCGGGACGAGGGCGAGCTGCGGGAGGTCCACCGGCGCGTCGCGGCGCGGGCGGCCGAGCACCCGGCCGCCGGGGAGGCATCGCTCCTCGACCCCGCGCAGGCCCGCGCCCGGTTCCCGGTGCTGGATCAGGGGCTCTCGGCCGTGCACGTCGGCGGGGGAGCCCGCGTCGACGGCAGGCAGGTGCGGGCGAGCCTGCTGGACGCGGCGCGGCGGCGCGGCGCCGAGCTGCGCACCGGCACCGCCGCGCTGGCGGTCGGCGGCGTGCGGGTGGACGGCGAGCCGCTCGGCGCGGACGCCGTGGTCGTCGCGGCCGGGGCGTGGAGCACCGAGCTCGTTGCCCCGCTCGGCACGACGCTTCCGGTCGCCCCGCAGCGCGGGCAGATCACCCACCTCGAGGTCCCCTGGGATACGTCCCGGTGGCCGGTCGTCTCCCCGCTGGGCAGCGGCCACTACCTGCTCGCGTTCCCGGGTGGACGGGTCGTGGCCGGTGCCACCCGGGAGACCGGGTCCGGCTTCGACCACCGGGTGACCGCCGCCGGTCAGCTCGAGGTCCTCGAGCAGGCGCTCACGGTCGCGCCCGGCCTGCACGACGCCACCCTCCTGGAGACCCGCGTCGGCTTCCGCCCCGCCACCCCCGACGGGCTGCCCGTGCTCGGCCCGCTCCCCGGCCGCCCCGACGTATTCCTGGCCACCGGGTTCGGCCCGGTCGGCCTGACGATCGCCCCGCTGGCGGGCGCCCTGGTGGCCGACCTGGTGCTGGGCGAGGAGCCGCGCCTGGACGTGCGCCCCTACGCCCCGTCCCGCTTCGGTCCGACGAGCGGCCCGTTCGTCGGCTAGCTCGCAGCTCACGGATCGACGTGCCCGTGCGCGGAGGGCTCCCTGCCGGGGGTCGTCGAATCGCCGTGGCAGGTGCTCGGCGATCAAGGGCAGATGGTCGCCAAATGATCTCCAGCAGCGACCATTCGCCCTTGGTCACCGCCGTTGGGGGCGGATCGGGGCTCTTCCCCGATCCCGAGTTGCCGCGCACTGTGATCAGCCGAGTCCGGTTCGTCCCGGTACGCGTCACGGCGGGCACCGGGCGAGCATCTCACCCGCGCGGCCGGATGCCAGACTCCGCCGTCGTGAGCAGTCGTGTGATCGGTGTTCTCTGCGCGCTCGGGGTCCTGCTCTGCATCGCGCCCGGGGCCGCGTACGGGCAGGAACCGGGGGCCGAGCTCGCGCCGACGATGGTGGTGCTGGACGCGTCCGGGTCCATGACGGGGGCCGACCCGGCAGGCGGCACCAAGATGGACGCCGCGAAGCAGGCCGTGCACACCTTCCTCGGCGCCGCCCCGGACGGCGCTCCCGTCGGCCTCGCCGCCTACGGCACGGCCACCGGCAACTCCGACGCCGAACGGGCGCAGGGCTGCCAGGACGTCACGGTGGTGAGCCCGGTAGGGCCGCTCGACCGCACGGGCCTCGGCGCCGCCGTCGACCGGCTCACGCCGCGCGGGTACACGCCGATCGGGCGGGCGCTGCAGGTGGCGGCGGAGCAGCTGCCGCAGGAGGGGCCGCGCTCGATCGTCCTCGTCTCCGACGGGGTGGACACCTGCGCGCCGCCGGAACCCTGCGAGGTGGTCCGCACGCTCGCGGGGCAGGGCGTCGACCTGGTCGTCCACGCCGTCGGGTTCGGCGTCGACGCCGCGGCGCGCGCCCAGCTCAGCTGCATCGCGCAGGCCACCGGCGGCACCTACACCGACGCCCCCGACGCCGACGCCCTGCGCCGGGTGCTGCCGCGCGTCGCCGGGTCGGCCCTGCGCAACTACCAGCCCGCCGGCACGCCGATCACCGGCGCCGCCACCGTGGGGGCCGCGCCCGTCGCGGCACCGGGCCAGCACCTGGACACGATCGGCCAGCACGAGCAGCGCTACTACTCCGTGGACGTCCCGGAGGGCGCCACGGCCTACTTCAGCGCCACCGTGTCGTTCCCGCGCCTGCCCGGAGTCAGCATCACCAGCGACTTCAACGTGCTGGAGCTGCGCACCTACGGTGAGGCGGGCGAGGACTGCCACGAGTACGAGAACGAGCAGGCCACGAACTCCAGCCACGGCGAGGCCCTGACCGTCGAGACGACGTGGACCGGTGCCGCCGACCCGGAGACGGGCAACGCGACCGGCGACCGGTGCAAGGGCGGGGGCCGCTACACGTTCGCGCTCACCTGGGACCGGGTGTCGAGCGGCGTGCCCGAGCGGCTGCCCGTCGAGCTGCTCGTGGCGGTGGAGCCGCCGGTCGCCGACGCCGGTCCCGTGGCGGTGTTGCCGACGCCCGCGTTCGCCGAGCCGCAGGGGCCGCCCCGGCCGGTCGTCGGTGGCGGCTCGTTCAACGTCGCAGGCGCCCTGGACGGCTCCGGCCGCTACACCGACACCCTGCAGCGCGGGGAATTCGTGTTCTACCGGGTGCAGCTGGACTGGGGACAGGCACTGGCGTACCGCGTCCGGTTCGCGGAGACGCCGGGCCGGAGCCTGCGCAACCTGTCGCCCACCTCGACCGTCGTCTACGCGCCGTCCCGCGAGGAGATCTCCTCGGACAACTCGAGCTACACCGGCTCCGAGATGGTGCTCCCCTCGAGCAAACCCGCGATGACGACCGTTCCGGTGCGCTACAACAACCGCACGGCCGACGACTACCCCGCGCGGACGCAGAGCGTCGCGGGCACGTACTACATCGCCGTCCAGCTCGGCCCCGCCGCGGAGGATCCCGAGGCGGCCGTGCCCGTGCCGATCCAGCTCGACGTCAGCGTCTCGGGTGACCCCGAGCCGGGTCCGCGGTACGCGCAGGTCGCCGCGCCGCCCGGTGGGCAGGCTCCGGCCGGAGCGCCGAACGCGCAGGCCCCGGCGGTAAGGACCGTGATCGCGCCCGCCGGTTGGGTGGCGATCGGGGTCGGCGCGCTGGTGGTGATCGGGCTCGTCGTCGCGGTCGTCGCACGGCGCCGGCGTGGGGCATGATGCGGGAGGTTGATCCGATCAGGGGGAACGCCTGTGGAACACCTCGACGTGCTCGTCGTCGGCGCCGGGATCTCCGGGATCGACGCCGCCTACCGCCTGCAGACCGAGCACCCGCACCGCAGCTACGCGATCCTCGAGGCGCGCGACGCGATCGGCGGCACGTGGGACCTCTTCCGCTTCCCCGGGATCCGCTCGGACTCCGACATGTTCACGCTCGGGTTCCCGTTCCGCCCCTGGCGCTCGGCCGCGGCGATCGCGGACGGTGAGTCGATCCGCACCTACCTGCGGGAGACGGCGGCGGAGTTCGGCATCGACCGGCGCATCCGCTTCGGCAGGCGGGTCACGGCGGCGGCGTGGTCGAGCCCGGACCAGCGGTGGACCGTGGAGGTCCAGGTCGGCGACGGCACCAGGGAGCGCTACACCTGCGACTTCCTCTTCCTGGGCACCGGCTACTACCGCTACGACAAGGGCTACCTCCCCGAGTTCCCCGGGATCGACGCCTTCCAGGGCACCGTCGTGCACCCGCAGCACTGGCCGGAGGACCTCGACTGCGCAGGCGAACGCGTGGTGGTGATCGGTAGCGGGGCCACCGCCGTCACGCTGGTGCCCGCGCTCGCCGAGCGGGGGGCGCGGGTCACGATGTTGCAGCGTTCGCCGAGCTACGTCATCGCGCTGCCCGGCACCGACCGGCTCGTCGACCGGTTGCCCGGCTGGGCACACCGGCTCATCCGCTGGAAGAACGTGCTCGTGACCTCGGCGTTCTACCAGGTCGCGCAGCGCGCGCCCGGGGTGGCGAAGCGGATGCTGCGCGCGGGCCTCGAGCGCCAGATCCCCGACCACGGCGTCATCGACCGCGACTTCACGCCCCGCTACCAGCCGTGGGACCAGCGGCTGTGCGTCGTGCCGGACGGCGACCTGTTCCGCGCGATGCGCTCCGGCCGCGCCGAGGTCGTCACCGACACCATCGCCACCTTCACCGCGGGCGGGATCCGGCTCGCCTCCGGCCGTGAGCTGCCGGCCGACGTCGTCGTCACCGCCACGGGGCTGCAGCTGCAGGTCGGCGGCGGCATGCGGATCTGCGTGGACGGCACGGAGGTCGACCCGGGGCGCACCGTCGTCTACCGCGGCTGCCTGCTCTCCGGTGTCCCGAACCTCGCGATCTGCATCGGCTACGTCAACGCCTCCTGGACGTTGCGGGCCGACCTGACCGCGCGCTACGTCTGCCGGCTCCTCTCCCACATGGACGCCCACGGCTACCGCTCGGCCACGCCCGAGTTCGACGGTGACGTCGCCGCCCGCCCGCTGCTCGCCCTCACCTCCGGCTACGTGCGGCGGGCCGCGGACGTGCTGCCGAAGCAGGGCCGGTCGGCGCCGTGGGTGCTGCGCCAGAGCTACCCGGTCGACCTGCTGAGCACCCGGTTCGGTGACATCGGCCGCGACATGGTGTTCACGGCCCGCCCCGTGACCCGATCGCCGGTCGCGGTCGACGCCGTGACCCCCGGCCGCGGCTGAACGCGCAACCCGCACACCGAGACGCCGGACTCGCGCGATCAGAACGCGGGACTCGCCCTGCTGGGATGCGGGACTCGCGCTCCGAGGGCGAGTCTCCCGTTTCGGTGGCCGAGAGTCGCGTTTCGGTGGCCGAGTGTCGCGTCCTGGTCAGTGGCGAGGGCGGGCGCGGACGTGCATGCGCTCGCCCTGGCGGCCGAAGAGGCTGAGGATCTCGACGGGGCCGCGGCCGACGCCGCCGAACCAGTGCGGCACCCGGGTGTCGAACTCCGCGGCCTCGCCGGGGCCGAGGGTGAGGTCGTGGTCGGCCAGCCGCAGCCGCAGGTGTCCGGACAGGACGTAGAGCCACTCGTACCCGTCGTGCGTCACGAGCATCGGTTCGTGCTCGGACGCCGGGATGGTCAGCTTGAACGCCTGCAGCGGCCCGGGTTGGCGGGTGAGGGGGAGCACGGTGCGCCCGTCGACCCGCCGGGGGTTGGTGTGGACCCGCGGGTCGGCCACCCTGAGCGCGCCGATCAGCTCGTCGACCGGCACCTGTAGTGCCACCGCGATCGGCAGCAGCAGCTCCAGGCTCGGCCGTCGGCCGCCGGACTCCAGCCGGGACAGCGTGCTCTTGGAGATTCCGGTGGCCTCGGCGAGCGCGGTGAGGGTGATGTCGCGCTGGGTCCGCAGCCGCCGCACGCGCGGCCCGACCTCGGCGAGGGCGCCCTTGATCGTCGGTGAGTCCTGCACCCCGCCATCGAACGCGGCCGTCCCGGAATCGGCAACGATTGTTGCCGGACCCGGTCCGGTGGGCGGATCCTCCGGAACATGGACGACTTCGACGTGGTGGTGGCCGGCGGCGGTGCGGCCGGACTGAACGCGGCCCTGGTGCTGGCGCGAGCGCGCCGGCGGGTGGCGGTGATCGACGCGGGGGACCCGCGCAATGCTCCGGCCGCCCACATGCAGGGTTTCCTCTCGCGCGACGGCATGGCCCCGGCCCGGCTGCTCGAGGAGGGGCGGGCCGAGGTGGCGGGCTACGGCGCTGAGATCGTCGCGGAGCGGGCCGAGCGGATCGAGGCCGGGTTCGCGGTGCACCTGGCGAGCGGCCGCACGCTGCACGCCCGCCGCGTGCTCGTGGCCACCGGCCTGCGCGACGAGCTCCCCGACGTGCCCGGCCTGCGCGAGCGGTGGGCCCGCGACGTGCTGCACTGCCCGTACTGCCACGGCTACGAGGTGCGCGACCGGCCGCTCGGCATCCTGGGAACCCCGCACCTGGGGCTGCTGTTGCCGCAGTGGTCGGCGGACGTCGTGTTCTTCCCGCACCGCACCGAGCTCTCCGCCGACGAGCGGGAGCGGCTGCTCGCCCGCGGCGTGCACATCGCCGACGGCGAGGTCGCCGGCCTGGTGGTGGACGGCGACGCCCTGCGCGGGGTGGAGCTGGCCGACGGGCGGGTGGTGCCGCGGGAGGTGCTGTTCGTCGGGCCCCGGTTCGTGCCGCGGGACGATCTGCTCGCCGGGCTCGGCTGCGCGACCGGCGAGGACGGGTGGGTCCGCACCGACCCCACCGGCCGCACGAGCGTGCCCGGCGTCTGGGCGGCGGGCAACGTCGTGGACCCGCGCGCCCAGGCGGTGACGGCGGCCGGGATGGGCTCCGCGGCCGCCATCGCGCTGAACGCCGACCTGGTGGAGGAGGACGTCCGGCGCGCGGTGGCGGCCCACCGCCAGGTCGCCGGAACACTTGGTGCGCCGGCGTCGGCGGGCTGACCTGGTCAGGCGTCCGTCGGGGCCCCCGCGTCGCGCAGACGGCCGTCCGCGAGCCGCAACCGGCGGTTCACGCCGATCTCCGCGAGGAAGCGCTCGTCGTGGCTCACCACCACGAACGCGCCCTCGAAGGCGCCGAGCGCGCCCTCGAGCTGGCCGACGCTGACCAGGTCGAGGTTGTTCGTCGGCTCGTCGAGGAGCAGGAGCTGGGGCGCGGGCTCGGCGAACAGCACGCAGGCGAGGGTGGCCCGCAGCCGCTCGCCGCCGGAGAGCGCCCGGATCGGCAGGTGGATCCGCGCCCCGCGGAAGAGGAACCGGGCGAGCAGGTGCATCCGCTGCGACGGCGGCATCGCCGGTGCGGCGGCGGTCAGGCTCTCCACGACCGTCTTGTCCGGGTCGAGCAGGTCCAACCGCTGGGACAGGTAGGCGATGCGGCCGTCGGCACGGTGGGTGGTGCCGGCGTCGGGCTGCAGCTCGCCGTCGATCACCCGGAGCAGGGTGGACTTGCCCGCACCGTTGGGGCCGGTCAGTGCGATGCGCTCCGGCCCGCGGATCGCCAGGTCGATCCCCTCGTCCGCGAAGAGGCCGCGGACCCGGATGCCCTCGCCTGCGAACACGGTGCGCCCGGCCGGCACGCGGGTCTCCGGCAGCTCCAGCACGATCTTCTGCTCGTCGCGCAGGGCATGGCTCGCCTCGTCGAGCCGGGCGCGCGCCGCCCCGACCCGCGCGGCGTGGGTGCCGTCCGCCTTCCCCGCCGACTCCTGCGCCCGGCGCTGCCGCGCCCCGGCGAGGATCTTGGGCAGCCCGGCGTCCTTGATGTTGCGGGCGGCCGTGCTCGCCCGGCGCGCGGCCCGCTCGCGGGCCTGCTGCATCTCGCGCTTCTCCCGCTTGACCTCCTGCTCGGCGTTGCGCACGTTCCGCTCGGCGACCTCCTGCTCCGCCGTCACGGCCTCGGTGTACGCCGTGAAACCGCCGCCGAAGAAGCGGATCTCGCCGCGCTCGAGCTCGGCGATGCGGTCCATCCGGTCGAGCAGCGCGCGGTCGTGGCTGACCAGCAGCAGACAGCCGCCCCAGTCGTCGAGCACGTCGTAAAGGGTGCGGCGGGCGTCGAGGTCGAGGTTGTTGGTCGGCTCGTCGAGCAGCAGGACGTCGGGGCGCTTCAGCAGCTGCCCGGCCAGCCCGAGGGATACGACCTGGCCGCCGGAGAGGGTGCCGAGGCGCCGGGTGAGCGTGACGTCGGCGAGCCCGAGCCGGTCGAGCTGGGCGCGTGTGCGCTCCTCGACGTCCCAGTCGGTGCCGATCGTCGTGAAGTGCTCCTCGCTCGCGTCGCCGGCCTCGACGGCGTGCAGCGCCGCGATCACGGGCGCGATCCCGAGCACCTCGGCCACGGTGAGCTCGCCGGTGAACGGGAGCTCCTGCGGGAGGTAGCCGAGCACGCCGTCGACGGTGACGGTGCCGCCGCTGGGCGTCAGATCCCCGGCGACGAGTCGCAGCAGCGTGCTCTTCCCCGCGCCGTTCGGCGCGACGAGCCCGGTGCGACCGGCGGTGACGGTGAACGACAGGTCCTGGAACACCGGCGTGTCGTCGGGCCAGGAGAAGGACAGGTGAGAACAGATGATCGACATGCGGCAGCCTTCACGAGAGGTGAGGGTGAACGGGGAATCGGCGGACTGCTCCGGGATCACCCGGAGATGTCGTCGTCCCCTGCGCCTGCCACGAACTCGACTTTAACAGTGCCTCACGCGGGCGTCTTCGACCCGGAGGGGTCCCGGGGGCCGGGAGGGGGCGTCGTGAGGCGGCGCCCGCCGCCCCCGCCGCCCCCGCCTCCCGCCTCGACGGCGATGGCGACCGGATGGGCGGGATCCACCCGGGTGCCCGCGCCGGGCGTCTGCGCGACCACCGTGCCCGTGAGGGGGAGCGGTTCGTCGGGGTCGGCCGTGACCACCACGACCCTCGCCTCGAAGGCGAGCTCGTGCGCGTCGCTCACCTCCAGCCCGACCAGCGCCGGCACCAGCACCTTCTCCTCCTGACCGCTCACACTGCAGGTGTACCCGATTGATCCCGATCGTTCACCGGGGGCCGGTTTCGCGGGTGGGTGTGCGGCGCGACGATTTCCCCGGATCGAGTGACGGGAGGCCGAAGTGGCGCAGTACGTGTTCGCCACCGTCAACGGTGAGTGGATGAACGACTGGTTCACGCCCGACAGCGCGGACGGGGTGGCGTGGCGACCGACGTTCACGCGCGATGGCGTGGAGTGCGACACCGAACGGGCTGCAGGGTTGCTCGCCGCCCTGATCGCGGACCTCGGTGCCGACGTCGTCGCGCTGGAGGAGGCCCCGAGCCGGGGCGCCGAGCTCGCGCTGTTCCTCGACACGCACCTGGCCGGCCGCTACCGGTTCCTGATGGGCGACAGCGGTGGCTCCCAGAAGCTCGCGCTGCTGGTGAAGCCGACGATCGAGGCGGAGCTCGTGCCGCCCGCGGGGCTCGCCGACCTGATCGAGCCGTGGCTCGCCGACGTCGACGGCGACGCCGTCGTGAACGAGTACGAGTTCACCCGCGACCCGCTGGTCTGCCGGCTGGCGTTCGACGGCAGGCCGCTCACGGTCGTCGTCGCGCACCTCAAGTCGAACTTCATCAACCGGGGCGAGCAGATGTGGCGCGACCCCGCTCGCCGGCTCGAGTTCGTCAGGTCCGCGCTGCAGAACCGGCGCCGCATCGCCAACGAGGGCATGCGGATGCGCCAGTACCTCGACGCTCGCCTCGACGAGGACCCGGACGCGGCGATCGTGGTACTCGGCGACTTCAACGACGGGCCTGGGCGCGACCTGTTCGAGCAGCAGTACCTCGCGCACAACGTCACCGACCTGCTGGTCGGGTCCTCGTACCGGCCGGAGACGCTGTTCGACCACGCCCTGGTCGACGTGCCGGCCGATCTCCGCTACAGCGCGGTGTTCGACGATTTCGTGACCGACGAGCCGCAGAAGCGGATCCTGCTCGACCACATCATCCTGTCGCCGGGTATGGCGTCCTCCGCCGGTGTGCGGAGGGTTCCGGGGTCGGGGCGGATCGAGCACGAGGCGTGGGCGGCCCACCGCACCGGTGACGGGGAGCGGCGCGACGGCCGCGCCACCGACCACCGGCCGGCCACGGTGGCGGTCGAGACCTGAGAACGAATCCCGCCGAATGTCACCCATTCGTGTCGAGAAGCCGATAACGTCCGTGCACGTGCATCTGCATGATCTCGGGCCGACACCGGCCACCCTCGACGACGCCGCGGCGCAGCAGGAGCGGTTGCGCCCGCTCGTGGACACCACCGCGCCCGGCCCCACGGATCTGCGCACCGCCGCCGGTATCGACGTGGCGCACCACGACGGCACCGACGAGGTGGTGGCCGCTGTCGTCGTGCTGGACGCCACGACGCTGCGGCCGGTCGAGACCCGCACCGTACGCGGGCGCGCCGGTCACCCGTACGTGCCCGGGTTCCTCGCCCTCCGCGAACTGCCGGTGGTCACGGCCGCCCTGGAGGAGCTGGAGCACACCCCGGACCTGATCGTGTGCGACGGCGCCGGCGTCGCCCACCCGCGCCGGTTCGGCCTCGCCTGTCACGTCGGGCTGCTCACCGGGGTGCCGACGATCGGCGTCGCGAAATCGCCGCCGCTGCCGTTCGAGATGCCGAAGCCGGCGCGCGGCTCGTGGACCCCGCAGGTCGAGGGTGACGAGGTGGTCGGGCGGGCGCTGCGCACGCAGCACGGGGTCCAGCCGGTGTTCGTGTCGGTGGGGCACCGGATCGGGCTGGACGCGGCGTGCGAGCACGTCCTGCGCCTCGCCCGCCATCGGCTCCCCGAGACCACCCGCCGTGCCGACCGGCTCGCCCGGGATGCCGCCTTGCGGGTGTAGCACGGCGCCGTGCCGGTCCGGCACGATGGGCCGGTGGAAGACGAACTGGACGCGGTGCTCGGCGCGGTCGGGCCGCGGCTGCGTGCGATCCGCAAGCGCCGCGGGGTGACGATCACGGACGTGGCGGCGACGACCGGGATCTCGGCCAGCACGCTGTCGCGGCTGGAGAGCGGGGGACGCCGGCCGAACCTGGAGCTGCTGCTGCCGCTCGCACGCGTCTACGGCGTGGCGCTCGACGAGCTCGTCGGGGCACCGCAGACCGGCGACCCGCGGGTCCACTTCCGTCCGGTGAGCCGCCACGGGATGACGCACATCCCGCTGAGCCGGCGCGCGGGCGGCCTGCAGGCCTTCAAGCTGATCATCCCGGCCCGCGGGGACGAGCCCGAACCGAAGACGCACGAGGGGTACGAGTGGCTCTACGTCCTCGACGGCAGGCTGCGGCTGGTGCTCGGCGACAACGACCTCGAACTCGGCCCGGGCGAGGCCGCCGAGTTCGACACGCACCTCCCGCACTGGATGGCCTCGGCGGGTCCCGGCCCGGTGGAGCTCCTCGTGCTGTTCGGGGTGCAGGGGGAACGGGCCCACCTGCGTGTGCGGCCCCGCGTCACCCGGGGGTGAGGAACTCCAGTACCGGCGCGGTCTGCGCCGGTAGGAGGTGCCCGGCATCGGGGAGGACCTGCACCGTGGCCGACGGCACGAGCCGCGAGAGCCGCTCGGCGGTGCGGGGGGAGTCGATGAAGGCGTCGCGCCCGCCGAGGATCGCCAGTACCGGCATGGTGGCACGGCGAAGGGCGGCGTCGTCGACCACCGGTACGGGCTCGCGGCGGTAGCGGAAGTGCTGGGACACGAGCCGGACGAACTCGACGGATCCGTGCTGCCTGCGCACCTCAGGACCGAGCAGTGCCTCAAGGGACCTGCGCTTCCCCCACTCGCCGAACGGCCTCAGCAGCGTGGCCCCGAGCAGTCCGGCGATCTTCGCCTTGGCGACGCCGGCCGGGGTGAGCAGCACCAACCGCTCCACGCGATCGGGGTGCCGGGTGGCGAAGTCGAGCGCGAGCCAGCCGCCGAGCGAGACCGCCACGACGGCCGCCCGCGCGACGCCGAGGCCGTCGAGGACATCGCCGAACCAGAGCGGGTAGGCCCCGGAGGCGAGCGGTGGGCGTGCGGGCGCGCTGAGCCCCGGCTCGCCGACGACGTCGACCGCGTACACGCGAAAGCGCTCGGACCAGGCCGCCACGTCCGGCGCCCACATCAGGGCGTTCGATCCCGAGCCGTGCAGGAGCACCAGCGGCGGGGCGTCCGCCGGGCCCGACGCGACGACGAACGTCTCGCCCTCGCGGGTGGGCACGCGCAGGTGTTCGGCGGGAACGGGCCAGCCGGCGAGCAGCTCCCGGTACCGCTCCTCGATGGCGCGGGCGCCGTCGGGCGAGGTGTAGATGGCGGTCATGAGCCCACCAGCGCGCCGACGAGCCGGAGCAGCTCGGCGGTGCTCTCCGGGCCGCCGAGTACGATGATCTTCATGCGTGCTCTCCCCTCGTCATAGGCCATCTCGACGCGCAGCCGGCCGTCGTCGTGCGCGCCGCCCGCGCTGCTCATCACGAGGGTGCTGACGCGATCCACGAGCGCGCGGTCGACGTCATCGATCTGGACGATGCTCGACACCTCCACCGCCGACCCCCGCCGCTTCGGTCGCACGGCCCGTCCGGTGAACGCCTCCAGTGCGTCGGCGCCGATCCGGTACTGCCGGCCGATGCGGACGGCCTCGAGCCGGCCGTCGCGCACGTAGCCCCGCACGGTCTTGACGTGGAGCCCGAGCAGCGCCGCGACCTCCTCGACGGAGTACAGCTGTGTCATCTCAACTTCCCTGGAATGGTCTCGATGGGGGAAGCCTAGGGCATCTGAGAGCAGGTTCCCTGCCGGTGTCGAAACGGGTCGCAGCCGGTTCGTCTCCGGGGTGTGGGTTCCCCGAGCGGAAGGACGGCGATGGACGCCATGCAGCAGTACCGGCGGGCGCAGGACGAGTTCGACGCGGTGCTGGCCGCGGTACGGCCGGACCAGTGGGACGGCCCGTCGGCATGTACCGAATGGACCGTGCGGGACGTCGCGGGGCACGCGATCTGGGGACAGCGCCGGATGCGGGCCTGGGCGACGGGGGCGGACTACGCGGACCGGCGTGGCGCTCCGGGTGCGCCGCATCCGCGTGAGCTGGCCGGCCCGGACCCGGTCCCGGTCTGGCTGTCGGCGCGTGCGGAGTCGGTGGCGACGTTGACGCCGGAAGCGCTGGAGCGGACGACGACGATCCCGGGCATGGGCGAGGTCCCGCTCGCGGCGCTCGTCACGCTGCTGACGACCGACTTCGTGGCGCACACCTGGGACATCGGGCACGCGCTGGGGATGGACGTTCGCCTCGAGCCCGCGCTCGTCACGACGGCGTTCGACTGGGCACGTGCGAACGTCGTGCGCCGCCCCGGCTTCTTCGGGCCGGAGCTCACGCCGCCCGCGGGAAGCGACGAGCAGATCAGGATGCTGGCGTTCCTCGGGCGTGCGGCCTAGTGACCCAGTGGTCCCTGCCAAGCGGCCCGTTGCCGTCACGGCCGGCTGATGCGGTCCTCGAGCAGGGCGCGCTGAGCGGGGTTCGCGGTGAGGTCGAGCGCGCGGCGGTCGGCCTCCCGCGCCTCCCCGGGCCGGTCGAGCGCCCTCAGCAGCTCCGCGCGGGTGGCGTGCAGGAGCGGGTACCGATCGAGGGCGTCGCCGAGCTCGTCGAGCTCGTCCATCGCCGCCTCCGGGCCCGCCAGGTGGCGCAGGGCGATCGCACGGTGCAGCCGCGTCACGGGTGAGGGGGCCATGGCGAGCAGCATGTCGTAGAGCACGACGATCTGGGCCCAGTCGGTGTCCTCCCACCGCGGGGCCTCGGCGTGGCAGGCGACGATCGCGGCCTGCAGCTGGTAGGGCCCCGGCCGGTGGAGTGCGGCGGCACGGTTGATCAGCTGGCCGGCGTCGACGATGGCGGCGTGGTCCCACCGGCCGCGGTCCTGGTCGGGCAGCAGCACCATGTGCCCTTCCGCGTCGAACCGGGCGGCGACCCGGGCCTGGTGGAGCCGGATCAGCGCGAGCAGCCCGAGGACCTCGGGCTCGCGGGGCAGCGTCCAGGCCAGGGAGGAGGCCAGCCATTCGGCGTCCCCGGCCAGCCGCCGCGACCACGCCACGTCGCCCGTGGAGGACAGGTAGCCCTCGTTGTAGAGCAGGTAGACGACCGTGAGGACCTCCTCCAGTCGTTCCGGCAGCTCGGCGTCCGACGGGATGCGGTACGGGATCCCGGCATCGGTGATCTTGCGTTTGGCCCGGGTGATCCGTTGCGCCACCGTGCTCTCCGGCACCAGGAAGGCCGCGGCGATCTGGGCCGTCGTCAGCCCGCAGACCGTGCGGAGGGTGAGCGCGATCTGCGCCTGCCGCGGAAGGGCGGGGTGGCAGCAGGTGAACAGCAATCTCAACCGGTCGTCGGGTTCGGTGCGGGACGGCCACTGCAGCTGGGCGAGCTTCTCGCGGTAGCGGGCCTGGCGGCGCAGCACGTCGAGCCCGCGGTTGCGGGCGACGGTGAAGAGCCACGCGTCCGGGCGGTCCGGGATGCCCTCGGTCGGCCAGCGCCGCAGGGCGGTCTCGATCGCGTCCTGCACGAGGTCCTCCGCGGCCGAGAAGTCGCCGAGCAGGTGCACGAGGGACGCCGCGAGATGGCCCGCGTGGTCGCGCACCACGCGGGCCAGCTCGTCGTGCGGACCGTCCACGGTCAGGGCGCGACCGGGCGGAGCTCGATGACGGGGCAGGCGGGCCATGACCGGGCCATCGCCAGCGCCTCGTCGAGGTCGGCCACCTCCACCTCGACGAACCCGATGACGATCTCCTTGCCCTCGACGAACGGCCCGTCGACCACGTCTGCGCGGCCGTCCAGCTTGCGCATCGTGGTGGCGGTGTGCGCGGGTTGCAGGCGGACGTGGTGGGTGATCCGCGCGGCGTTGTCGGCGAACCAGCGCCCCACGTCGTCGTAGGCCGCCTGGCGCTCCGCGTCGCCCATCGCGGCCAGGTCCTCGGCGTACTGCGGGGTCTCGGCGAACATCAGCACGTACTTCACGTGCCCTCCTCGGTTGTTCACGGGGCGGTCGGCTCCACCCTGATGACGTTCCGGAGCACCGCCGATTCGACGTCTCCTCCCGTTGGTCAGGCGGCCGGCTTGCGGGCGACGACCCGCTCCACGACCCCCGCCTTGAAGCGCTCCTGCCGCTCGACCACGAACCCCTGTTCGCGGACGTGGAGGACCGGCCGGCGACGGAAGTGCTCGCCGCCCACCGGGATCATCACGAGCTCGAGCAGCCGCTGCAACAGCCGCACCGGCGCGGACGTGCTGACCACGTGGTCGGCAAGCCGCAGCTGCCCGCCGGGGCGCAGCACGCGCCACGCCTCCGCGACGGCGCGACGCTCGTCCGGTATCGCGCACAGCGAGAACGTGCACACCACGGTGTCGAACGAGGCGTCGGGGAACTCCAGGTGGTGCGCGTCGCCGACCTGCAGGGTCACCGAACGCCCGCTCTCCGCGGCCCGCCGCCGGGCGTGGTCGAGCATCTGCGGGCTGAGGTCGACGCCCGTCAGCGCGACGTCCTCGGGATAGCTGCCGAGGTTCAGCCCGGTGCCGACGGCCACTTCCAGCACGTCGCCGACCGCCCCGCCGCACACCCACTGCCGGCTGTCACCGAAGAACTTCCGCTCGGCGAACGCCATCTGCCTGTCGTACGAGCCGGAGTGCCTGTCCCAGTAGCGGCGCAGCCGCTCGATCTCGGGTCGCCTCGTCACGAGTCGCATCCTCCTCCGGCGCACCCGCACCCGTCCTCGTCGGCGGGGCGGACCGGAGGACAGCACGTCCGGCCGCGCAGCGCCTCGCGGCCCTCCCGCACCGCGACGGCGGCCAGGCCGAGCGCGACCAGCGGGTCGGCCCACCACCAGCCGAGCGCGGCGTTCAGGACCAACCCGGTCAGCACCGCGGCGGAGAGGTAGGTGCACACCAGCGTCTGCTTCGAGTCGGCCACCGCGCTGGCCGAGCCCAGCTCCCGGCCGGCGCGCCGCTGCGCCCAGGACAGGAACGGCATCACCACGACGCTGACCGCGACCAGGACGATCCCGACCTCGGACCGCTCGGGCTCGTGCCCGCCGACCAGGGTGCGCAGCGCCTCGACGGTGACGTAGCCGGCGAGCGCGAAGAACGACCATGCGATGACCCGCAGGGCGGTCCTCTCCCGCCGCTCGTGGTCGGGGCCCGCGAACTGCCAGGCGACCGCGGCCGCCGAGCTGATCTCGATCACCGAGTCCAGCCCGAACCCGATCAGCGCGATCGACGACGCGACCGTGCCCGCGGTGATCGCCACGATCGCCTCGACGGCGTTGTAGGTGATCGTCGCCGCGACGAGCAGCCGGATGCGGCGGCGCAGCACGGCGCGACGATCGAGCGGAACGAGCGGCGCGCTCACGACGCCGTCCGCGCCACGGCGGGATCCCCGGAGACCGGGCAGAGCGCCACCGCAGGCCCGGTCTCCGCCAGCAGCAGTTCCGCGCTGCGTAGCAGGTCGACCAGCTCCGGCCGCGTCAGCGAGTAGAACGACTGGCGGCCCTCGGCCCGGTAGTCGACGAGCCCACAGCCGCGCAGGCAGGCCAGGTGCTTGGACACCGTGGACTGCGCCAGCCCGAGCGCGCGGGTCAGATCCACCACGCGGGCCTCCCCGACCGCCAGCCGGCGGAGGATGGCGAGCCGCGCCGGGTCCCCCAGCGATCGGAACAACGCGACCGCGGGCCCGAGGTCCGGTAGGCAGGGATCGATCGCCATTCGGCGATGCTATCGCCACCAGGTGGTGATGGGAAGGTCGGGCGGCCCCGTTCAGCGTCGTCACAGGTGGGTCGCGGACACTCGGTGGGAGTGGAACGAAGGCGGTGAGGCGAATGGGGCCGGTCCGCTTCCCGCTCGCCGTCGGCGCCGGCACGGCGGTCGCCGCGGCGGTCGGGTTCGACGTGCTCGCCGACGAGCACCCCACGCACACGGCGAGCCTCGGGTTCGTCGCGGCGGTGGTGGCCGTGCTGCGGCTGCGCCAGGCGGGACGCCACGAGAACATCCTGGCCCCCGTGGCGGGCGCGCTCGTCGCGCAACCCGTGCTGCACGCCACCACCAAGCTCGGCGGCCACCACGACGTGGTGGACGGGAACGGCCTGCTGCACGTCGTCACCGCCGACGGGCCGGGCACCGCGATGCAGATCGCCGTGTCGGCGCTGGTCGTGGTCGCGGTGGCGTCGAGTGCACGGTTCACCGAGCTGCTGGCCGGGGTGCTGTCGCGCCCCGTCCGGCTGCTCGTGGTGGGCCCGCCGGTGGCCCGGTCCGTCCGCGCGGTGGCGGTGCGCGGCGAGCGGCGCGGCTCGATGCTGCGCTGGTGCGGCTGGACGCTCAGGGCGGCGAGACGGGGACCACCCGTGCCTGCGTGGTGAGTCCCCCTCCGAGCAGCAACGATCCGAAGGTCCTCGACATGCGTTCTGAACCGATCCGATATCTCGTCACCGGCGGCCGGGGGTTCATCGGCCGTCACGTGGTCCGCCGCCTGGTGGCGGCCGGGGCCGAGGTGCACGCCACCACCCGCGCGCAGCCACCCGAGCAGGCCGGCGTCCGGTGGTGGTGTGCCGACCTGACCGACGCCAGGGCCGCCCGCATCGTCATGCAGCAGGTGCGCCCGGACGTCGTCATCCACCTCGCCAGCCGGGCCGAAGGGGCGCGCAGCCTCTCGCTCGTGGTGCCGATGCTGAACGACAACGTGATGAGCGCGGTCAACGTGATGACCGCCGCGGCGGACGTCCCCGACTGCCGCGTCGTGCTGGCCGGCTCGCTCGAGGAGCACTCCGACCTCGAACCGGGCTCCGGCGCCCGGTCGCCGTACTCGGCGTCGAAGATCGCGGCGACGACGTACGCGACCCTGTTCCGCGACCTCGCGCAGCTGCCGCTCGTCGTCATGCGGCTCGGGATGGTCTACGGCCCGGACGACCCGCACACCACGAGGTTGGTGCCCTACGTCGTCGACAGCCTCCTCCGCGGGGTCGCACCCGCGCTCTCCAGCGGCGCGCGCCGCCTCGACTGGGTGTACGTCGACGACGTCGTCGACGCCCTGCTCGCCGCGGCCGTCGAACCGGACGCCCTCGGGCGCGTCCTGGACATCGGCACCGGCGAACTGGCGTCGATCCGCGACGCCGTGTCCCTGATCGCCGACGTCGTCGGCGCGCGTGTCGCACCGATGTGGGGGCGGCTGCCCGACCGGCCGGGGGACCGCGACTTCGTCGCCGACCCCGAGCCGGCCCAGGAGTACCTCGGGTGGCGGGCGCGGACGAGCCTGCGCACGGGCATCGAGCGCACGGTCGGCTGGCACGCCCGTCAGGTGTTCGGCACAGCGGCGAGCGCGTGACGGCGGCGAGCGCGCCGATGTGTTGATCGCGCGTTCCGGGTGTCCGTGGTCGTCACACGACCACGGACACCCGGAACTGCGCCAACCGCGAGGGCACTAGCCCAGGAGCTGCCGCATCCGCTCGATCTCCGCGGTCTGGCCACTGATGATCTGCGACGCGAGGTCCTCGGCCTGCTGGTTCGCGCCCTCGGCCACTCACGCTCCGACTCGGCGACGGCGCCCTCGTGGTGCTCGATCATCATCTGGAGGAACATCCGGTCGAACGCCGCACCGCTCGCCCCCCGGAGCTGATCCATCTCGCTCCGGTCCGTCATCCCGCCGGAGTGATCCATGCCGGAATGGTCCATGCCGCCCGCGACGGGCGGGGAGCCCCAGTTCTCCAGGAACCCGTTCAGGGTGGCGATCTCCGGGTCCTGTGCAGCCCGGATCTGCTCGGCGAGTGCCTTCACCTCCGGGCTCTCCGCGCGGTCCAGCGCCAACTCGGTCATGGCCAGGGCCTGCTGGTGGTGGGGGACCATCATCTGGGCGAAGCGGACGTCGGTGTCGTTGTGCTGGGCACCCGCGGCGGCCGGGGCGGAGACCGGCGGTTCGCTCGTGGTGGGTGCGGCCGTGGGAGCGGCGCCGCTGCTACAGGCCGACAGCGTGCCGCACAGGACGAGTGCCGCACCTGCGACGGCGGCACGGATGTACGTGGACATGCGTGGCTGCCACACCGTGCATGGCGAGGAAGCCGGTGCCGGGGAGGACGAGCAGGACGAGGCGGACCACGCCCGCCGCGAGTGCTCCCGTCCCGGCGTTCACCGTGACCATGATGCCGGAACCGCGATCTCCCGGAAGGTCAGGCCTCGACGAGGAGCGCGAGCAGCTGGTCGACGCTCCGGGGCAGCTGCTCGCGGATCTCCCCGACGCCGTAGCCGAGGTGGATGGCGACTCGGCCGTGAATGGAGCTGAACACCATCACGCCGGCGTCGCGGCTGGACAGACGGACCCCGAGACCGGCGTCCCGGCAGCGTTCGAAGCCCGCGACGAACAGGCTGACGACACGGCCGAGCGGGGTTGTCATCGGGTCCGCCGATGGGGGCCGGCGAGCATTCGGGCGTCGGAACAGGATCCGGTAGTGGCCGGGGTTCGCGAGCGCGAAGTCGCAGTAGGCCACGAGCTGAGCACGCAGCCGCTCGACCGGGCCGGCCTGGTCGGCGGCGTCGCCGGCCCGCTCGAGGAGCGCGAGCAGCCGTTCACATTCGTACTCGTGCAGGCCGTCGGCGAGCGCGTTCAGGTCACGGAAGTGCTGGTAGATGCTGCCTGGGGCGACGCCGGTCGCCCGGGCCACCCCGCGGATGCTCAAGCCGGCCTCACCCCCGAGTTCGGAGAGCAGGCTGCTGGCCGCCTCCAGGATCTCGGTGCGCAGCCGTTCACCCTCGCCCCAGGGGTTGCGGGTGCGCCTGACGTACTCGGCAGCGGGTGGCGTCATGACCGACAGTGTTCCTGGTCACTAGGGGCCGTGTCCGGTCCGGGTCGATCGGGTGGAACTCGATTCCCTCACAAGCGGCTCCCTGACACGGAACGCAATTGATGATGTACGTTCGTTCACCAAGTCAGTGAACGAACGTACATCAATTGGGGCTCCCCCAGGGGTAGGCGATGACCGACGTGGCCACTGTGCAGAAGGCGGCGCCCAGAACCAGGCGGGCAGCCAGTGCCGGGCGGGCGGGTGCCGGGCACCAGGCGAACCGTCCCGGTGGCGGGTGGGTCGCGTCGCTGCTGGTGGTGACCCTGGGGTCGTTCCTGGCGGCGTTGGACACGAGCAGCGTGAACGTCGCCCTGCCCTCCATCGAGCGTGCACTGAGCGCAGGCGCGGACGACGGGCGATGGGTCTCCACCGGTTACTCGCTGGCCATGGGGGTGGCGATTCCGCTGAGCAAGTGGCTCAGCGACCGGATCGGCATCTCCCGGCTCTACATCCTCTGCCTGGTCGTGTTCACCACCGGGTCGGCGCTGTGCGGGCTGTCGTGGAACCTCGGCAGCATGATCGCCTTTCGCCTCGTGCAGGGGGTGCCCGGCGGGCTGCTGGGCGTGCTCGGCATGACGTTGCTGTTCGCGACGGCACCGAGGGAGAAGATCGGCATGGCGATGGGCCTCTACGGCCTCGGCATCATCGTCGCGCCGGGTGTCGGTCCCGCGATGGGTGGCTGGTTCGTGGAGAACTCCACCTGGCAGATGATCTTCTTCGTCAAGATCCCGATCGGGATCGCGGCAGTGCTGGCGGCATGGAGGATCCTGCCCCGGTCCGGGGCGACCAGCCGGCCCTCCTTCGACCTGTGGGGCTTCGTCACCATCGCGGTCGCGTTGACGACCCTCCTGGTGGCCACCGCGGAGGGGAACGACTGGGGGTGGACCAGCTATCCGACGGTGATCCTGTTGATGGGCAGCGCGCTGGCCTTCGCGCTGTTCGCGGTCGTCGAGAACGAGGTGGACGCGCCGCTGCTGGACCTGAAGGTGTTCCGGTCGGGCACGTACAGCATCGGGTTGCTGATCGTGGGCCTGGTCACGATGGCCATGTTCGGGTCGCTGTTCTACATCCCGCAGCTCCTGCTGGGTGTGATGGGGCTGAACGCGTTCGATGCCGGCCTGGTGATGATGCCCTCCGCGCTGGCGATGGCGGCCATGGCGCCGGTCGCCGGACGCCTTTCCGACCGTTTCGGTGCCCGCCTTCCCGTGTTCTGCGGGCTGACTCTGACAACGTTCGCCTGCGTGCTGATGGCGCAGGTCACGACGGACGTCTCGAAGCTCGACGTCATCTGGTGGAGCGTGCTGTTCAACGTCGGGGTCGGGGTGTCGATGATGCCGGCGATGAGCGTCGGCATGAACGCGCTGCCGCCGAACCTGATCGCCAGTGGCAGCGCACTGAACCAGGTGGCCATCCGGTCGGTGTCCGCCCTCGCGGTGGCCGGCCTCGGCGCCGTGCTCACCATCCTGCAGGCCGAGCTGATGGTCGGCGAAAGCGACCTCATGCCGGCCGGACCGACCCTGTCCCCGATGGTCGCCCGAGCTTCCGAGGAGGGCGGAGCGACGATGCACGCGCTCTACGCGGCGCTCCGGCTGGACGTGGCCGCAACCGCCTTCGCCGACATCTTCCTCGTTCTCGGCGGCTGCGCCGCGCTCGGCGCCCTGCTCGGGCTGCTCCTGCCGGGCCGCAAGCGCCCCGGGTCGGTGTGACGTCGGGAGCCGGGGGCGGGGCCGAACGGGTCGCGGGGCGCCGTGATGCTGTGGAGGGGCCGGCGCGGTGCATCCGGACCGGCCCCTCCACCATCAGCGGAAGCGGCGCAGCCGCAGGCTGTTGGCCACGACGAACGCGGAGCTGAAGGCCATCGCGGCCCCCGCGATCATCGGGTTGAGCAGGCCTGCGGCGGCCAGTGGCAGTGCGGCCACGTTGTAGGCGAACGCCCAGAACAGGTTGCCCCTGATCGTGGCGAGCGTCCGGCGGGAGAGCCGGATCGCGTCGGCGGCGGCGCGCAGGTCGCCGCGGACCAGCGTGATGTCGCTCGCCTCGATCGCCACGTCGGTGCCGGTGCCCATGGCCAGGCCCAGGTCGGCCTGGGCGAGCGCGGCCGCGTCGTTGACGCCGTCCCCGACCATCGCGACGGTCTTGCCCTCGTCCTGGAGCTGCTTGACCACGTCGACCTTGTCGGCCGGCAGGACGTCGGCGATCACCTCCTGTATGCCCACCTCGGCGGCCACCGCGCGGGCCGCGGCCTCGTTGTCGCCGGTGAGCAGGACCGGCGTGAGCCCGAGCGCGCGCAGCTGGGAGATGGCCTCCGCCGACGTCGGCTTCACCGCGTCGGCGACGGCCAGCACCGCGCGGGCCGCGCCGTCCCAGGCCACGGCGATCGCGGTGCGGCCGTCGGCCTGCGCCGCCGCCAGGCGTGCGGCGAGGTCGTCGTCGAGCGGCTGGCTCCACTGCTCCAGCAACGCCGGCCTGCCGACGAGCACGGCGTGCCCGTCGACGATCCCCTGCACACCGAGGCCCTCCACGTTGGCGAAGCCCTCGACGTCCGGGAGCGACCCGACGCGCTCGCGGGCACCCCGGGCGATCGCCGCGGCGATCGGGTGTTCGGAGGCGTCCTCCAGCGCGCCCGCGAGCCGCAGCACCTCGTCCTCGTCGACGCCCGCTCCGCCGTGGACGGCCACGAGCTCCATCCGGCCGGTCGTGACCGTGCCCGTCTTGTCCAGCACGACGGTGTCGACCCGCCGGGTGGACTCCAGCACCTCCGGGCCCTTGATCAGGATGCCCAGCTGGGCGCCCCGCCCGGTGCCCACCAGCAGCGCGGTGGGCGTCGCGAGCCCCAGCGCGCAGGGGCAGGCGATGATCAGCACGGAGACCGCGGCCGTGAACGCCGCCGCGGCGCCCGCTCCCGTGCCGAGCCAGAACCCCAGGGTGGCCGCGGCGAGCGCGATCACGATCGGCACGAACACCCCGGAGATGCGGTCGGCGAGGCGCTGCACGGCGGCCTTGCCGTTCTGGGCGTCCTCCACCAGCTTCGCCATCTGGGCGAGCTGGGTGTCCGAGCCGACGCGGGTGGCGCGCACGACGAGCCGTCCGCCCGCGTTGACCGTCGCGCCGACGACCGCGTCGCCGGGCCCGACCTCCACCGGCACGGACTCGCCGGTGAGCATCGACGCGTCCACCGCGGAGGTGCCCTCGTCGACCACGCCGTCGGTGGCGATCTTCTCGCCCGGTCGCACGACGAAGCGGTCGCCGACCGCCAGCTGCTCGATCGGGATGCGGGACTCGCCGCCGCCGCGCAGCACGGCGACGTCCTTGGCGCCCAGCTCGAGCAGCGCCCGCAGCGCGGCCCCGGCCCGGCGCTTCGAACGGGCCTCGAAGTAGCGGCCGGCCAGGATGAACGTGGTGACGCCTGCCGCGACCTCGAGGTAGATGTTCGCCGCCCCGTCGCTGGGCCCGATGGTCAGCTCGAAGGGGTGCACCATGCCGGGCACCCCGGCCGTGCCGAGCAGCAGGGCGTACAGCGACCAGGCGGTCGCCGCGAGCACGCCCATCGAGATCAGCGTGTCCATCGTGGCCGCGCCGTGGCGCAGGTTCGCCCACGCCGCCCGGTGGAACGGCCACGCCGCCCACGTGACGACCGGGCCGGCGAGCGCGAGGGAGATCCACTGCCAGTAGGTGAACTGCAGGGCGGGGACCATCGCGAGCGCGATCACCGGCACCGCGAGGACCGCGCTGGTGATCAGGCGGTTCCGCAGCGGGCGGGTCGGGTCGTCCTCCGGGGCCTCCTCGCCGGGGGCCGTGGCGGGCCGGGGCAGCTCGGCCGTGTAGCCGGCCGCCTCGACCTGGGCAACGAGGACGGCGGGGTCGACGCCGCCCGGGGCCTCGACCCGCGCCTTCTCCGTGGCGTAGTTGACGGTGGCGGTCACGCCGTCGAGCTTGTTGAGCTTGCGCTCGATCCGGTTGGCGCACGACGCGCAGGTCATGCCGCCGATCGCCAGCTCGACGGTGGTGAGGGGTGCTGTTGTGGTACTCATCGTCCAGCTCCTCCCTGGCGATCAGTGGCCGTGGCCGTCATCGGCGTGACCCGGGGACGGTACGGCTGCGGCGTCCGCCACGGCGGGGCCGGTCGGCACGGTGAACTCGGCCGTTCGCACCGCCCCCTCGTGCTGGAAATCGAGGAACAGGCGGTAGGTGCCCGCGGTCGGCACCTCGGCGATGAACTGGATCTGCGGACCGGCGGGGGTGACCCCGTCGCCCGGCTCGCCGTCGGGGTGCACGTGCAGGTAGGCGAGGTCGCCTTCCCGCAGCGCGACCAGGTGGCCGTAGGCGGCGAGGTAGGGCTGCAGGTCGGTGACCGGCTGCCCGTCCTTGCTCACCGTCAGGATGACGGGGGACGCCTTGCCGGGCACGAGCTCCCCGGTGAGCTCCACCGTGTACCCGTCCACCTGGGCCGTGCGGCTCGGCGCGTGCTCCACGGGCTCGAACGTGCCCGGTACCGCGAGGTCGACACCGAGCGTGGTGCCCGCGCCGCCGGTGGGAGCGAAGTCGGCGAAGGCCCGGTACGAGCCACCCAGCGGGAGCGACAGCGGCACCGACCACGTGCCGTCGGGCGCCATCTCGGGGTGGACGTGCTGGAAGCCGGCGGTGTCGCGGCGCACGACGATGAGGTGCATCCGCTTGTCGTGTTCCACGTCGAACGCGGTGACCGGTGCCCCGTCGGGGCCGGTGATCTGGAAGGAGAAGGATCCCGCCTCGTGCGTCGGGTCGGTGGGCGTGAGGGTGTAACCGTCCCTGCTCGACGCCAGTCCGGCGGGCTGGTCATTTGCGGCCTCCGCGACGGTGCCGTTGTGTGCGCCCCCGTGTCCGGCGGCCTCAGCGCCGGACGGTGCAGCGTCGCCCGCGGCGACGGAGCGGAGGGGACCGACAGCGGTGCCGACGGCGTACGCACCTGCGACGAGCAGGACGAGCGCCGCACCGTAGGCGGAGAGCTTCGCAGTGGTGTTCATGTCAGTTCCTGGTCTCCTGGCCGGCTGCTAGCCGGCGAGCTGGTACCCGGCTTCCTCGACGGCGGCGCGGACGTCCGCGCTGTCGACGGGCTTGGTGCTGGTGACCGTGACGGCGCCGGTGGGCAGGTCCACCGCGACGTCGGTGACACCGTCGATCTCGCTGATCTCCTCGGTGACCGAGGCGACGCAGTGACCGCAGGTCATGCCGGTGACGGTGTACGTGCTCTCGCTCATGTGGCGCTCCTCCTCTGGTTCAGGACTTGACCAGTCGCGCGATCGCGGCGCTGGCTTCTGCGACCTTCTGGTCGGCCACCGCGCCGCCCTCGGCGGCGGCCTCGGTGACGCAGTGCTTCAGGTGCTCGTCGAGCAGGCCGAGCGCCACCGCCTCGAGGGCCTTGGTGGCGGCGGAGACCTGGGTGAGCACGTCGATGCAGTACTGGTCGGTCTCGATCATCTTGGCGATCCCGCGGACCTGTCCCTCGATGCGGCGCATCCGCTTGAGGTAGGCGTCCTTGTCGTGCGCGTATCCGTTCATGCCGTGCTCCTCCCGGGACGCCACGACCATACCTTAGGGGGGTATCCCATCAAGACGGCTCCGCGGTGACGGTGGTCACGGTGCTCGTGGCTCCGCGGAAGGTACCCCGTGGGGCTATGCGGTACCGATCGGGCGTCAGGACTTCACGAGGCGCGCGATCGCCGCGCTGGCCTCGGCCACCTTCTGCTCCGCGACCGCGCCGCCCTCGGCGGCGGCCTGGGCCACACAGTGCTTGAGGTGCTCGTCGAGCAGGCCGAGCGCTACCGCTTCGAGGGCCTTCGTAGCCGCCGAGACCTGCGTGAGCACGTCGATGCAGTACTTGTCGCCCTCGATCATCTTGGCGATGCCGCGGACCTGTCCCTCGATCCGCCGCAGGCGTTTGAGGTAGGCGTCCTTGTCCTGGGTGTAGCCGTGCATCCATCCTCCTCGGGCCTGCGGAAATACTATGCCCCCCTATCCGGCCGGGTGACGAGGACCGCGTGCCGCTGGACATCCGGGCCCTGGACCGACGAGTATCCGACACCCCGTACGGGTACCGAGGAGGGATGGTCGTGGCGGAGTTCGGCCCGGTTCTCGTGGTGCTCGCCGTGGGCGTCGGCGCTGTGCTGGCCTGTTACGCGCTCTCCGCGCTCCTGGCGGTGCGACCCCCGCTGGACGGGGTCGCGGCATTCGCCGGGGGCCTGCCGGCCCGGGAGCACGCCGTCTCCCGGTACCACGTCCGCTGGTACCCCGTGACCATGGTCTTCCTGGCCTTCGACATGGAGATGCTCTTCATGTACCCGTGGACGCTCGTCGTGTCCCGGGTGGGGGCGGCTGCGGTGATCGAGATGTTCCTGTTCCTCGCGATCCTGCTCGCCGGGGTGCTCTACGCGTGGCGCGAGGGGGCGCTGCGGTGGACCTGACCGCGCTCCTGCTCCGCGTCGCCGCCCGGCGCCCGCACGTGCTCGTGGTCGCCGTGCCCGGCGCCGCGGGCGCGCGGCTCGCGCTCGAGGCCGCGCTCGCCCACCGCGGGTGGCCGGTGGCCACCGGACCGGCCGACGCCGACGTCCTCGCCGTCGCGGGCGCGCCGGGGCCGGATCTGGCCGCGGTGGTCGACGCGGTGTGGGGGCAGGTCCCCGCGCCGTGCGTGCGGATCGACGTGCCGGCACCCGCGGACGTCGGCGAACGCCTGGACGCGGCGGCCGCGCTCCTGGCCGACGCCGAGCACCAGCGCACCGAGGTCGTGGACGGGAACGAGGGCCATGGCGACCACGAGGAGCACCACGACCACGACGGGCACCACGACCACGCGGAGCACGGGGGCGGCGGGCACGACGGCCACCACCACGGTCACGGCGGGACGGTCGCCGGGTTGCCGATGGCCGAGGTGGGACCCGACCGGGATGGGTTGACGTTGGACCGCTTGCACGTCCCGCTCGGCCCGGTGCTGCCGGACTGGCCCGCAGGCCTGGTGGTGCGGGTGACGTTGCAGGGTGACGTGATCCAGGAGGCGTCCGCCGAGGTCCTGGACGCCGGGCCGGCGGAGCCGTTCGAATGGCCGAGCGTCGCGGCGCGCGAGCTGGACGGGCTGGCCCGGTTCCTGGGCGTCGCCGGCTGGCCGAGAGCGGCAGGCCGGGCGCGGACGCTGCGCGATGCGTTGCTCGCCGGCGGCGAGGTCGGGGCGGAGGTGACCGCACTGGTCCGCCGCATCCGCCGATCCCGCACGCTGCGCTGGCTCGTGCGGGACATCTCCGTGGGCTCGACGGACCTGGCAGCGTTGCTGGCGGAGCGGCTGGCCGCGGTCGAGGACGCCCTCCCCGAACGCCAGCGTGGTGGCCATGCAGGCGTAGCACGGCAGTATGGCCACCATGCTGGCGCCGGGATGGCGGAGCTGCTGGTCGGAGCCGAGCTCGCGGCCGCTCGGCTGATCGTCGCCGCCCTCGACCGGGAGACCGACCGGATGGGGGCCGGGCATGGGTGAGATGCCGATCGTGCCGGAGCCCGCAGCGCTCCCGTGGTGGTCTGCGCTGCTGTTGCCCGTGCTACTCGGGTTCGTCACGTGGTCGGCCCTCGTCGGCGACGCGCTGTTCTCGGGTGAGCGCGCCGCCCTCGCCGTGCCGGGGCGGGAGGCTGCACGGCTGCTCGTCGGGCAACCCCGTCGCACGGTGGCCGCCGACTCGGTGCTGGGGCGTGTCGGCGGCGGTGTCCTGCCCGTGGCCGCGCTGCTGGCGGCCGCCGTGCTGCCGTTGGGGGAGCGCCCGGTGGCCGACCTGTCGATCGGCGTCGTCTGGTTCAACGCCATGGAAGTGCTGGCGTGGGCCGCGGTGTGGATGGTCGGCTGGGGCTCCAACAGTGCACTGGGGCTGGCCGGCGGCTACCGGTTCGTCGCGCAGGGTCTGGCCTACGAGCTGCCGCACATGTTCGCGATCATCACCGCCGCACTGGGCGCGGAGAGCCTGCGCATCACCACGATCGTCGACGCCCAGCGCGACCTCTGGTTCGTCGCGATCATGCCGGTGGCGTTCGTGGTGTACCTGATGTCGGCGGCCGCGATGGCGTTCTGGGGGCCGTTCGACGCTCCGGTGGGCCGCGACCTCGCGGGCGGCGCGGCCGCGGAGCTCTCGGGCGTCGACCGGCTGATCCTCGCCGGTGGTCGCTGGCTCCTGCTCGTCGTCGCCGCGGCGATGGCCGTGCCGCTCTTCCTCGGCGGGGGAGCGGGGCCGCTGCTGCCTGCGTGGGCGTGGGTGGCGGTCAAGACCGCCGCGGTGCTGGCGCTGCTGCTGTGGCTGCGCCACCGGTTCCCGACCGTCCGGATGGACCGCTACGTCGAGTTCGCCTGGGTCGTGCTGGTCCCGCTGACGATCGCGCAGGCGCTGGCCGTGGCGCTGGTCGTGCTCGGAGGAGCCTGATGCTCGGGATCGTCCTGTTCTGGGTGCTGGCCGCCGCCGCGCTGGTGTTCGGGTACCTGGTGTTCCGGCTGGACTCGATGGCGCGGGTGACGTTCGCGCTGCTCGCGTCGTTCCTCGCCGTGGCCTGCCTGGTGCTGCTGCTCGGCCTGGGCTACCTCGGCGCGGTGATCGCGCTGATGATGGTCATCGAGATGGTGATCATGGCCGTCTTCATGATCATGTACATGATGAACCCCGCCGGGTTGATGCCGATGACGATGGTGCACAACGAGGTCGGGTCGGCGGCGATCGCGATCGGCACGTTCGTCGTGCTGGCTGCGGGGATCCTGCTGGTCGACTGGCCCGCCCGGGAGGGTGCACCCCCTCCGGACCCGACGTACGCGCTGGGCGAGGCGCTCATGGGTGGCCAGATGCTCACCATGATGACGCTCGGCGTGGGCCTGTTCGCCACGATCGTCGCCACCGTGGTGCTGGCCACCGACCGCGGCCGCTACGGGGACGACCGATGACCCTGCAGTTGTTCCTGCTGCTCGCCGCCGGGTTGTTCGCGATCGGGCTCTACGGGGCGCTGTCCCAGCAGTCGATCGTGATGCTGATGATGGGCCTGGAGCTGATGCTGAACGGCGTCATCGTCGCCGCGGCAGCCTTCTGGTACTTCGTCTCGCCCGGCGGCGTCGACGGCCAGGTGCTGATCGTCGTGGTCATCACCGCGATGGCGGTCGAGATGGCCGTCGGGTTCGCCGTCGTCACCGCCATCTACCGGGCCCGGCAGGTCGACATGACCGACGACGCCGCCGACCTGAAGGGCTGACCCGATGCTGTGGTGGCTGGTCGCGGTGCCCCTGCTCGCGGGCGCGCTCCTGGCGGTGGCCGGGCGCCGCGCCGACCGGGTCGCGCCGGCCGCGGGAGTGCTGGTCGCGACGGGCGCGCTGGCCATCGCGATCGCCGCGGCCGTCACCCGCCCCGCCGTCGACGCGCCGCTGGTGGCCGGCATTCGCGCCGGGCTGGCCGTCGACGGGCTGTCCGCGCTGATGGTCGTCACGGTCGCCGGGGCGACGCTCGCCGTGCTCGCCCACGCCGTGGGCGATCCGGAGCTGCGGACCGCGCGGTTCGCCGGGTTCATGCTGCTCTTCGCCGGGGCGATGCTGGTGACCGTCACCGCGACCACGCTCGCCGTCCTGCTCATGGCGTGGGAGGTCATGGGGGCGATGAGCTGGGCGCTCATCGCCTACCGCTGGTGGGAGCCGGAGTCGGTGACGGCCGGGCACACGGCCTTCCTCACGACGCGGCTCGCCGACGTCGGCCTCTACGTCGCCGCCGGGGCGGCGCTCGCCGGCGGGGCCGGGTCGCTCGCGCTGGCCGAGCTGCCCGGGGCGAACGGGCCGTGGCTGCACGTCGTCACCGCCGGGCTCGTCGTCGCGGCGCTGGGGAAGTCGGCGCAACTGCCGCTGTCCTTCTGGCTGTCGCAGGCGATGCGCGGCCCGAGCCCGGTGTCGGCGCTCCTGCACTCGGCCACGATGGTCGCGGCCGGGGCGTACCTGCTGCTCCGGCTGGCCCCGCTGCTCGCGGCCACCGGCTGGGCGGCGCCGGCCGTGGCGTGGGTCGGCGCCGCGACCGCCCTGCTGATGGGCCTGGTCGCGGTGGCCCAGACGGACCTCAAGCAGCTGCTCGCGGCATCGACCTGCTCCCAGATCGGGTTCATGGTGCTCGCCGCGGGCGTCGGCGGCGTCCGGGGCGGCGCAGCGCAGCTGGTGGCCCACGCCGCCACGAAGAGCCTGCTCTTCCTCGCGGCAGGCACCTGGCTCGTCCTGCTCGGCACCAAGCAGCTCGGCGAGCTGCGCGGCGCCGCCCGGCGCCACCGACTGGTCGGGGTGACGTTCACGGTGGGCGCGGCCGCCCTCGCCGGCCTCCCGCCGCTCTCGCTGTGGGTGACGAAGGACCTCGTCCTGGCCGCGGCCCTGGACCGGAGCACCGTGCTGTACGCGGTCGGTCTGGCGGCGGCGCTGCTCTCGGCCGTCTACAGCACGAAGGCGGTGTGGTGGGTCTGGCGGCCCGCGCAGCCCGAGGTCATCGCCGGTGGACCGAACGGCACTCGCGCTCCTGCGGGGCGCGGGCGTCCCGCCGGCCGTCTCGGGGACGCGGCACTGGTCGGGCTCGCCGTGCTCGCCGCCCTGCTGGGAGGGCTTCCGTTCGTCACGGCGGGCGCACGACCGTCCGCGTGGTGGGAGCTCGTCCTGTCCGGGCTGCTCGCGGTGGCCGCGGTGGCGCTCACCTGGCGCGTCGCGGCTCGGATGGGCGAGCCTCGGGTGCTCGCGTCGTGGCTCGGGGTGGAGCGGGCTGCGCACGCCGTGGTCGTGCGGCCGGTCCTGGCCATGGCGGAGGCGCTCGCCCGCTTCGACGACCGGGTCCTGGACCGCGGCGTGACCGCGGCCGCCCGGGCGACCGTCGGGGTGGCGCGGGTGCTGGACCGCCGGGGCGAAGGAGCCGTCGACGGGTCCGTGCGCGGGATCGCCGACGGCGCCCGGGCGCTCGGCCGCCTCGCCCGCCGCCCCCAGACCGGGCAGGTCCACCAGTACTACGCCCAGGCGGCCGCGGCGCTCGCCGTGCTGGCCCTCGTCGTGATCGTCGTGAGGTGACCCGTGCTCTCGCTGATCGTGTTCCTGCCCGCCCTGGTGGCCGCGGTGCTGCTGCTCGTGCCGGCCACCGCGCCGCGGCGGGTGTTCACCGGCGCGTGGCTGGCCGTCAGCGCCGTGGACCTCGCGCTCGTGGTGGTGGTGTGGCTCACGCCGGGCAGCGGGTTCCGGTTCGTGGAGCGGGTGGCCTGGATGCCGACCGTCGGCATCTCCTACCACGTCGGCGTCGACGGGATCTCGCTGCCGCTCGTGGCGCTGACGGCGGTGCTGTTCGGTGCGTGCGCGGTGTTCTCGCTGCGCGAGACGCGCCGGGTCAAGGGCTACGTCGCGCTGTTCCTGGCCCTGCAGGCCGTGTCGCTCGGGCTCTTCGTCGCCCTGGACCTGATCCTGTTCTTCCTGTTCTTCGACCTGTCGATCGTCTTCATGTACTTCCTGATCGCCGGCTGGGGGCACGGCGAGCGGGCGCGCGCGGCGGCGCTGAAGTTCTTCCTCTACACGTTCCTCGGCTCGCTGGCCCTGCTGCTCGGCTTCATCCTGCTGTACCTCGCGGCCGAGCCGCACACGTTCGACATCGTCGAGCTCGCCGCCGCCGACCCGCTGGCCGGCGGCGGGGCGTACGCCGGGCTCGCGCTGCTCGCGATCGGCGTCGGGCTGGCCGTGAAGACGCCGACCGTGCCGTTCCACACCTGGCTCCCACCCGCCCACACGGAGGCGCCCGCGACGGGCTCGGCGATCCTCGCCGGGATCCTGCTGAAGATGGGCACGTACGGCTTCGTGCGGATCGCGATGCCGATCCTTCCCGGCACCTGGCGCCAGTACGCGGTGGTCGCGGTCGTGGTCGGCGTGGTGTCGGTGCTCTACGGCGCGCTGGTGGCGCTGGCCCAGACCGACGTCAAGCGGATGGTCGCCTACACCTCGGTGAACCACATGGGCTACGTGGTCCTGGGCGTCGGCGCGGCCGGGATCATAGCAGGCACCGACGACCAGGCCCGGCAGCTGGCCACGACGGGCGCCGTGACGCAGATGGTCGCGCACGGCCTGATCACCGGCGCCCTGTTCCTGCTCACCGGCGTGCTGTACGACCGCGGCCGCACCTACGACATGGCCGCCTACTCCGGCCTCGCGGCGCGGGCGCCGGTCTTCGCCGGTGTGTTCGCGGTGGCCGCGTTCGCCTCGCTGGGCCTGCCCGGGTTCGCCGGGTTCATCGCGGAGTTCCAGATCTTCACGGGCGCGCTGGCGTCCGCACCCGTCGCCACCGCGCTCGCCGTGGCCGGCATCCTGGTCACCGCGGCGCTGTTCCTCCGCGCGCTGCAGCGGGTGTTCCTCGGGCCGGAACGGCTGCCCGACGCGCCCGGCACGCCACGGCCGTTCGCCGACCTGCGTGCCAGCGAGGCCGCCGCGATCGTCCCGCTGCTGGCGCTGGCCACCGTGATCGGGATCCTCCCGCGGTTCCTGCTCGACGCCATC
Source organism: Pseudonocardia adelaidensis (assembly GCF_039543345.1). Taxonomy (NCBI): domain Bacteria; kingdom Bacillati; phylum Actinomycetota; class Actinomycetes; order Pseudonocardiales; family Pseudonocardiaceae; genus Pseudonocardia; species Pseudonocardia adelaidensis. The sequence goes on along the minus strand of NZ_BAABJO010000001.1, from coordinate 23,976 downwards.
GAGCCCGCCTCTCGTGCGCTCGTGGAGCTCGTCGCCCGGTGAGCGGCATGAACGAGAACCCCGCGGCGCTGCTGCCGGAGCTCCTGCTGCTCGGCGCCGCCGTGGTCGGGTTGCTGATGGGGGCGTGGCTGCCCCGGCACCGGCAGTGGCTCGTGCGCCTGCTCGCCGCGGCCGCGGCCGGCGCGGGGCTCGTCGCCACCGCCCTCGCGGCCGTCCGCCCCGACGAAGTGGTGTTCGGCACCAGCTACGCCGTCGACACCCCCACCCACGCCACGCGCGCGATCGTGCTCGGCGCGGTGCTGGTGGCGCTGGCCCTGTCCGTCGACGCGACCGCCGGGCACCGCCGGGAGACCGAGTTCGTCGTGCTGCTGCTGCTCGGCGGGCTGGGCACCATCCTGCTCGGCGGCGCGAACGACCTGCTCCTGCTGTTCGCCGCGTTCCTGCTGGCGAGCGTGCCGTTCTACGCCCTCGCGGGCTGGGACAAGAGCGCTCTCGGCACCGAGGCCGCCATGAAGTACTACCTCTCCGGGGCGTTCCTCGGCGTCGTGATGCTCGGCGGCGTCACGATTCTCTACGGGGTGGGCCGTGGCGTCGGCTACGGCGCGTTGCGCGACGGCCTCGCCGGCGCGCCGCTCACCGCGGCCGGGGTGGGGCTCGTCGCCGTCGTCGCCGGGCTGCTGTTCAAGGCAGGCGCCGTTCCCGGGCATTTCTGGGTGCCCGACGCCACCGCCGGCACACCGCCCGCCGTCGCCGCGATCGTCACGACCATCCCGAAGATCGGTGGTCTGGTGGCGGTGTACCGGCTGTTCGTGGTGGCCGTTCCGCCCGACGTGCTCGACCGGCCGTTGCTGTTCGCGATTCTCGCCGCGGTCTCGATGACGCTGGGCAACCTCGCGGCGTTCTTCCAGAACACGGTGCAGCGCCTGCTCGCTTATTCGACGATCAGCCAGGCCGGCTACGCGATGATGGCGGTCGCGGTGGCCGGCCGTGCCGAGCTCGCCCAGCAGGCCCTGCTGTTCTACCTCGCCGCGTACGCCGTCACGAACCTCGGGGCGTTCGCCGTGCTCGCCGAGCTCCCCCGCGCACGCACCCTCAACGACCATCGTGGGATGGCCCGACGGCATCCGGCGCTCGCCGTCGCGCTCGCGGTCTGCCTGCTCGGGTTGATCGGCACGCCGCCCACCGCGGTGTTCGTGGGGAAGCTCGCGGTGTTCACCGCGGCGGTCGACGGCGGGTACCTGTGGCTCGCGGTTCTCGCGATCGTCAACACGGTCGCCAGCGTCTTCTACTACCTGCGCTGGCTCGCCCCTGTGTTCCGCGGCACGGAACCCGACCCGGCCGCCATGACGCGCGCCGGCACGTGGGGCGCCGTCGCCGCCGTCTTCTGCGCCTGCCTCACCGTCGTCCTCGGGGTGCTCGGCGGGGCGATCCTCCCGTCGCTCGCGGCGGTCCCGGCCCCGCCTCACGGGGAGTAGGGGGTCCAATACGCGGTTGTGCACGCTTGCGCGAGGATCTGATCCACCTCGATCGGAGGATGGACGAGCACCTTGCACATTCCCCATCCACTCAGCGGGATCGTTGTCCACGACTGGCCGTGCGACCGTTGCGACGCCGACGCGCGCCGACCGTGCCGCGCGCTGCGCTCCGGGAAGCCGCGGAGGGTGGCGCACCTGTCCCGGTGGTCCACCGCGGCGGTGTTCACGCTCGCCACGAGGTGGCTGACCCGGTTGCCGGTCTGGGAACGGCTGACGCTCGCCACCCGCGCCGTCGGGAGCACGGGTGGGTCCGCCCCGGCCGCGTGGAACGACGTCACCGCGCTGCTGTGGCAGGCCGACCAGCTGCAGAAGGCCCTCGTCCGGCGCGTCGTCGACGACTCGGACGCCTTCGTGGACGTCTCGGAGCTGCGCCGCCCCGGCCTGCAGCTGGCGGCGGCGATGAAGGAGGCCGGGAACCTGCTGCGCCAGCAGCACCTGCAGGACGATCCCCGGCGGGCCGAGATCGACACGATGGTGCTGCCCGACGGCGAGGGGCCGGCTCGTCGCACCCTCTCCGAGCTGCGGGCCGCTCGCGACCGCGGCCAGGTGCACGTCATGGGCGCCGACATGACCCGCCGCGCCGCCGCAGTGGCGGAGGAGAACGGCACCGACGCCGCCCGCTGGAACGTGCGGTGGGAGCTGTCCGGCCGGTTCGACGCCGAACCGATCGCCCGCCCGGGCTCCGGCGACGAGCCGGACGCGCCCGCCGTGCGCGGATGGGCCGCCCACCCCGCCGTCGTGGCCGACGAGCTCGGGAGGTGGAGCACGCGGCCGGGACTCGCCGAGGTGACGTGGCGGGGTGCGCCCCCGCCGTCCCGGCTGCCCCGGCTGTGCGCGTTCACGCCCGCCGCGACGCCCCACGTCACCGAGGAGCAGGCCGCCGCCGCGTTCATGGCGCGCCCGGAGCTCATCGTCGAGATCGTGGCCGAGATCGACAGCCTGCGCCGCAGCGTCCCGCGCGACGGGGTCCAGGACGAGGTCGCGGCGCGTGCGGCGCGGCTGCAGGACGAGGAACCGCAGCTCCCCGACCTGTTCGCGCCCGGCGACTCCTGGGCCTGCACGAAGGCGGTCGAGTGGGTGCGGACGCAGGCCGTGGTGCGCACCCCCGACGTGGTGTGGGGCCGGTTCGACCGCGACGGTGACGAGCCCGACCGCTGGCTCCCCGAGCGCACGGCCGAGCTGCTCGCCGTCGGGTACGCGGACGTGCCGGCGTACCTCACCCGGCATTTCGGCGCGCACAGCGAGTCCGGGGCCGTGCAGCTGCTGCGGATCCCCGGCCCGGCCGGCCCGCTGTACGCGGTGAGCGCGGGGTCGCGCCGGGCCCACCTGTGCCGCGTCCTCGGGCTGCCGTGGATGTTCGCGGTCACCACGATGATGTCGCTGCCCCGGCGGATCGAGACCACCGCCGTCACCCCGCCCGAGCGGGGCCCCGAGGCGTGCCGGGAGACGGCCCTGCTGTGGCGGGGGCTGCTCGAGCGCGGCCTCGTCCGCGGTGAGCTGATCCCGCGCTACTCGGACTGGGTGGTCGAGCTCCGGATCGAGTACGCGCTCGCGCCGTGGATGCTGCTGCCCGCCGACCGCGCCACGGCCTACAACCAGCGTTACGAGCTGCTCCACCCCGGCGCGCTCGCCGATGCGGGGATCCCGGACGGCGCGCTGCGCAGCTCGGGGGCGTGGGAGACCTGGGTCACCGGGGCTTGACGAGGGGACGGGTCGTCGTCCCAGCGCTGAGTGAAGCCCTCCGCGGCGTCCGTTGACCCGCGGTTCTTCCCGAAATGTGCGATCGGTGAACCGACCGTAACCTTTCCCGCGTGTTCGCATTTGACCTGGTAGAGGCGAACGGCGAGCGACACGAGTGCGTGGTGCCGCCCGGAGCGTGATGGGAGGCACCCGTGAACGTCCAGATCATGGCCCACTGGTCCTGCGGTGACTGCGACGTGGAAGGGCGGGACGTCGCGGCCGAGCCCACGTGCTGGAACTGCGGCGGCGCCGTCACCGTCACCGCCCGGCCCGCGGTGCCCGCGGATCTGCGGCCGACCGACGGCGCCGCCTGAGCCGCGGACCCGAGGCCGCGAAGCAGATCAGGACGTCATCGCGCACTGACCCCGATCCTGGCGAGCCGGCCCGGCCGCCGACGGCTTCACGTCGAAGTCGAAGATCGCCGTCGGCAGGTAGAGCGAGCAGCACGCGTTCGGGATGTCGACGATCCCACTGATCCGGCCCTCGATCGGCGCGGAACCGATCAGCAGGTATGCCTGCTCGCCGGAGTAGCCGAACTTCTTCAGGTACTCCACCGCGTTCAGACACGCGCGCCGATAGGCGACGGTGGCGTCCATGTAGAAGTTCTCGTCGGACTCCCGGTCCACCGACACCCCGACGAAGGTCAGGAACTCCGAGTACCGCGGCTCCACGTTGCCCGGCATGAGCACCGGGTTCGTCGTGATGCCGTAGGTCTCCATGCCTCCCTTGATCAGGTCGATGTGGAAGTCCATGAAGCCACCCATCTCGATGGCGCCGCAGAACGTGATCTCCCCGTCGCCCTGGCTGAAGTGCAGGTCGCCGCCGGAGAGCTTCGCGTCGTCGACGAACACCGGGAAGAAGACGCGCGATCCCCGGGTGAAGTTCTTGATGTCCTGGTTCCCGCCGTTCTCCCGGGCCGGCACGGTGCGGGCGCCGTCGCGGGCGATCGCCTGAGCCTCCGTTCCCGTCGCCGTTCCGGCGAGCGCGTTCTGCTCGAGCGGCGGCAGCCCGAGCGGCGGAACCCGGTTCGGGTCCGTGTCGATCAGTGCCCGCTCCCGGCGGTTCCAGCGGTCCAGCAGCTCGGCCGACGGCGCCGTGCCGAGCAGCCCGGGGTGGGTGATCCCGGTGTAGCGGATCCCCGGAAGGTGCCGCGATGTGGCCTGTTGGCCGGCGAAGTCCCAGATCGCCTTCACGGAGTCGGGGAAGTAGTCGGTGAGGAAGCCGCCGCCGTTGTTCTTGGCGAAGACGCCGGTGTAGCCCCAGCCTTGGCCCGGCGCGTCGCCGTACTCCTGCGGGGGCTGCACCGGGCCCAGGTCGAGGAGGTCGACGACGAGCAGGTCACCGGGCTCGGCGCCCTCCACCCCGATCGGGCCGCTCAACATGTGCGCGCGGGTCAGATCCACGTCGCGCACGTCGTCGGCCGAGTCGTTGTTGCCGAGCTGGCCGTCGGTCCACTCGCGGCACTCGACCCGGATCTGCTGCCCGGGCCGGACCATCACCGCGGTGGGCACGTCCGGGTGCCACCGGTTGTGACCGGGCACCGCCTGATCACGCATCGACTTCGCCTGGTCAACGCTGAATACCACATCCGGCATCGCAGCTCTCCTTCGTGGATTCTGGTGATCAACCCGCCGCCGGGTGGGCGGTTGGGGAAGGGGTCGCCGCCGGTGCGCCCGGCGCGCGCGGGTGGATGAACGCGTAGAGGGCTCCGAACACGACGACCCCGCCGACGGCGAGGCCGATCGCGATCCCGTCCTGGTAGCGCCACAGGTTGGTGAGCAGCAGGAACGCCGGGATCGCGGCCGTCACCCAGGCCTGGATGATCGTGACCCATCCCGTGTACCTCGTGAGCCACTCGTGCTTGAGGCCGAGCACGAGGAAGAACAAGGCCCACAGGAATGCCCAGTAGAGCCAGATGACGCCGAACGGGCGATCGCCGAGGATCGCGAAGTTCGCGTACGAGTAGCCGAGCGCAGCGATCGCGACGAACAGCGAGAACCAGCCGACGCCGTTGGTGTCGAGCGCGGCGAGCAGGTTGATGCCCACGTAGAGGTAGGTGAACCCGAACAGGTACAGCCCCGACGCCGCGAGGATCGCACGCGGGTCACCGTTCGCCGTGAAGATCAGGTACGTGGGCGTGACGACCTGGAGCGCCCCGACGAACAGGTTGATCGGCGCGGCCGCTCTGCCGTCGACGGCCCCGAGCAGCAGCAGACCGTTGATGAACAGGACGGCTCCGACGTACAGGAGACCGACCAGAGCCATGACTCGACCCTCCTCGCTGGCACCGGCGGTGTGGGTCAGGGGCGCGGCAGGCGCGCCTGGCGGGGATCGGACGGGGTACGTCGGCGCGCGGCCGGCGGCACCGACGTGACGACCCCCGGGACGTCCCGGCTCGCCTCCTCGCGAGACCGTTCCCCTGCGACGGTCGGGTCCATGCGGTTCAGCAGGGGCGCCGACCAGCGCCGCGGGGCTGGATCTCCGCAGGTGGGGCACGTCCGGTGCGCGTCGGCTGCCCCCATCGGCAGCGCCACGGTCCACGGCCCGCAGGCCGGGCACCGGTACTCATAACGCACCATGGCGCTCCACCGCCCCCGATCGAGGGGGCCGAACCTAGACCTGCGCACCGGGCCGGGACAGGGCCTAACGGAGCCCGAGGCACAGCTTTCGGAGGCCGCCGGAGGACGCAGTCACACGCGCGTCAGAAGGTGGGGACCGTTGGGTCTGCCGGCCTCAGGGCTCCACCACGGCGAGTGCTTTGTCCACCTCATCGGGATCCCCGCCGTGATCCACGAGCACCTGCCGGATCCGGTCCTGGCCCGGCTGACCCGGCGGGTACGGGCGGTCGCCGACCAGGATCCGCGCCCAGCCCTGGGGATCGTCGACGTCACCGCGGCGCAACGCGGCCGCGACGTCGTCCTCCGAGGACTTGTTGATCGACTCCTTCTGCGCGGGCTGCGTGGCATTGCGTCCGGCGTCCGGCACGCCGGGCTGGTCCGTCCCGCTGCGCGAGCCGCCGACGCAGCCGGACAACGCGGCCGCCACGAGTACCGCGACCGCGGCCTGCATCCCCTTCCGGGCGATGCGTCCGTTGCGTACGCCGCCCATCGCGCACCGCGTACCCGGTGGGAGCGCGGTCAACCGGGCTGATGCGAACGAGGCCAGCGGCTCACACACCAACGCTAGTGCTCACACACCAACTGCAGTTGGTGTGTGAGCACCAGGATTGGTGTGTGACGCGTGTGGGCCGCGCAGCCGAGCAGGGTGCCCCCGGCAGGACTCGAACCTGCGACCTAGAGATTAGAAGGCTCTTGCTCTATCCAGCTGAGCTACGAGGGCGTGGGCGGCTCCACCGGAAACCGCATCCCGAGCGTAGCGGCTACCGGCCGCGGGTGTGGTCGGGGGCGATCGTTGCCGGAGGTGCGGGTGCGGGGGAAGAGTTGCCGCATGGCTGCGACGAGCCCCGGCTACTCGATCACCGTCCGCGCGCACATGAAGAAGGGATCGGGTGGTGCCGCCGACATCGCGTCGGCGGTCTCGGCGGCGGGTGGGTCGCTCACCGCGCTGGACGTGAGCGGCTCCACGGCCACCGAGCTCGTGGTCGACGTGAGCTGCGACGCGATCGACGGCGCGCACGCCGACCGGATCTGCGAGGCGATCTCGGTGCTGCCCGGGGTGGCGATCCACAAGGTGAGCGACCGGACGTTCCTGCTGCACCTCGGCGGCAAGATCGAGGTCACGCCGAAGGTGCCGCTCAAGCACAGGGACGACCTCTCGCGCGCGTACACGCCCGGGGTCGCCCGGGTGTGCCGCGCCATCGCGGAGAACCCCGACGACGTCCGCCGGCTGACGATCAAGCGCAACACCGTCGCCGTCGTCACCGACGGGTCGGCGGTGCTCGGGCTGGGCAACATCGGGCCGGCGGCGGCGCTGCCGGTGATGGAGGGCAAGGCGGCGCTGTTCAAGCAGTTCGCGGGGGTCGACGCGTGGCCGGTGTGCATCGAGAGCCAGGACGTCGACACGATCGTGGAGATCGTGCGGAACCTGTCCTCGGTCTACGGCGGGATCAACCTGGAGGACATCGCGGCGCCGCGGTGCTTCGAGATCGAGCGGCGGCTGCGGGACCTGCTCGACATCCCCGTGTTCCACGACGACCAGCACGGCACGGCCATCGTGGTGCTGGCGGCGCTCACCAACGCGCTGCGGATCGTGGGGAAGTCGCCCGGGAAGGTCCGGGTGGTGCTGAGCGGGGTGGGCGCGGCCGGGCACGCGATCGTCCGGCTGCTGCGCACGCAGGGGTTCGAGGACATCGTCGCGTGCGGGCGCCGCGGCGTGCTGCGGCCCGAGGACGCCGGTGCGGACGAGTTCCGCCGGTGGATCGTCGAGCACACGAACCCGCGCGCCGTCCGGGGGAGCCTCGTCGACGCGCTGCGCGGGGCCGACGTGTTCATCGGCGTCTCGGCCCCGCACCTGCTGACGGGGGAGCACGTCGCGACGATGGCGCCCGACGCGATCGTGTTCGCACTCGCCAACCCCGTTCCCGAGGTGGACCCGTTCGCGGCCGCGCAGCACGCCGCGATCGTCGCCACCGGGCGCTCGGACTTCCCGAACCAGATCAACAACGTCCTGGCGTTCCCCGGCTTCTTCCGAGGGCTGCTCGACTCCGGATCGCGCGAGGTCACCGACGGGGCGATGCTCGCCGCGGCCACGGCGATCGCCGACTGCGTCCACGCCGACCAGATCGCGGCCGAGTTCATCGTGCCGTCGGTCTTCGACCCCCAGGTGGCGCCGGCAGTGGCCGAGGCCGTGCGGAAGGCGAGCGGTCAGGCCTGATCCGGGACTTTCGGGGCGATCGCCTCCGCGGCCCCGGACGCGCGGGCCAGGCGTTGGTCGGTGGTGAGGAGCGGGACGCGCAGGAGGGTGGCGAGCTCGACGTACAAGGCGTAGGTCAGACGCAGGTCGGCCCGCCGGGACCACGCGCCGGCCAGGAGCTCGTGAGCCGAATGCCGGGTGATCGGAGCCGCTGCCAGGGTCGCGAGTCCGGCCTCCACCTCCGTCGCTGTCAGCTCACCGGCACGCTGCAACCTCCCGAGTGCGGACAGGACTTCCGCGTCCACGTGGGCCGGAGCGTGCATCGAGGTGCCGGCGAGCCTGGCCGTCGCGGCCGCAGCATGTGGGGTTCCGGCAAGGAGATCGACGAAGACGGAGGCGTCCACGACCACGGCCTCGGCCGGGCGGTCAGTCATCCGACTCGCCGGTGAGCTCGGCTCGCGCCTCGTCGAGAGCTGCCAGCGCTGCACCGTGCGAAACGCGGTGGCGCGGTGACGGCAACGACGCCAGCCAGGCGTCGGTTGCCCGGCGCTGCAGCTCGTTGGTGATGGCGGCCTGCGTGAGCGCGGAGAGGTTCAGGTCCGCAGCTCGCGCTCGCTCGGCGAGCTCGTCCGGCACGTACACGTTCAGACGAGCCATACACACAATATACACACATGGAAGGGCTCAGGGTGCCGCGCGGACCTGCTCCAGGTAGTTGTAGGCCGTCACCCGCGACACGTTCAGCCGCCGGGCCACCCGGTCGACCGCGCGCTTGACGAAGAACGCCCCCCGCTCGTCGAGGAACCTCAGCACGGCGATGCGGTCGTCGCGGTCCATGAGCGCCACGGTCTTCCCGGTCCGGGCGATCGCGCCGTCGATGAGCTTGTCGAGCACCTCGCTGATGTCGGAGGCGAACACCTCCTCGTCGCGGGCGGGGGAGTCCTCGGCGGCCGGGCGCAGCGCGGTGTCGAGCGCCGCGCGCGCCGCCTGCAGCGGCGTGAGGTCGACGTTGATGCAGAGGGCCGCGATCACCCGGCCGTCGGCGTCGTGGAGGTAGACCGAGGACGAGCGCAGCTCGCGCCCGTCGCCGGTGCGGCCCCTGTAGCCGTACTCGTCGTGGTCCTCCGCCTCGCGCCGGAGCAGTTCCAGACCCCGGTTGGTGGACGGGCCGCCGACCTCGCGGCCGGTGACGTGCCCGTTCTCGATCGCGACGATCGTGTGCTCCATGTCGCGCTTAGACAGGTCGTGCAGCACGACCTCGCAGTGCGGGCCGACGGCGGCGGCCACCGCCTTCATGATCGGCTCCAGCGCGGGCAGCAGCTCGGCCGGTGAATCCACGAAGAAAGTCTGTTCAAGATCTTGACTAGTTGTCAATCGTCCTCGCAGACTCCGGGGGATGTCCGCGACCGTGGAGACCGACCGCGCGACGCTGCGCCGCGTCGGCTTCTCCAGCTTCATCGGCGCGATGATCGAGTGGTACGACTTCTTCCTGTACGGCCAGGCGGCCGCGCTCGTGTTCGGCCAGGTGTTCTTCCCGAGCGGCGACCCGCTCGTCGGCACGCTCGCCGCCTTCGCGACGTTCGCGGTCGGGTTCGGGGCGCGGCCGATCGGCGGGATCATATTCGGGCACCTCGGCGACCGGATCGGCCGCAAGTCGGCGCTCGTCGCCACGCTCTTCCTGATGGGCGTCTCGACGTTCCTGATCGGCTGCCTCCCGACGCACGCGGCGATCGGGGTGTGGGCGCCGACGCTGCTCGTCGTGCTGCGGCTCCTGCAGGGCGTCGCCGCGGGTGGTGAGTGGGGCGGCGCCGTGCTGATGCTCACCGAGCACGCCCCCGCGCGGCGCCGCGGGTTCTACGGCGCGTGGCCGCAGATGGCCTCCTCGGCCGCGCTGGTCCTCGCCACGGGACTGATGTACGGGATGTCGGAGGCGCTCGGGGACGAGCAGTTCCTCTCCTGGGGCTGGCGGGTGCCGTTCCTCATCTCGTTCCTGCTGATCTTCGTCGGGATCTTCATCCGGCTGCGCATCCCGGAGTCGCCCGAGTTCGAGCGGGTCAGGGACACCGAGCAGGTCGCGAAGCGCCCGGTGGTCGAGGCGGTCCGCACCGAGTGGCGCTCGATCCTGCTGGTGATCGGGATGCGGGTGGCCGAGAACGTGTGCGGCTACCTGGTGTCGGTGTTCGCGCTGTCGTACGCCACGAACAACCTCGGTCTCGCCGCGAGCCTCGGCCTGCTGGCGAACATGCTCGCCGCCGTCGTCCAGTTCGTGATCACCCCGCTGTACGGCGCCCTGTCCGACCGCGTCGGCCGCAAGCCCGTCTACCTGCTCGGGGCCGGGCTGCACGTGGCGCTGGCGTTCCCGTTCTTCGCGCTCGTGCAGACGAAGAACGTGCCGCTGATCCTCATCGCCTGGGTGCTCGGCTACGCGGTCGCCAACGGTGCGCTGTTCGCCACCCAGCCGGCGTTCTTCTCGGAGCTCTTCGGCACGAAGGTCCGCTACTCCGGCATCTCGATCGGCTACCAGTTCTCCGCGTTGATCGCCGGCGGGCTGGCGCCGTTCGTCGCCACCGGGCTGGTCGCATGGGCCGGTGGAGCGACCTGGCCGGTCTCGCTCTACTGGATGGCCGTCGGTCTGATCACGTTCGTGACGACGTTGCTGTGCCGGGAGACGGCCCCGGTCAGGACAGGAGTTCGATGACCCTCCCCGCGACCCTCCCCGGGCTCGCCCGCAGTGCCGCCGAACCGCTCGGCCCGCACTTCCGCAACCTGCCCGACCACACGGGCACGGTCGGCACGGTCGGCGCGGCAGGCTGGCACGTGACGGACCTGCTGCTGCCGACGGTGACCCTGCGGCGGTCGGCGCTCGAGCACAACACGGCGCTCTTCTCCCGCTGGTGCGCCGACGCGGGCGTCGACCACGCGCCCCACGGCAAGACGACCATGAGCCCGCAGCTCGTCGCCGACCAGCTCGCCGCGGGCGCGTGGGGCCTCACGGCCGCCACCGTCGCCCAGGCCCGGATCATGCACTCCTGGGGCGTGCCGCGCGTGCTGATCGCCAACGAGGTGGTCGACGGGCCGGGGCTGAGCTGGCTCGCCGCCGCCGACCCGGACCTGGACGGGTACGTCCTCGCCGACAGCGTCGGCGGCGTCGATCGGATGGCTGCCGTGCTCGGCGACCGGCCGCGGCCGCTGTCCGTGCTCGTGGAGCTCGGGGTGCCCGGCGGCCGGGCCGGTGCCCGGTCCCGCGACGAGGCGCTCGCGGTGGCCCGCCGCGTCGCCGCCGCGCCCGGTCTCGACCTGGCCGGGGTGGAGTGCTTCGAGGGCGTCTACCCGCAGGACCGCGCTGCGGAGTCCGTCGCCCGCGTGGACCGGTTCGCCGCCGACCTCGCCGCGCTGGTCGCCGACCTCGACGGCCTCGCAGGCGACCGCTCCGAGCTCGTGCTCACCGCCGGTGGGTCGGCCTACCCGGACCGGGTGGTCGCCGCGTGGGAGGCGCTCCCGGCGCTGTCCCGGCCGGTGCGGAAGGTCGTGCGCTCGGGCGGCTACCTCACCCACGACCACGGGATGTACGAGCGCGTCTCGCCGTTCGCGGCCGGTGCGCACAACCCGCTCGGCGCGTTGCGCCCGGCCCTGGAGCTGTGGGCGTACGTGCTCTCCACCCCGGAGCCGGGCCTCGCGATCTGCGGGTTCGGCAAGCGCGACGCCGCGTACGACGCCGACCTGCCGATCCCGCTCCGCGGCCCCGCCGGGCCGTTGCCCGGCTCAGTGGTCGGGAAGCTCAACGACCAGCACGCCTTCGTCCGGCACGAGGGCGAGCTCGCCGTGGGCGACGTCGTCGTCCTCGGCCTGTCCCACCCGTGCACCGTCTTCGACAAGTGGCCGCTCATCCCGCTGCTCGACGACGCCGACGCCGTGGTCGGCGCGGTGCGCACCTATTTCTGAACGAGAGGAAGGACCGACACCCATGGCCAAGCGCGCCGTGAGCACCCCCGATGCCGCACCGCCCGGAGGCCCGTACTCCCAGGCCGTCGTCGCAGGCGATCACGTCTACCTCGCGGGGGCCGTCCCGACGCGGCCCGACGGCACGCCGGTCCGCGGCTCGTTCGAGGAGCAGGCCCGCCAGGCGTTCACCAACCTGCAGAAGACGGCAGAGGCGGCCGGGGCGTCGCTGGCCGACGCCGTGCGGGTGGGCGTCTACCTGCGCGACTTCGGCGACTTCGCGGCGATGAACGCGCTCTTCTCCGAGTTCTTCGGCGCGGAGAACGCCCCGGTGCGTACAACCCTCCCGATCGCCCTCTCCGGCTTCGACATCGAGGTGGACGCGATCCTCTACACCGGTTCCTGAACCGACGCACCCCTTGTCGCTCCCCGCCCCCGTCGACGGGTGGCGTCAGCCGAGACGGGGTGCGTCGGCCGAGATGGGTGCGCGCTATCCCGTGCGGCCCCACACGCAGGCGTAGCGCCGACCCGGCCCCGGATCGGGGGCGAGGAAGCCAGGCAGCGGTGGGAGGTCGACGGCGAGCGGGGCGAGCCGGTCGTGCAGCACGGCGGCGTCGGGTGGTCGGTCGGCCGGGTCCTTGGCGAGCAGGTCGAGCACCACGCGCGCGAGTGCCGCAGGTGCGCCCGGCAGCGGCCCCGGCGCCTCGCGCACCTGCCGCTCGAAGATCGCGTACGCCGTCCGGCCGGCGAAGAGCTGCGCGCCGGTGAGCAGCTCGTGCAGCACGCAGCCCAGCGCGTACAGGTCGCTGCGCGCATCGACCACGCCGTGCTGCACCTGCTCGGGCGCCATGTAGGACGGGGTGCCGAAGATCTGGCCCATCCGCGTGAACCGCACCGCGCCCGCGAGAACGGCCAGGCCGAAGTCGAGCACGACGACGCTGCCGTCCGGGCGGAGCATGAGGTTGGACGGGGTGAGGTCGCGGTGCACGATCTCGAGGCCGTGCGCGGCGGCCAGTACGGCCGCGGCCTGCGCCCCGATCGCGGCCACCCAACCCGGCGGCAGCGGCCCGTGCTCGGCCACGACGTCGGCCACCGTCACGCCGTCGACGAACTGCATGACCTGGAACATCCGGTGCTCGTGCGTGCCGAGGTCGTACAGGATGGGAGCGCCGGGGTGCTCGAGCCGGGCGAGGATCCGCGCCTCGCGCACGAACCGCTCCCGCTGCTCCTCGGAGCCGCCGGGCAGGTGCAGGAACTTGACGGCGACCCGCCGCCCGAGGTGCCTGTCGAGGCCGTGGTGGACCGCACCCATCCCGCCCCGCCCCACGGGGAGGTCGTCGATGTCGTAGCGGTCGGCGATGAGCAACGGTCCCTCCTGCTCCCACGCGGGTCGCGGTCAGCCTTCCACGCGCTGGCCCGGGGCACGGGACGACCCACAGCGAGGGATGTGGTGGTATTCAGTTCCGCCATGTCGAACGAGGCTCCGACGACCACGTCGGTGGACAACGCCCTGTGGCTGCTGCAGCTGATCGGTGAGCGCCAAGCGCTGCGGGTCGCGGAGGCGGCCGACCTGCTCGGGGTGGCCCGGTCGACGGCTCACCGGCTGCTCACGGCGTTGCGGCGGCGCGGCTTCGTCATGCAGGACCGGCCCAACGGCGCGTACCGCCCCGGCCCCGCGCTCTACGAGATCGGGCTGGCGGCGGTGAGCCGCATCGACATCGTCCGCGTCGCCCGCCCGGTGCTCGAACAGCTCCGCGAGGAGACCCAGGAGACGGCGAGCCTCGCCATCCTCGAAGGGCCGATGATCCGGTTCGTGGACTGCGCGGAGAGCCCTCGTTCGGTGCGGGTCGGGAACCGCACGGGGGTGGTGCGCCCCGCCCACGCCTCCGCCGTCGGCAAGGCGATCCTCGCGGGCCTGCCCGACGCCGAGATCGAGCGGCGCTACCCCGGCGACGAGCTGCCACCCGCCACCACCTCCGCCGCAACCACCGATCCGGCACGGCTGCGCGCCGAGCTCGCCGAGATCCGCGCCAGCGGTTTCGCGCTCAACTGGGAGGAGAGCGCCGACGGCGTCTGCGCGGTGGCCGTGGCGCTGCGCGACACCATCGGTCAGCCGCTGGCCGGGCTGGGGGTCGCCGCACCGAGCAGCCGAATCGGGACCCCGGACGGGATACGAGCGTTCGCGCCGGTCGTGCAGCGCGGGGCCGAGCTGGTGCTGGAGCGGCTGCGCTCACCGAGCTGATTGTTCGATCCTGCGGAATCATCTTTCGGACAAGTCCGCATGCGTGGACATCTGTGGGTCGTCGCCATAGTGTGGCCTTCACCTCGCAAGCGATCAGAAATGCGTGCCCAGCAACGACGCTTCCCGGAGGCCCGCATGCACAACGGTGTGAAAGCGGTGGCGCTGGCGGCCGTCATGGTCGTCGCAGCCGCGTGTGGTGGTGGCGGTGGTTCCACCCCGGGATCGACCGAGATCACCGTCAACATCGTTCCCTTCACCCCGAACGCCGTGCTCTTCCTCGGGATGGAGAAGGGCATGTTCGCCAAGCGCGGGATAGAGGTCGAGCTGCAGCGCTCCGCCTCGCCCGTCCCCGTCGTCGCCTCGCTGCTCGCCGAGCAGGCCGACTTCGGGTTCGTCACCACACCGGTGCTCATCAACGCGAACCGGGAAGGGACGCCGGTCAAGTGCGTGGCACCGGTCGACGGCCAGATCAGCCCCGAGCGCGATGCCAGCGCCCTGGTCGCGGCCGCCGGCAGCGGCATCGACTCCCTCGACGACCTGTCCGGCAAGTCGGTCGCGGTCGTCCAGCTGGCCAGCATCAACCTGATCGGCGCGAAGAAGCTCATCGACGACGCCGGAGCAACCGGCACCGAGTACATCGCCATGCCGTTCCCGCAGATGCCGCAGGCCCTCGCCGACGGGCGGGTGGACGCCGCGGTGATCACGTCGCCGTACCTCGAGACGGCCCTCGACGCCGGCGCCGTCGTGCTCGCCCACCCGAGCTCGGACCTGTTCCCGAACGGCACCGTCTACTGCTACGCGGCCACCGCCCAGTACCTGGAGGGGAACGCCGCGGTGGCGCAGGGCTTCCACGACGCCATGGCGGAGGCGATCGGGTACGCCAAGGATCACGAGGACGAGGCCCTCGCCACGCTCGTCGAGCAGCTCGACCTCACCCCCGAGCAGGCGCAGGCGCAGATCATCCCGACCAACTACGTGCCGGAGGTCAACCTCGACTCCATCGCCGCGATCCAGGACCTGATGGCCGAGCAGGGCGCGATCAACAGCACCGTCGACCCCGCCGACCTGGTCTGGCAGGCCGGCGCAGGTTCCCCGTGACCATGCGCGACACCACCTGGTTCAAGGTCACGGCCAGGGTCGCGGTCGTCCTCGCGGTGCTCGCGGCCTGGGAGTACGTCAGCGTGTCGGGGGCGCTCGATCCCACCTCGTTCCCCAGCATGACGGCCACCGTGGCCGAACTGGGGCGCCAGCTGCAGTCCGCCGACCTGTGGACCGCGGTCGGGGACACCATGGGCGGCTGGGCACTCGGCCTGCTCATCGGTGGCTCGCTGGCGATCGCCGTGGGCACGCTGCTCGGCCTCAACAGGTTCGCCTACCTCAGCGTCATCCCCGTGATCGAGTTCCTCAAGACGGTTCCCGTGATCGCGATCCTGCCGCTGGCGATCGTCGTGTGGGGCGCCACGCTGGAGATGAAGGTCTTCCTGGTGGCGTTCGGGGTGTTCTGGCCACTGACGATCCAGACCATCTACGGGGCCCGTGCCGTCGACCCCGTCGTGCGCGACACCGCGGTGGTGCTCCGGCTGCGCGGCCTGCGCAAGTTCGTCGTCGTGACGCTGCCCAGCGCCGCCCCGTTCATCGCGACCGGAGTGCGGGTCGCCGCCGCCGTCGGGCTCATCCTGACGATCATCGCGGAGCTGATCGGTGGAGCCGACGGCCTCGGACTCTCCATCCTGACCTCCGTCAACGCAGGCCCGGACCGGCTGCCGGCGACCTACGCGTTCATCCTCGTCACCGGCGCCGCCGGGGTGGCCGTGACGAGCGCGTTCACCCAGCTCGAACACCGGTTGCTGCACTGGCACGAGAGCCAGCGCAACGACGCGGCGAAGGGGGTGTGAGACGTGACCAGGATCTGGCGGCTGTGGTTCTTCGCCCTGGTCCTGGTGCTGTGGTGGGTGCTGTCCGCCGGCAGCCGGTCGACGTTCTTCCCGCCGCTGCAGAAGATCGTGACGCAGCTCTACGAGCTCTGGATCGTCGGGGACGCCCGGCGCGAGCTGTGGTCGAGCCTGGGGAACTTCGCGATCGGCTACCCGGCCGCCGGGTTGCTGGGCATCGGGATCGGTGCGCTGCTGTGGAAGTTCCACCGCGTCGGGCACGCCGTCTCCCCGGTCCTGTACTTCGTCTACGTGATCCCGACGGCGGCGATGCTGCCGGCGATCATCGCGGTGATGGGCATCGGCTCCCCGATGAAGATCGCCGTGATCGTCCTCGCCGCGATCTGGCCAACGCTGCTCAACACCCTGGACGGGATGCGCGGCATCGACCCGGTCATGCTCGACACCGCGAAGGTCATGCACATGTCCGCGGTGCGCACCGTCCGGACGGTGGTCCTGCCGGGAGCGATGCCGCAGATCATGGCGGGCCTGCGCAACAGCCTGCAGATCTCCGTGATCATGATGGTGGTCAGCGAGCTCGTCGCGTCCCGGTCCGGCATCGGCTTCTTCATCCTCGAGGCGCAGCAGCGCTTCGCCATCACCGAGATGTGGACCGGCATCATCGTCCTGGCCGTCGTCGGCAGCGCGCTGACGTTCCTCTTCATCGCCGTCGAGCGCGTCGTGCTGGCGTGGTACCTCGGCGCCCGCGCCGTCGAGCAGAAGGGTTAGCCCGTGTCGCAATCCGAGGTGATCCGCGGCGGGCCGCCGCGTCCGGCCGACGAGGCGATGCTGTCGGTCCGCGCACTCGCGAAGACCTACAACGCCGGGCAGCGCACCGAGCGGGTCGCAATCGCCGACGTCTCCTTCGACGTCGCCGTGGGCGAGTTCGTCTGCGTCGTGGGGCCGAGCGGGTGCGGCAAGACCACCCTCCTGCGCTGCCTCAGCGGGCTGCTGAGCCCGACCTCCGGCGAGGTCCGGTTCGAGGGAACACCGCTCCAGGCGGTCCCGGACCGGCTCAGCGTCGTCTTCCAGGACTACAGCCGCTCGCTGTTCCCGTGGCTCTCGGTGAACCGCAACGTCGCCGTGCCGCTCAAGGTCGCAGGCGTCGAGAAGCGGCAGCGGGAGGCCCGGATCCGGGAGGTGCTCCAGGCCGTGGGCCTGGGCGACGTGGGCCGCAGCTACCCGTGGCAGCTCTCCGGGGGCATGCAGCAACGGGTGGCGATCGCACGCGCACTCGCCCAGAAGCCGGACATGCTGCTCATGGACGAGCCCTTCGCCTCGGTCGACGCCCAGACCCGGTTCGACCTGGAGGACCTGATCCTGCGGGTGCGCCGCGAGCTCGGGATCACGGTCGTGCTCGTCACCCACGACATCGACGAGGCGGTCTACCTCGCCGACCGGGTGGTCGTACTCGGCCGCGCCCCGAGCCGGGTGAAGGAGATCGTCGACGTGCCGCTCGAGCACCCGCGCACCCAGCTCGGCACGCGCTCGAGCGACGCCTTCGGCCGACTCCGCCGGCACCTGATGGAGCTCGTCACCACCGCGTGAGGAGTGCGCACCCGGCCGCTGCCAGGAGTGCCCTGAACAGACTCGGGCCTACTGCGCGACGCCCGGGCGGCGCCCTCGCCGCGTTGGACGTCCGCACCGGTACAACAGCGGTATCGGCGCGAACGTCCGCCTTGCGATGACACCACCTGGACGCCGCTCGCTACGGCCGGAGTTGTTCCGGACCCTCCTGGCCGGGACGCAGCCAGCCCTCCACGAGCCCCTCGCCGCCCAGCCGGAGCAGGGTCTCGGCCCGTTCGGCGGCGGCCCGTGCCTCGTCGGCGGCGTCGAGCAGGCCGCGGAACGCCAGGCCCAGCGCCCGCTGCTCGCCGATCGGCAGCAGCGGGACGCGCACGCGGTGGCCGTAGCGGCTCGACGCGCCGCCCGGGGAGGGTGTCGAGCGCAGGATGCCGGCGAGGTACTCGGGATCGAGCTGGTCGGGGTCCATCCGGTAGACGGCGAGCGCCGGGCCGAGCACCGCGGGCCGGTCGGCGACGCGGGCGCGCCCCATCGGCGCCCCGACGACGTCGCCCGCCCGCACCCGGATCCGGCTGGACGCGGCGGCGGCGCGGCCGGTCGGGATGGTGCCGGTGGCCAGGTCCGACACGGTGAGCACCGCGACACCCCCGTCGCCCGGCTCCGGTGGGGCGGTGTCGCGCGGCGCGTGGCGCACGGTCAGCACACCGCGGCGGGCCAGCTCGGCGATGGTGGCGGCCGGCCGGCCGCGCACGGCGTCGGCAGGCCGCAGCGCGGGCAGGCCCGCGGGCCCGGTGGCGAGCAGCTCGGCCACCCGGCGGCAGGCCTCGGCGGATGCGCGGCGCTGCAGGTGGCGCTCCGGGCCGAGGTCGACGTCGTCGTCGAGCAGCTCGACGACCGGAACGGCCCGCGCCCCCTCGCCGACGGCCCGCCCGGACGCGAACGCCTCCCACAGCTCCGCCACCGCGTCCGCGTGGCTGCGGGCGATGAGGACGCGCGACGGAACCTGGTCGCCCGCCGCCGGCCTGCGCAGCACCCAGACGTCCGTGGACCGCGTCTCGTCCTCGATGGCGAGCACAGCGCGCAGCGCGCCCGCGCGCAGGAGGTTGGCCCGGATGCGGCGGCCCGGCCTGCGGGACGCGACCGCGGCGGGGAGCCTCAGCACGACCCGTCCTCCCGGCCGCACATGTGCCAGGCCGTGCTGCACCCAGGCCAGCTCGGGCTCGGTGCGCGGCGGCAGGCCGTGGGCGAACCGCGCGTCGCCCGCGAGCGCGTCGTGCGGCCAGGTGCGGTCGACGACGGCAGGGGCGGAGACGACCGCGTCGAACTCCTCGCCGGGGAAGGCGTCGTGGCGCAGCGCGTCGGCGACCGCGACCGGCGCGGTGCGCGAGCCCGCGAGCAGCAGCCGCGTGGCGGCGATCCGGGCCGTCGCCGGGTCGGCCTCCTGCCCGCGCGCCCCGTCGATCCCGGTGACCAGCAGCAGCGCGCCGGTGCCGCATGCCGGGTCGAGGACGCGCCCGCCGTCGGGCAGCGCGATGCGCGCCATGGCCGTGGCGAGCCCGTCCGGCGGCTCGCCCGCAGGCCGCCGGTACCGGCCGCAGAGGTTCTCGTAGGCCGCTGCCGGTCCGTGGCGGGCAACGACCTCGTCGAGCAGGGCGGCCAGCTCGGGATCGTCGAGGGTCGGCGGCGCGGCGCCGGGCAGGAGGCGGGCCAGCTCCGGGCGGTGGCGGTCGAGCAGGTACGCGCCCGCCGCGGCGAGCCGCTCCGGCAGCAGGAAGTCGGCGCCGTCGGAGAGCAACCGCTGCCACGCCCGGTCGGCGGCCGAGAGCCGGTAGCGCTTGCCGTTGCGCCGCAGCCACTCCTCGACCTCGGAGAGCGCGAACCGGGGGTTGGATGCGGTGCCGGACACCGGGGCGGGGAAGTCGTCGTGGCGACGGCGCCAGTTGCTGACGGCGGCCCGGCCGACGCGCCCGAGGCGAGCGATGTCGCCCGTGCTGACGGTCGGGTCCGCTGCCATGTCGATGAAGGTAGTTCACGGCACCCGGTGTTGTGAAGCCGGTTCACAGCGTGAGAGGGTGGGCCCATGCCACCGACGCTGCGCTCCGCGGTCGGCTCCGACGTGGGTCGTCGCAGGGAGAACAACCAGGACTCGGCCGTCACGAGCCCGCGGATACTGGCCGTGGCGGACGGGATGGGTGGGCACGCCCACGGGGAGGTCGCGAGCGCGGTGGCGATCTCGGCCATGCTGGACCTGGACGCGCGGCTGCGCGGTGTCGAGCTCGCCGAGCTGGACCTGCTCGCCGCCCTGCGCGAGACGGTCGAGGACGCGGCCACGCGGCTCACCGAGCTGGCCCAGCAGAACCCGGACCTGCGCGGCACGGGCTCCACCGTGGTCGCGTTCCTGGCCGACGGCGCCCGGATCGGTGTCCTCCACCTCGGTGACTCGCGCGCCTACCTCCTGCGGGACGGCCAGCTGCACCGGCTCACGAGGGACCACACGCTCGTGCAGTCCCTCGTCGACGAGGGGCGCATCTCGGAGGCGGAGGCGGCCTCGCACCCGCGCCGGTCCTGGCTGGTCAAGACGCTCCAGGAGGGCAACACCCCGGAACCGGACCTGTTCCACGTCGACGGCGTGTCCGGCGACCGGTACCTCATCTGCTCCGACGGCGTCACCGCGGTGCTCGACGACGCCCAGCTGGGCGAGATCCTCGCCACCGTGGCCGAGCCCGCGGCGGCCGTCGCGGAGCTCATCGCCCGTGCCAACGCGGGCGGCGGCCCGGACAACATCACCTGCATCGTCGCCGACCTCGTGGAAGGCGCCGCCGCCGAGGACGACACCCCGGTCGTCGTCGGCTCAGCCGCCAACACCACACCCTCCTAGGGTCCGGGACACGAGGTCAGCGGCGCGCCACCAGCCTCCGCAGCGGAACCGGGAGCACCTGCCGGGGACCGGCCCGCCGGGCGAGCCCCGCCGCCAGCCGCTCCCGGACGTCCGCGGGAACCTCCGGCGGCCACCACCCCGCCGACGGCAGGTCGGCCACCAGCGCGTGCGCGGCAGCGGCATCGGGCACGGGGAGGGTGAAGGTGCCGCGGTCGTCGCCCAGCACCGCGAAGTCGGCCGCCGCGAGCAACCACCCCGCCCGGTCGAGGGCGGAGCGGTGCACCCAGCCGCTGCGGTGCACGGCCGCAGTCCGCAGCTCCGCGAGCGAGCGCGGGCTCGCCGACGGCACGACGACCACGAGCGTGCCCGCGGGGCGCAGCACGCGCCGCAGCTCGGCGAAGACGGCGTCGAGGTCGGGGCCGCGGGGGAGGGCGAGCAGCAGGACCGCGCCGTCCACCGCGTTGTCGCGCAGCGGCAGCGCGGTCGGCGTTCCGGCGACGACCCGTCCCGCGGCCGGCCCCGGCGCCGGGTCGACCCCGACCCAGCGGCCCCCGAGCTCCCCGGCCAGCGCACCGGAGCCGCAGCAGACGTCCAGCACCCGGGTGGCGCTCGCCAGCGGGCTCGCCGTCCACGCGAGCGGCCCGGTGCCGTTCCGGTCGGTCGCGGCGCGCAGCAGCCGCCCCGTCGCATCGTCCGGGCGCGTCTCCACGGCGCGCAGTCTCGCAGTGGCGCCGGCGCCTCCCGCGCGCGCCACGGCATAGCCTGGTCGCATGGCCCACGCGTCCGTCAGGCCCGCCACACCACAGCCGTCCACCCGGCCGGCCGCCGAGGTGGCAGGCCTCGTCGGTGTCGGCGGGATGATCGCCGTGCTCGTCGCGGCCGGCCTCACCGCGCTCTCGGGGGCCCGGCCGGCGGTGGCGCTCGGCCTGCCGGACCCGGGCACGCTCACCGTGGTCGGGCTGCCGGCGATGCGGGCCGTCGCCGAGGTCTGCATGGTCCTGACGATCGGGGCCGTGCTGCTCGCGGCGTTCCTCGTGCCCCCGCAGCGCTCGGGCTACCTCGACGTCGCCGGGTACCGCGCGTTGCGCGCGGCCTCCTGGACGGCGGCAGGCTGGACCGCTGCCGCGGTGCTGATGGTGCCGCTGAGCATGGCCGACGCGCTCGGCCGCCCGGTGGAGCAGCTGCTCGACCCGGCAACCGTCCTGGATCTCCTGCCCCGCCTGGAGCCGGCCACCACGTGGGCCGTCACGGCGCTCGTGGCCGTGCTGGTCCTCGTCGGCTGCCGCACGGTGCTGACGTGGGGCTGGACCGCCGTCCTCTTCGGCATCGCACTGCTCGGGCCGCTCCCGGTGATGTTCACCGGGCACTCGTCCACCGGCGGCGCCCACGACCTGGCCTCCGACAGCCTGGTGCTGCACGTGCTCGGGGCGTCGGTGTGGGTGGGCGGGCTCGTCGCCGTGCTGGTGCTCGCCGCGGCACGCGGGCCCGACCGCCTCGAGGCGCTCGCCACCGCGGTGCCGCGTTACTCGCGGGTCGCCTTCGCCTGCTGGCTCGTGGTCGCGGCCACCGGGGTGGTCAACGCGCTCGTCCGGATCCCGCTCGGTGCGCTCGTCGGGTCGACGTACGGCACCCTGGTGCTGGTCAAGGCCGGGGCGCTGCTCGGGCTCGGCGCGATGGGGGCGTTGCACCGGCGATCGTCGGTCGCCGCCGCCGCGCGCGGTGAGCCCACGGCGTTGATGCGCCTCGGCGGGGTCGAGGTGCTCCTGATGCTCGCGA
Source organism: Pseudonocardia adelaidensis (assembly GCF_039543345.1). Lineage (NCBI taxonomy): Bacteria > Bacillati > Actinomycetota > Actinomycetes > Pseudonocardiales > Pseudonocardiaceae > Pseudonocardia > Pseudonocardia adelaidensis. Next base: position 1,599 of record NZ_BAABJO010000001.1, on the reverse strand, counting down.
CGATCGGGGTCGCCGTGGCACTGGGCCGCACGGCGCCACCGGACACCGGCGCCGCTGCGCCCTCCCGCACGGAGGTCGTGATCGGGTACGACCTCTCCGGGCCGCCGACGCTCGCCCGGCTCGCGTTCGACTGGCGCTTCGACCTGATCTTCGGGACCGCCGCGATCGTCCTCGCCGCCGTCTACCTGCTGGGCGTGCGCAGGCTGCACCGCCGCGGCGACCGGTGGGTCACCGGACGCACGGTGGCGTGGCTCAGCGGGTGTGTCGCCCTGCTCATCGCCACCAGCTCGGGCATCGGGCGGTACGGGCCTGCGATGTTCAGCGTCCACATGGGCCAGCACATGATCCTCAACATGCTGGTGCCGATCCTGCTGGTGCTCGGGGCGCCGGTGACGCTCGCGCTGCGGGCGCTGCCGCCCGCGGGGCGTGCCGGGGCGCCCGGGCCGCGCGAGTGGCTGCTGGCGGCCGTGCACTCGCCCGTCGCGCGCGTCCTCACGCATCCGCTGGTGACGCTCGCGCTCTTCGTCGGCAGCTACTACGCCCTGTACTTCTCGAGCCTCTTCCCGGCCGCGCTGCCCGAGCACTGGGCCCACAAGGTCATGAACGTGCACTTCCTGCTGGTGGGGCTGCTGTTCTTCTGGCCGATCGTCGGCATCGACCCCGCGCCGAGGCGGCTCCCGCCGGCCGCCCGCATGGGGCTCGTGTTCGCCTCGGTGCCGTTCCACGCCTTCTTCGGGGTGGCGGTGATGAGCGGCAAGACCGCGCTGGGCGGGGACTACTACCGCGGTCTCGCCCTGCCCTGGGTGCCCGACGTGCTGGTCGACCAGCGGCTCGGCGGCGGGCTCGCCTGGGCTGCGGGCGAGATTCCGCTGCTCATCGTGGTGATCGCATTGCTCATCCAGTGGTCGCGCCAGGACGAACGGTCGGCGCGGCGCGCTGATCGACAGGCGGACGTCCACGGCGACGCGGAGCTCGACGCGTACAACGCGATGCTCCGCCGCCTGGCGACGGGGAGGCCGCCGCTCGTCGCGGACAGCGACGAGATCGCGAATGAGCCAGCTCACACGAAAGAGGTCACCGGGACCGCCGACGAGGCCGGCCGAACCCGTGCCGCGGCGGGTTCCGAGGCCGTCTCCGCAGGTCGGAGGGATGCTGACGGCGGCGGCGAGGCCGCCGGCGGGCCCCGCGACGACTGACCGTTCGTCGCGCCCGGTGTGTCCGACAGGCACGGTGAGTGACGTCTGGAGGCCGGTTCTCGCTGGTCAGCGCGTCACGAGGGGGGCGATTTGACTGGCCCGGAAGCCGTCGCGTAACTTTCTCTTCGTCAGCGAGACACCGGACAGAACGAAGGCCTGAGAGCCTCGGTCAACAGGGCCCGCTGACCGCCCCCCTCACAGGGGCCCCCCGGATCCACTCGGATCGGGAGGTGTACAGTGGGGGAACAGCCCCAGAAGGACGCCTAACGGCGGACGATGGTGTGCGGGTGTCTCTTGAGAACTCAACAGTGTGTCGAGCTTGTTCATGGACTGGTTTTGTGCCAGTTTGAACATTAAGTCGTCGAGGCCCCGTCCTCGGCGCAATTGTAGGGCCAGTTTTTGT